>NZ_JBSJOZ010000010.1:0-102678 GCF_056633155.1 Cryptocyanus atlanticus LEGE 06306
GGGTGCCGGTGCCGCCGCAGAGAATCACGGGCACCAGGGGCGTGGCTGGGCTCATGGGGGACCAGGAAGGATCTGAGGCAATCGTATGGGGATTGGCCGATCCGGTCCGTCCGGGTCTGTTCGGGTCCGTTCGTACGGCTCAGGGATCCAGCAGGCCGGCCGGTGGCGTGATCTCCAGCCAGCCGGCGGCGATGTCGACCCGCGGCACGATCGGCATCACGAACGGAATCAGCACCCGGCGGCCGGCCGGCGCTAGCAGCTCCACCTCCAGCAGGTCGTTGCCGGCATGAATCAGATCCACCACCGTGCCGATCGGCACCCCCGCCGGCGCCAGGCGCACCTCAAGGCCCTCCAGGTCCAGCAGGTGGAAGGCGCCCTCCTCCAGGCTGGGGCGGTCGCCGGCGGCCACCAGCAGGTCCTGCTGCACGAGGGCTTCGGCGGCCTGGCGGCTGTCCACCCCCTCCAGTCGCAGCACGAACAGCTCCCGGCCCGGCAGCTGGCGCCCGCTGAGCAGCGTCACCGGCCGGGCCGGCTCGTCCGCCCGGCGCAGCCAGCGGGGGCCGGGGCGGGTGAAGCGTTCGGGGAAGTCGCTGCGGGGAACGACCCGCAGCTCGCCCCGGAGTCCCTGGGCCGCCACCACCCGGCCCACCAGCAGCAACGCCTCCGGGTCGTCCTGCCTGGTCCCCTGCCTGGTCACCATGCCGTTTCGTCGCTCCGCATCCGCCCCACCATGCTGCCCTTCGGCTCGATAATGGAGCCCACCAAGACCGGGCGATCGATGGCTTCACCTGACGCATCTCCAGCGGTTGCTGAAGCGGCCCTGCCGATCCTGCCCGGGACCACGGTCGTCGTGCGCGACGCTCGCTCGATCTACAACGGCTACCGCGGCTTCGTGCAGCGCATCAGCGGCAGCCGGGCGGCGGTGCTGTTCGAAGGGGGCAACTGGGACAAGCTGGTCACGATGCCTCTGGCGACCCTGGAGCCGGCCTGAGACAGACCGCCCCACCGGCAAGGGCGGCCCGGGCCGCCTGCTGTTCAGCCTCGCGCCGGGACGGCCCCCAGCCTTCTCCGATCGCCGTGCCGCCCAGCACCACCCAGCTCTGGAAGCGGCGGGGATCCCCGTGGCGGTGGCTGCGTTCCTCGCACCGGTAGGAGGGCAACCCCAGGCCGGCGGCCTGGCTCCATTCCTGCAGGCCGGTCTTCCAGTTGTGGCGGAAGGGGTCGGCCAGCAGTTCGTCGGCGCTGCGCTGCCAGTGGGGGGTGAGCCAGTGCCGCACCGGCTCCAGGCTGCCGGAGGCCTCGTAGAGCGCGCCGGCCAAGGCTTCGATCGCCTCGGCGCGGATCGTGCGACGGGCCGCCCGGTCGGCGGCGGCGATCGGGCCCAGATGGAGCATCGCTTCGATGCCGCAGCACTCCCCGAGCTCCGCCAGCCAGCGGTCGCTCACCAGCTGGGCGCGCAGGGCCGAGCGTTCCCCGACGTTGAGCGGACCATGGTGACGCTCCAGATAATCGGAGGCGGCCAGCCGCAGCACGGCATCGCCGAGGAACTCGAGACGCTCGTGGTTGCTGGGCCGGCCGGCGGAGCTGTGGGTGAGGGCCTCCTCGATCGGCGCCAGGTCGAGATCGGCGGGCAGGCTCGGCCCCAGTTCCAGACGGGCCAGGAACTCGAGCAGCCGGTGGCGGCGGTCGTGGCTCAGGGGCACGGCGGCAGAAGGGGTGAAAGCAGGACGTAAGCCGGGTTCTGTTCCGGGTCGCCATGGCGACCCGGGGTGATCATCTGTCTGGGACCGCCGTTACCGACGGCCTCGAGCGGCGCGCTGGTGTCGGGACGGGTGTCATGGCCAACCGTTGTCCCTGGGCCTTGCTCCCAGCCGGGGTTTACCGAGCCAGCACCTCTCGATGCTGCTGGTGCGCTCTTACCGCACCCTTGCACCCTTGCCTGTGCGCCCGGCGAACCCGGCGCCATCGGCGGTGTGTTTCTGTGGCACTGTCCTCACGGTCGCCCGCACTGGGCGTTACCCAGCAGGCCTGGCCATTGGGGAGCCCGGACTTTCCTCAACCGGAGCCGTTGGAGGTCCGAAGACCGTCCGCCCCTCCGATCGCGACCACCTCGCCTGCTTTCGTCCCTGACTCTAGGCAGGGGGGCGGTCCATGCTCCCGGGGGGCCGGTCCATGCCGATAATGGCTGCCTCGGGGGCTGTAGCTCAGCCGGATAGAGCGACGGTTTCCTAAACCGTAGGTCGTGGGTTCGAGTCCCGCCAGCCCCGTTCTTCCCTGGCCCGCCTTCCGAGGGCCGCGCCCATCCGGGGCCGTTCGGCGCTTCCCGACCCACCCGGCAGTGGATCCGATCGCAGCGCGGAGCCGACGCTTCAGCGGGCTTTGGAGGGAGATCGTGCGGCAGTCGGCCTTCGGTAGCGCCGGCGGAGGACACCCAGACCGACAACCGGCAGCAGAGCCAGTCCGGAGACAGGGGAAGGAACGGCAACCAAGGATCCGGTGATGGAGGTGAAGATCGCTTGTTCGCCCCCACCGCAATTCTGACCAGCGTTCAGGCCCGAGGTGGGAGTACTGGCGCTGCAATAGAACCCTCCCGTAAGAGGCCTTGTGCCGACGGAATCGGTGAGGGCTCCGCCAGAAAAAGTGATCTGAAGCACATCCACGTTGCCTGTTGGATTGTTATTGAATGTGAGGGTATTGGTTCCGTTGTAGAAGATGACATTTGTGAAGGTCGTCGTATTTTCCCTGCTTCCAGTTTCTGGGCCGAAAAAATCACATGGGTCGCTTTGGCCGCTAGCCCCTTCGAAACAGACGGCGGTCACGGAAATGTCTGTGAATGTTGGATTATTTCCCCCTGGGTTCGTGAAGTTGAACGACCCGGAAATGGTGCCGTTGAAGCTAGGCCCCGAATCGTCGATGAAGGTGGCTCCAGATGTGGTTCCGGTGAACACATACTGAATGGCCCCGGCGGGCCTGCTAGCCCCCACAGCCAGGGCAGCAGCGCACCCTGCTCCCACCCGGAGCAGTTGCTTGATCGGGGGAAGGGGCACCGAAGGGCTTCGCTCATTCTGGCGGATCCAATTTTTGCAGTCCGGAGTGCTCACCCGTGGCCTTCACTGTGGCCATTCGCTGACCATGGCCAACCCTGGAGTGGACCGCCGAAGCGAATCATCTCCAGGGTTGAGTATCTCCTGAATCAATAGGGTGAAATGCCTTGGCTTAGCCCGTTGCTGTGGCGCCGATCTGGCCCGCTCCCCCCCCCCCCCCGGAATCCGGCCCTGCTCAGGCTGCGCGCCCAGGTCCCGCCGGCGGTGGCAGTCGGTGGAGCGATCCGGGCCGGGGGGAGCGGTGAGCCGCCATTCTGGGGAGTCGTGCTGGTGGTTGAACTGGATCGTCCTCCCCTCAGGAGCCCAGCCTCCGCGGCTGAGCATCAGGGCCGATGACCGTGGCGCGCTGGCTGGGCTGGGCCGGCTGGTTGGCGCTGGGCTACGGCGGGATCTGCCTGCTGATGGCCGTGGCCCAGCGCTCCTTCATCTACATCCCCCGGCCCGCCGCCGACCCCACCGCTCAGCTGGAGCTGCCGGTGGAGGGCAAACGGGTGCTGGTGGCCCATCGGCCCCACCCCGGCCCAGAGGCGCTGATCTACTTCGGCGGCAATGCCGAGGACGTGTCGCTCACCCGCGCCGAGCTGGCCGCCCTGCTGCCGGACACCGCCCTCTACCTGCTCCACTACCGCGGCTATGGCGGCAGTGAGGGCCGCCCCAGCGAAGCGGCCCTGCGCGCCGATGCCCAGGCCCTCTACGCCGAGGTGGCGAGGCGCCACAGCGCCGTGAGCGTGGTGGGCCGGAGCCTGGGCACCGGACCCGCCGTGCACCTGGCCGCCACCCAGCCGGTGCAGCGGCTGGTGCTGCTGGTGCCGTTCGACAGCCTGCTGGCGGTGGCCCACGGCGCCATGCCCTGGCTGCCGGTGGACCTGCTGCTGCGCGACCGCTGGGAGGCGGCGGCCGAGGCCCCCCTGGTGCAAGCCCCCACCACGATCGTGGCGGCCCAGTTCGATGCGGTGGTGCCGGTGGCCCGGGCCCGGGCCCTGCACCGCGCCTTCCGGCCGGGCGTGGCGGAGCTGGTGGTAGTTGCCGACCTCGACCACAACACACCGATCCTGGATGCCGCGGCCTTCCGCACGGCGCTGCTGGCCGGAACCGGACTCTGAGGAGTCCAAGCCTCGGGGAGACCGAAACCGACCGGTCAGGGTCCATCCTTTCTGGAATGTCCCCCTACGGGCTCAGCTCAGGGCCCGGCGGCGGGAGCCGGTGGAGCGGCAGGGGCTGGGGGGACGGACTCCTCCAGCACCAGGTCGATTTCGCCGATCCAGAGCACCAGCCCCGCCAGGCAGGCCAGGGCGGCAAGCAGCAACCCCCAGTGGCGACGGTCCATGGCGGCATGGCGCAGGCGGGCGATGAAATTGGAGCATGCCACCGGGCTGCCGGCGGCGAAGGGGGGCCGGCATGCTGGAAGGTCGGCACGCAACCCTGGGGGTCACACGGTCGTTGGCAAGCCTGGAGTCCGATCCCCTGGCCCTCGATCCGGCCTGGCCCTCGCCGGTTCCCCTGGTCTGCCTGGATGAGGCGCTGCGTCAGACCGTGCTGCGGCGGGGCATCAGCCGCGAAGACCTCCTCAAGGGCCTGGGGCGTTCCCTCCACCACCGCATCCAGCTGCCGCTCCTCTGGCTGCTGCCGCCCCACTGGCGGCTGGCTCCCGCCCAGGTTCCCGCGCGCTTGCGCAGCCTGGTGGACCTGCTGGAGGCACAGCTGCTCAGCCCGGCCCTGCTTCACGCCCTGGTGGACGAACTGCCCGGCCTGATGCCCGGCCAGGGGCGGGGGCCCTCGGCGCTGGAGCGCTGGAGCGCCGAGACGCTGGGCTGGGGCGGCGCGACCCTGCCGCTGCCCGGCACGATCGCCGCCCTGGTGGCGGCGCCGCCGCCAGACACTCCTGAGGCTCCCCCCACCGATCGCCCCATCCCCCCGGGCGGCGGCCTGCGCTTTCGCAACACCGGGCTGCCGTTCCTGCAGAGTGAGCCCTGCCGGCGCCGCAATGCCCTGCTGGCCCAGGTGTTCAACCGCCTGGCGGCGAATCTGATCAGCGAGCGACCCTGGATCCTGGAGAGCAGCGGATCGGGCCGGTTGCTGGTGGTGGCGCTGCAGGGCCTGGGCTGGAGGGTGCGGGCCCGCCTGCGCAGCAGCGTCGCCAGCTTCGGGATGGGTGCCAGCCTGCCGCTGCCCAACGGCGGCTGGGCCCAGGTGCCCCTGGCTCTGCCGCTGCGCACCGGCCTGCTCGAGCCGGCGGGGGCTCCTGGGGCCGATCGGCAGGAACGGCGCATGCTTCTGCCCCACAGCTGCCTGGAGTTGGAGCTGGCACCGCCCGGGCAACCGGCGTCGGCGTCCCTGGTGCTGCAGTACTACCAGGGCACCGAGGGGCTGTGTGGCTGGGAGGGCCTCAACGACCTGCACCGTCCCTGGCAGAACGACCGCTGCAACGGCACGGTGCGTTACTTCGACGCCCCCTTCGACGCTGAGGAGCTGCTGGAGCTGCTCGATCTGTGCGAGGTGGTGGCCCTGCTGCACAACGTCACCGCCGCTGAGCTGAGACTGCCTGTGGGCGGCTACGGCAGCCTCGGCTTCTGCATCGACAGCACGGCGCTGCTGCAGCAGGCCATGCGCGGCCGCTGTTCCCTCTTCCCGATTCTGTTGAGCGGGATCTGGCGAGAGCGGCTGCGCCGCAGTGGCAAGCGCCTCCGCCAGCAGGTGGGTGCCGGGCGCTGGAGCGAGGGCCACCAGCGGGCCCTGGAGCGCCACGACCGGGCCCTTGAGGCCCTCCCGCTGGATCTCTCCATCCTGGGGAAGGACGCGGCAGCTGAGGCGGCCGGGCGGATCCGCAGCAGCGCGCCCGCCTCCAGCCCCTTCCAGCTCAGCCGCGCCGGTTGAGCGCCGGGCCGCGGCGGCGGGGCGGCGGCGAACCGATCAGATCCAGCAGGCAGCGGGCCAGGGCAGAGCGGAAGCGGTCGGAGAAGGGGCCGTGCTCGCCGTTGTGGCCCATGCCCACCAGCCGCTGCTGCGACACCTGGCCGCGGCGCCGGGCCTGGTTCCAGAGGGAGAGCGGCAGCAGGGGCAGGCGGCCGGGATAGGCGAGGCGGCCGAAGGCGGCCACCGGATCACGGCTGCCCACCACCAGTTGGATCGCCTCGACGCGGGCGAGCTGTTGATTGCCGCTGAAGACGCCGCAGAAGGTGAGGATGCGGATCGGGCCCCGACAGAGCTGCTGGAGATAGTCGGCCACCCCCATCGCCATCTCGCCGCCGCCGCTGTAGCCCAGCAGCACCACCTGCTGCTGGGAGCCGATGACGAAGCCGAGCGGCCGCAGGCTGTGAACGATCTTGAGCGCCAGCAGATAGTTGGCGATCGGCCCGTAGCGCCGGTCGGAGGAGATCCCCACCTTGATCACGTTGTTGGCCTGCACGAGGAAGGCGGCGAGGAAGCGGATCCAGGGGCGGGGGTGCTCCTCCTGCAGGGCGAACAACCGGCGCCAGAGCCAGGCACTGCCCCGGTCTTCCGCCAGCTTCACCGGCAGCACGGTGTACGACTCCAGCCCCTTCATCAGCACCGTGTGGGGATCGAGGCCCCGTTCGATCTCCTCGAGCAGGCGCAGCACCCGCGGCGGATGGTCCCGCTCCACCTGATGGATGCCGTCGAGGTAGACGAGGAAGCGGCTCGGGACGCCGGCGGGCAGCGCCACCCGGGCCGGAGCGGCGCTGGCGGGAAAGAGTTCGGCGGGCCGGGGCAGGTCCTTCAGCCAGCCCTCCCAGAAGGCGTACTGCCCGATCAGCGAATAGATGCCCGCGGTGGGGATCAACAGCAGCAGCAGGATGCCGCTCACGCTGGCGAGCAGGCGGAGGTCCGCCAGCTTGAACACCGCGTCCAGCGCCGGCAGGAGCACCCCCAGGCTCAGCGACACCCACAGCGCCACCATGAGCAGCACCACCACCAGGCCGCGCTGGGCGAGGCGATGGCTGCGCTGCAGGCTGCGGATCGCGCCCGCGGTCGGGGCCGCCATGGCGGCAGGGTGACCCGGTTCAGCCATCGAGATCGGCGACAAGCCGGCGGTAACCGGCATGCCAACTCTGGCCGAACAGGATCGCCACCACCACCAGGCCCAGCACGTAGCCGGGCGTCGCGAGCAGCAGCGCCTCCCGATAGGGGACCGCGAAGAGGCTGTGCAGCAGCAGCACCACATTGAGCTGGATCAGGGCCCAGATGGCCACGGCGATGAGATCCCCGATGAACGGAGCGGCCGCCAACACGTAGAAGAGGCCGGGCAGCAGGGCGGAGCCCAGATGGCTGAGGAAGGCAGTGGGCGGCACCGGGCGACTGCTGAACGCCGCGAGCAGCAGCATGTCCACCAGGCCCACGATCAGCAGGGCCAGGGCGAGCAGCAGCACGGTCAGCACCAGCTGCAGGGCGATCTGGCGGGGTGTCATGCGGTTGGCCAACAGGGCGAACACCTGGGACAGGGAGATGGACAGCCCCACCAGCAGGATCAGCCCCACCTCCAGATGGGCCCGCTGCAGCTGGTTGGCGAGCTGGACGAGAAGCTGCTCAGGCATCACGGAGTGCGGGGCGGTTCACGATCCAGATCACCACGATGGAAAGAATGGCGCAGTAAAAGCACCAGACGGAGTTGAACGCCTGGCTGTAGGTGAACCAGGTGAGAAAGATCGACACGAAGATCAAGATGCCGAACAGCTTCACCGCAGGGTCCCGCAGGGCCACCAGTGGGGCCACGATGAAGCCCCAGTAGAGCAGCTGGCCGAGGGGTTCGGTGTTGATGAAATTGTGCAGCACGGTCTGGACCTGATAGGTGATGCGCCCATCGGTGAACACATTGGGCTGCACCAGCGGTGGGTGGATCAGAACCGGCAGGAAAAAGCCGATTCCCAGCACACTGGCGATGATCCAGACCCAGCGCAATCGCTTCGAGCGGGCGGGTGGTTCGTTGGCCGCGCTGATCGCATAGGCCGACCAGGGGACCCAGATCATCCAGAAGCAGTAGGCGAAGAACAGGAACCCCACCGATGCGGCGGTGGTGAGGGGTTCCAGGCGGCCGCTGTCGAGGCCGGTCCAGACCAGCCCTTCGACGAATTGCTGCAGCCCGAAGAAGAGGGGGATGGCCGCTAGGGGCCCATAGCCCCGCCGGGGAATGGAGCGGGCGATCTGGATGCTGTAGAGCCCCATCGGCATCAGTACGGCGGCGGCCGTGAAACTGGCCGAGGCGGAGAAACACATGGGGAATCAGCGGATCGACCATTCTCAGAAGAATCAGCGCAAAAGCCAGCCCCTTGCTTCACAAACTGCCAAAGGCTTCTCAGAGGCTGGCCGCGGCGGCTCAAGCCGGTCAGGATCTCCCTCCAGTCTGAAGGGGAGATCAGTCCGCCTGGCCCGGCTCTGCATAGGCATCAGGGTTGAATCTCTGCATCAGCATGCCGGAGTCATCCCGACGGCTGAATCCATACCTCGCATAGAGGGATTCGGCATCCTTGGTGGCCAGAATCCAGCGACGGAAGCCCTGCAGGTCCGGGTGGGCGAACACACAGTCGATCAGCCATGTGCCCAGACCCTGACCCTGCTGCTCCGGCAGCACGAAGACATCCGTGAGATAGCCGAAGGTCGAGCGATCGCTGATCACCCGTGCGAAGCCGATCTGATCCGTTTCTTTGAGCAGGCTGAACGTTAATGAATGGTGCAGGGATGTCTGGATCTTGCTGCGTTCCATGCCACTGCCCCAGTAGGACTGAACAAGAAAATCCACGACAAGATCCAGGTTGATCCGGGCGGGATCGCAGGAAATGGTGAACGCGCCTTTCTGCCACTCCATGCAACACAGTCCAATCCGTTCTTGCCATCCAAGCATCATGATGCGACCCGGTGGGATCAGTGCCCCGCCCCCACGGCTCCGCCGCGTCCGCCGGCCTCCGGGGCCGCTCCGATGCGGGAGAACAGATCGGCGCTCTCGGGATTGAGATTCAGCACCTCCACCACGCTGCCCCCGAGCCGCAGACGGCGGATCACCTGATCAAGCACTGTCACGCCGCTCTGATCCCAGAGATGGGCCTCGGCCATGTCGATCGTGACCCGAGCCGGATGCTCATGCAGTTCGAATCCCTGGCGGAAATAGATCGCACTCACGAAGAACAGCTGTCCCCGGACGATGTAGATCCGGTGGCCGGGGTTCTCCTGATAGCTGTCGACGGCGATCACCTTGGCCACCTTGCGGCTGAACAGCAGGGCGGCCAGGGCCACGCCGGTGAGCAGGCCGATCGCCAGGTTGTGGGTGGTCACCGTGAGCACCACGGTGGTGAGCATGACGGCGCTGTCGCTTCGGGGCGCCACCCGCAGATCGGTGATCGAGCGGAGGTTGGCCGTGTTAAGGGCGATCATCACCATCACCCCCACCAGGGTCGCCATCGGGATGCGGTTCACCCATTCCCCGGCCAGCAGGATCATCGCCAGCAGGCTGACGCCCGAGACCAGCGTGGAGAGCCGGGCCCGTGCGCCGTTGTTGATGTTCATCACCGACTGCCCCACCAGGGCGCAGCCGGCCATGCCGCCGAACAGGGCGCTGACGATGTTGCCGATGCCCTGACCCCGCGCCTCGCGGTTCTTGTGGGTCGTGCTGTCGGTCAGGTCATCGAGGATGTCCTGGGTGAGGAATGTTTCCATCAGACCCACCAGGGAGATCGCCAGCGCCGTCGGCAGGATCAGCCCGAGGGTGGCGAGATCGAACGGCACCTGTGGCAGGGCGAACCCGGGAAGCCCGACGGGCAGGGTGCCCAGGCTCGAGACGGTGGGGAGATCGAGCCCGAGGGCGATCGAGAGGCCCGTGGTGGCCAGGATGGCTACCAGGGCCGAAGGCACCGCCCGGGTGAGACGGGGCAGGGCATAGATGATCGCCAGGGTCAGGGCCATCAGCCCCCACACCGCCGGCAGCTGACCGGCCGTGACCACCACCGTCTCCGGATGGAACACATCCAGCCCCAGCTGGGGGAGCTGGGCCAGCAGGATCAGGATCGCCAGGCCGTTGACGAAGCCGGCCATCACCGGCTGGGGCACGAAGCGCATCTGGTGAGCCAGCCTCAGGTATCCCCAGGCGATCTGCAGCACACCGGTGAGCAGGCCGGCCGCCAGCAGGAACTGCAGCCCCAGGCCCGGACCCTGCAGGTCCCCCTGCTGGACCAGCCCCGTCATCAGCAGGGCGGTGGAGCCGGTGGCCGAGGTGATCATGGCGGTGCGTCCCCCCACCACGGCCAGGGTCACGGCCAGGCAGAAGGCGCCGAACAGACCCACCTGCGGGGCCACCCCAGCGATGCCGGAGAAGGCGATCGCCTCCGGGATCATCGCGAAGGCCACCACCAGCCCCGAGAGAATCTCCCGGTGGGGACGGCCCCACCAGTTCGTCGGCCCTGGATCGCGTCGTGGCGGCGGGCGTCGCGTCGAATCGATCAACGTCTGCGTCATCTGGAACGGTGCTGGGGAGCCAGGCTCGGGGCACCGGGGCAGCCCCGGTGGTCTTGCTCGGATGCGGGGAGCCTGGGCTCCACCCGCTCATCTGCATGACCTACGGGGGAAGGGGACGCATGAAGTGACCGTACCATCCGTCCAGGACTCCGGTAGTGACCACTACCTGTAGTGGTCTGGCATCTTCCCCCTCCGTCGCTAGCGTGGGTTTGGCCGTGATGTCTCCATGACCCAGCTTCACGATCTGCGCCTGAGGTTGCTGGTCCAGCAGGAGAGTGAGCGCATCGCCCGCAGCCAGCCCGACGACATCGATCTCTCGGTGGTGCAGGCCCGCTGCCTCTGCTGGCTGGCCCTGCTGGCGGAAGCCCACGAAGACCAGTCGGGCGAGGCGGAACGCCGGGGCGATGTGGAGCAGGCGATGGGCTGGTTCGCCGATTCGATGCGGCTCCGTGACGTGATCCAGCTGGTCAGTTCGATCGAGATCCCCCTTCCCGCTCTCCAGGGGGACGGCGGAGAGGATCCTCTCCCCGGCGGCACTTCACATCCAATGCCATGATGGGCGCAGAGGAACCAAGGGAGCGCGGTGCCCGAAGAGCCCTGCCAATGCCCTGATTGTCAACGGTTCTATCGGGAACACGACCGATTGATCCGCGAAAATCCCACCCTGCGTCAGCAGCAGGAACTCAACTGGGCGGCCCTTCAGTCGTTCCGCACTCTGGCGGGCCGTGTGCTGGAAGAGCTGCAGAAGGCCCACGGGGATGCTGAGACGGAACCCTCTGCCGCGGAGCCCGCCGCTGCGGCCCAGCCCGGTGGCGGATCCAGCACTGATCCGGAGAATGAGCCGCTCCAGCAGGCGATCGGGGACCTCGAGAACATCAACGCCCATCTGTTTTCGATCGAGGCCCTGATGGAGCGCATCTTCGATGTCCGGGTGCCCGAGGAGGTGGAGCGCAGCTTCCGGGAGTTGGCCGGTGAACTGGCCCCCGATCCGCTCAACGCCGATCGGCTGCGTCTCAACCGCCTGCTCCATCAGACGCCCGACCTGCCCGACCACCGGAGCTAGGACCCTCCAGGCCCTCCCCCAGCGAGCGCCCGCCGGCAGAGTCTGGCGATCATCCCCTCCTCATCGGCTGGGATGCGCAGGCAGGTGAAGGGCTTCAGCCAGCCGAGCGCTTCGATCAGCTCCTGCTCCAGGGCGCTGTCGTTGGCGCCGATCCCTCCGCTGAGGGCGAGCACGTCGAGCCCCCCCAGGCTCGCCGCCATGGCTCCGATGCCCTGCAGCAAGCGGTGGCGGAACACGGCCAGGGCCAGCTGGGCGCCGGCGTGGCCCCGTCCGGCCTCATGCCTGAGCTCCCGCATGTCGCCGGACAGCTCCGAGAGCCCCCTCAGGCCCCCCTCCCGCTGCAGACCCGTCTCGAGAGCGTCCACCGACACCCCCTGGCGGAGCAGGTGCAGCAGCAGACCCGGATCCAGAGAACCGCTGCGGCTGGCCATCACCAGCCCCTCCAGGGGAGTGAAACCCATCGTGGTGTCCAGGCTGCGACCGTCCCGGATGGCCGCCAGCGAACAGCCCGCTCCCAGGTGGGCGCTGATCAGGTTCAGCCCGGGGGGGGGATCCAGCCGGGCCGCCACCACTTCGCTGACATGCTGATGGTTGAGCCCGTGGAAGCCGAAACGCCGCAACCCCTGTCGGCGCCAGGCCGGCGGCAGGGCATAGGTGAAGGCCTCGGCCGGCAGGGTGCGGTGGAAGCCGGTGTCGAAGCAGGCCCATTGTGGCAACTCCGGTCGCCAGCGCCGCAGCCAGCGGATGACGGCCAGCGCCGGAGGGTTGTGCAGCGGGGCCAGGGGCACCAGGGCCCCCAGGCCGCGCTCCACCTCGGCGTCGATCCGCCTGGGAGCGGTGAAGCGCTCCCCGCCGTGCACGACCCGGTGGGCCACCAGTTCCAGCCGATCGAGCCAGGGGGCCAGGGCCTCGGCCAGCCCCGTCGCCTCAGCCGGCTGCTGATCCAGGCTCCAGGGCCGCTGCTCCTCCCAAAGACGGCTGCCGTGGCCATCGATCACGCAGGCCTTGAGGCTGGAACTACCCACGTTGAGCACCAGCAGAGGGCGCTGGGCTGCGGCCATCTCAGTCGATCTCGCAGCTGATCGTCACCGGGAACGGCTCCGCCTTCCAGATGCGCCCCGCGTAGTCGCGAATGGAGCGGTCGGAAGAGAAGAAGCCGGTGCGGGCCGTGTTCAGCAACGACATGCGATTCCAGGTGGGTCGGTCGGCCCAGGCCTGGCTGACCGCAGCCTGGGCGCGCAGATAATCGGTGAAATCGGCGAACACGTAGTAAGCGTCGCGGCCGGTGAGGTTCTCCAGCAGCGGTTTGAACAGATCGCCGTCGCCGTTGCTGAAATGCCCCTGCTCCACCAGGCGCAGCACCTCAGGCAGCTCCGGGATGCTGCGGATCAGTTCCCAGGGCCGATAACCCTGCTCCCGCAGTGCGCTGATCCCGTCGGTGGTGTGGCCGAACAGGAAGAAGTTGTCAGCTCCCACCTGCTCCCGGATCTCCACGTTGGCTCCATCGAGGGTGCCGATCGTGAGCGCTCCGTTCATGGCGAATTTCATGTTGCCGGTGCCGGAAGCCTCCAGGCCGGCGGTGGAGATCTGCTCGGAGAGATCGGAGGCGGGATACACTCTCTGGCCGAGCTTCACGTTGTAATCCTGCAGGAAGACTACCCGCAGGCGTCCGTCCATGTCGGGGTCGGCGTTGATCGTCTCGGCGATGCCGTTCAGGAAGCGGATGATCAGCTTGGCCATGTAATAACCCGGCGCCGCCTTCCCCCCGAAGATCACCGTGCGCGGAGCAAGCCCATCGGCCTGGCCGGTCTTGATCCGCACGTACTGGGCGATCACCTGCAGGGCGTTGAGGTGCTGCCGCTTGTATTCATGGATCCGTTTCACCTGCACGTCGAACATCGAGGCGGGATCCACCAGAAGCCCGCTCTGGCGGTGGATGTACTGGGCGAGCTGGCGTTTCACCTGGAGCTTGGTCTGTTCCCAGCGCTGCAGGAAGGAGGCGTCGTGCTGGAAGGCCTCCAGCCGCCGCAGCTCATCGAGGTTGCGGACCCAGTCGGCGCCGATCGTCTCATCGAGAAGTCCGCGCAGCAACGGGTTGGCCAGGGCGATCCAGCGGCGTGGGGTCACACCATTGGTGACGTTGGTGAACTTCTCGGGCCAGAGGGAGGCGAGGTCGGGGAACAGCTCGGTGCGCACCAGATCGCTGTGCAGCGCCGCCACGCCGTTGATGTGATGGCAGCCCACGGTGGCCAGGTTGGCCATCCGCACCGATTTGGGATCGGCTTCATCGATGATCGAGACCCGCCGCAGAATCTGGTCGTTGCCGGGGAACTTCAACCGCACCGTCTGCAGGAAGCGGCGGTTGATCTCGTAGATCAACTCCAGGTGGCGCGGCAGCAGGCTGCCGAACAGGGCCAGCCCCCACTTCTCCAGGGCTTCCGGCAGCAGGGTGTGGTTGGTGTACGAAAGCGAGCGAGTGGTGATGTCCCAGGCCGCGTCCCAGCCGAGCAGCTTGTCGTCGATCAGCAGCCGCATCAGCTCGGCCACGGCGATCGCCGGGTGGGTGTCGTTGAGCTGCACCGCCCAGTGCTCGGGGAAATCGCTGATCGGCAGACCCCGCAGTTCCAGACTGCGCAGCATGTCCTGCAGGGAGCAGCTCACGAAGAAGTGCTGCTGCTTCAGGCGCAGCCGCCGGCCCTCGTCGGTGCCGTCGTTGGGATAGAGAACCTTGGAGAGGGTTTCCGAGCCCACTTTCTCCTCCACGGCGCCGTAGTAGTCACCGATGTTGAAGGCGTAGAAATCGAAGCTCTCGGAGGCTTCGGCCCGCCAGAGCCGCAGCCGGTCGCAGGTGTTGACGCGGTAGCCCAGCACGGGAACGTCGTGGGGAATGCCGATGGCGTGCTCCGAGGGGATCCAGCGCACCCGGTAATGGCCCCGGACGTCGCGGTAGCTCTCCGTGCGGCCACCGAAGCCCACGAAGCAGGCCTGGTCGGGGTGGGGCAGCTCCCAGGGCCAGCCGCTCTTGAGCCACTTGTCGGTGATCTCCACCTGCCAGCCATCGCGGATCAGCTGGTCGAAGATGCCGAATTCGTAGCGGATGCCATAGCCGGTGGCCGGGATTTCGAGGCTGGCCAGGGATTCCAGGTAACAGGCCGCCAGGCGGCCCAGCCCCCCGTTGCCGAGGCCCGGCTCCTCCTCCACTTCGAGAATCTCCTCAAGGCCGGCGACGCCGAAGCGTTTCAGCGCCTCGGCCGCCTCGTCCTCGATGCCGAGCATCAGCAGGTTGTTGCTGAGCTGGGGGCCGATCAGGAATTCGGCCGAGAGATAGGCCACCACGCGGATCGGGTTGGCCGAGATCGCTTCGATGCCCGCCAGGTAGCGGGTCATCAGCCGGTCACGGATGGCGTAGCTGAGCGCCATGTAGAGGTCATGGCGGCTCGCGGTGGGGGCCAGCTTGCCCAGCGTGTAGAAGAGGTGCTCGGTCATGCCGTCGAACACCCCGTCGGCCGTGAGGCCGCTCCGGTCCGGATCGGCATAGCAGCCCGGGGTCGGCAGCCTGAGCTGGCGCGGTGGGGCTTCGGTCATCGCAGGGTTCGGCGGGGGTGGAGGACAGCGGAGAGGGTGGAGGTGAGGGCCTGAAACGGCCCGCCGACCCGGTCATTGGCTGCCGACAGTCTGACTGGCGCCCCAGCGCCAATGAGTGATGTCAGGGGAATCCATCCCGTGGGTGTGGGCATGGTCACGGTTGGCCAGGATCGCTTCCTTCATGCGTTCCTTGACGTGGGCGGCCCGTGAGCCGAGGGCCGGGACCCGGTCGATCACATCGATCACCAGGTTGAAGCGATCGATCTGGTTGTTCATCGCCAACTCGAGCGGGGTGTTGATATTGCCCTTCTCCTTGTACCCGCGTACATGGAAATTCAGGTGATTAGTGCGGCGATAGGTGAGCCGGTGGATCAGCCACGGATAGCCGTGGAAGTTGAAGATCACCGGCCGGTCTGTGGTGAACAGGGTGTCGAAATCCCGATCCGACAGGCCGTGGGGATGCTCGCTGGGCTCCGTCAACGCGAACAGCTTGACCACATTGATCACCCGGATTCGCAAAGAGGGGATCTCCCGGTTGAGGATCTCCACCGCCGCCAGGGTTTCCTTGGTGGGGATGTCCCCGGCGCAGGCCATCACCACATCCGGTTCGTCGGGGGATTCGCCCTGATGGTCGTTGCTGGCCCAGGCCCACAGACCGATGCCCTTGGCCACATGCCGGCGCGCGTCCTCCAGAGACAGGTACTGCAGGTGCTTCTGCTTGTCGGAAACAATGATGTTGCAGACATTCGTCTCCACGAACGCCTCCTCCGCCACAGCCAGCAGGGCATTGGCGTCGGCGGGCAGGTAGACCCGCACCACCTCCCCACTCTTGTTGCCGGCCAGATCGATGAAGCCCGGGTCCTGGTGGGTGAAGCCGTTGTGATCCTGCCGCCAGACGGTGGAGGAGATCAGGCAGTTCCAGGGGCCGATCGGCGCCCGCCAGGAAGCGTGGTGGATGCAGGATTCCAGCCATTTGGCGTGCTGGTTGAACATCGAGGCGATCACATGGGCGAACGCCTCATAGGTGTGGAAGAAGCCGTAGCGGCCGGTGAGCAGATAGCCCTCCATCATCCCCACCAGGGTGTGCTCGGAGAGCATCTCCACCACCCGGCCCTCGCGGGCCAGCTCGCTGCCGTCGAGGTCCTCGGGCAGGAACTCCTCCATCCACACTTTCTTGCTCACCTCGTAGATGGCCTGCAGCCGGTTCGAGGCCGTTTCGTCGGGGCCGAAGACGCGCAGCGAATCGGGATTGCGGGCGATGCTGTCCCGCAGCAGGGCTCCGAGCGCGGCCGTGTTCTCCGCCTCAATCCGGCCCGGTTGGCTCACCGGCACGGCGTAGTCGGCGATCGGCGGCAGGCGCAGCTTGCGGCGCAGCAGGCCGCCGTTGGCGTGGGGGCTTGATCCCATCCGCCGCTGGCCGCTGGGGGAGAGCGCCTTCAGCTCGGCACGGAGGGTGCCGTTGGCGTCGAACAGCTCCTCGGGGCGGTAGCTCCGCAGCCAGATCTCGAGCATGCGGAGCTGCTCGGGATCCTGGCGGGGGGCAGGCAGGGGAACCTGGTGGGAGCGCCAGAAACCCTCCAGCTTGTGGCCGTTGAGCTGGGTCGGTCCGGTCCACCCCTTGGGGGAGCGCAGCACGATCATGGGCCAGGCGGGCCGCACCAGTTCCGCACCGCTGCGTGCCTGGCGTCGGATCGTCTGGATCCGCCCCACCGCCTCCTCCATCGCCTCGGCCATCGCCCGGTGCATCCGGGCGGGGTCATGGCCCTCCACGAACAGCGGTGTCCAGCCATAGCCCCGCATCAGACTCTCGAGCTCCTGGTGGCTGATCCGCGCCAGCAGGGTGGGGTTGGCGATCTTGTAGCCGTTGAGGTGCAGGACCGGCAGCACGGCCCCGTCGCTGCGGGGGTTGAGGAACTTGTTGATGTGCCAGGAGGTGGCCAGGGGGCCGGTTTCGGCCTCGCCGTCCCCGACGCAGGCCAGGGCGATCAGGTCGGGATTGTCGAAGACGGCGCCGCAGGCATGGGAGAGGACGTAGCCGAGCTCGCCGCCCTCATGGATCGAGCCCGGGGTCTCCGGGGTGCAGTGGCTGCCGATGTGGCCGGGGAAGGAGAACTGCTTGAAGAAGCGCGTCAGACCGACCAGATCTTCGGATTTGTCCGGATAGATCTCGCTGTAGCTGCCATCGAGGTACGTGGGAGCCAGCACCCCCGGGGCCCCATGGCCGGGCCCGGAGAGGTAGATCATCTCCAGGTCATGGCGACGGATCAGCCGGTTGGCGTGGGCCCAGATGAAGGACTCCCCCGGACTGGAGCCCCAGTGGCCGAGCAGGCGATTCTTGATCTGATCGGGATGCAGGGGTTCCCGCAGCAGGGGATTGCCCTGCAGATAGATCATCCCCACGGCCAGATAGTTGGCGGCGCGCCACCAGGCGTCGATCAGGCGCAGCTCGGCCTCATCGATCGGATCCAAGGCATCCCCGGCAAGGGAGCGTTCGGTGCTGAGGGTCATGGCGTTGCCGGGATGGATCGAATCTCGCCATCACGCTATGGCGTTTCGGGGGTGCCGGCATGGTCCTGTGGTGCCCTGAGTGCCGCCGGTGTGCTCCCGGAGACCCTCCGGCGACCGCTCGAACCACCCGGTCCGGTCAGGGCCCCGGTTGGAGGAGGGATCCTGGCGGGCCCGGCCGTTCCACGCCGCTCGATGTGGATTCACTGATCGCCGCGCGGTCCCGGAGCGGAGCAACCGCCATGGAGCGGCTCCATCGGCATTAACGTCACCGCCAACTTCCGGTTCCGGACCCTTCCAGGCATCCATGACCTTCCCGACCCTCCTGCTCGAGATCGGCAACCACAACGGCGAGGTGGCCGAAACCCTGATCGGGGTTGGACGGTTTCTGCTGATCTTCCTGGCCGCACGCAGCCTGGCCGAGCTGATGGTGCGGCTCCAGCTGCCCACCATCCTCGGTGAGCTGGTCGCCGGGGTCCTGATCGGTCTCTCCGGGCTGCACCTGATCCTGCCGCCCGAAACGGGGGCCGATCTCAGCAACTGGTTCACGGCGGCGGTGGGATCCCTGGCCGATCTCCCCCCGGATGCGGTGCAGGCGATCTACATGGAGACCTTCCCGAACCTGCAGGCCGTCGCCACCCTCGGCCTGTTCGCCCTGCTGTTTCTCACCGGTCTGGAAAGCGAACTGGACGAACTGGTGGCGGTGGGTGCCCAGGCCACCACGGTGGCCGTCACCGGCGTGGCCCTGCCCTTTGCCCTGGGCACCTTCGGACTGCTCTATTTCTTCGACGTGCCGATGATCCCGGCGGTGTTCGCCGGCGCCGCCATGACGGCCACCAGCATCGGCATCACGGCCAGTGTCTTCGGGGAGTTGAAGTACCTCAAGACCCGGGAGGGCCAGACCGTGATCGGCGCCGCCGTTCTCGATGACATCCTCGGCATCGTGATCCTCGCCGTGGTGGTGGCCGTGGCCGGCGGGGGCTCCCTCGAGCTCGGCCCGATCATCAAGCTGCTGCTCGCGGCCGCCGTGTTCGTGTCCGCCTCCCTCTTCCTGAGCCGCACCGCCGCCCCCGCCTTCGACTGGCTGCTCGATCGGCTCAAGGCCCCCGGCGAGGTGGTGGTGGCCTCCTTCGTGGTGCTCTGCCTCTGCTGCTTCGCCGCCCAGGCCATCGGACTGGAGGCGGCCCTGGGGGCCTTCGCGGCCGGTCTGATCCTGAGCGGCTCGCGCCACACCCACGCGATCCAGGAGACCGTCAAGCCTCTGGTGTCGCTGTTCGCCACCATCTTCTTCGTCCTGATCGGCACGAGCATGGATCTGTCGGTGCTCAATCCGATGGATCCCTCCAACCGGGCCGGACTGGTGATGGCGGCCTTCCTGTTGGTCGTGGCGATCATCGGCAAGGTGGCCGCGGGCTGGACCTACGTGAGCAAGGAGAAAACGAACCGGCTGGTGGTGGGGCTGGGCATGATGCCCCGCGGAGAAGTGGGGCTGATCTTCCTGGGTCTCGGCACCCAGGCCGGCCTGCTCACCCCGGCCCTGGAAGCCGCCATCCTGCTGATGGTGATCGGCACCACCTTCCTGTCCCCGATCCTGCTGCGGGTGGTGTTGAGTCGTGAGGAGACCCTGGCCAATCAACCGGCCTGATCGCCGCCTGCCCCCGGCCCTGCGGGACTGGGGCCTGAGCGTCGGGGGCTGGTTCGATCACCGCCGCGGCGAGTGGTGGCTGGTCGCCCAGCTCCTGCTGATCGCCCTGCATCTGCTGCCGGCCACGCCCCCGCCGGCCGCCCTGGGTCTGCGCTGGCCCGTGGCCCTCAGTCTGGCCGGCTGGGTGCTGCTGGGCGTGGGCCTCCTGCTGGCCGCCAGCGCCTTCTTCGATCTCGGCGCCAGCCTCACCCCCCTGCCCGACCCCAAGCCCGGGGCCCGGCTGATCACCCACGGCGCCTACGCCCGCTGCCGCCATCCGCTCTATCGGGCGATCCTGATCAGCTCCCTGGGGTTGACCCTGGCCCTCGGCAGCCTGTTGCACCTCGCCCTGTTTCTGGCCCTGGCCGCCGTGCTGGGCGGCAAGGCCCGGCGCGAGGAGCGAGCCCTGCTGCAACGCCATCCCGGCTATCGGGCCTATTGCCGGCAGACCCCCGCCATCATGAGCGGCCTGCCCTGGCTCGACTGGCGCTCCTGAACCCTCCCGCCGCAGGGCCCGGTCGTTCCGCTCAGCTCTCCTCCCGCCGGGAGGCCAGGGTCCAGAACGCTCCGGCCAGAACTGCCATCAACCCCAGGCTGGCGGCCCAGCTGGGGCTGAGGGTCCAGCTCAGACCCAGCTGGGTGATCCCTCCCACCGCCAGGGCCAGCAGCAGGCTGCTGAGCAGCAGCAGGATCTGGCGCGGGCCTTCCCCCAGCGGGCCCTCGGCCAGGGCGGCCTCGAACCGGCCCAGCGGCACCGACAAGGGCAGGTAGAGCGCCAGGGCCCATAGCGCGGTTCCGGGCAGCAGGCTCGACCAGTCGGTCACGGAGCGGACTCCCAAAGGGATCCCTAGCATCGACCACCACGTCACACCCCTGTTGTCCAGCCCAAGCCCGGAGCCCGCGACCACCGCCATCCGCTCCGAGCCCGCCCGGGGCTGGTCGTACCGGGGGCATGCGGTCCACAGCCTGAGCCGGCGCCCGGAGCAGCCGCTTGGACCCGCGATCCTTCTGGTGCACGGCTTCGGCGCCTCCACCGACCACTGGCGCTTCAACATCCCCGTGCTGGCCGAACGCCATGAGGTGCACGCGCTCGATCTGCTCGGATTCGGCCGCAGCGCCAAGCCGGCCGGCCTCGCCTATGGCGGCGCCCTCTGGCGTGACCAGCTGATGGCCTACGTGCACGAGCGGATCGGCCGGCCCACCGTGCTGGTCGGCAATTCCCTGGGCGGGTTCGCCGCCCTGGCCGCCGGGGCGGCCCTGGGCCCTGGGGCGGCGGGGGTGGCCCTGCTCAACGCCGCCGGTCCATTCAGCGATGAGCAGGCCGAACCGATGGGCTGGGGGGCGATCGCCCGCCGCACGATCGGCGGCGCCCTGCTGCGCAGTCCAGTGCTGCAGCGGCTGCTGTTCGAGAATCTGCGGCGACCGGCCACGATCCGCCGCACCCTGAATCAGGTCTACGTCGACCGCACCAACGTGACCGACGACCTGGTGGAGGCCATCCGTCGCCCTTCCCTGGATCCGGGTGCCTTCGGGGTGTTCCGCACCGTCTTCGACATCCCCCGTGGCCAGCCCCTTGACGAGCTCTTCGCCGAACTGGAGTGCCCCCTGCTGCTGCTCTGGGGGATCCGCGATCCCTGGATCAACGCCGCCGGCCGGCGGGCCTCGTTCCAGCGCCATGCCCCGGCCGTCACCACCGAAGTGGTGCTGGAGGCCGGGCATTGCCCCCATGACGAGGTCCCCGTTCCGGTGAATGCCGCCCTGCTGGAGTGGATCGCCGACCTTCCCTCCCCCCTGGCCCCGTGAGCCTCACCCACCGACAGACCCCTTACCCCCACTGGGAGTTCAGCGCCGCCGACGGTGCCGATCGGCTGCGGCTGGTGCCTGAACGGGGTGGCCTACTCAGTGGCTGGCGCTGCGACGGGCGGGAGCTGCTCTACCTCGATGAGGCCCGCTTCGCGGATCCGGCCCTTTCGGTGCGGGGAGGCATGCCCGTGCTGTTCCCGATCTGCGGCAACCTGCCGGACAATCGGCTCCCCTTGCCCGAGGGGGTGTTCCACCTCGGGCAGCATGGGTTCGCCCGGGATCTCCCCTGGGAGCTGGCAGAGCTCGCTGACGGGGGCGGCGTGGCGCTCAGCCTGAGGGACAGCCCTGCCAGCCGTGCCCACTATCCTTTCGCCTTCGAGCTGCGGCTTGAGCTGCGGCTCGAACCCTCCGCCCTGGCGATCCTTGCGGTGGTGGCCAACCGCGGCGATCGCCCCCTGCCCTTTGCCCTCGGCCTCCATCCCTATTTCGCCGTCAGCTCGCTGGCCGCCGCGACCCTGGAGGGCCTGCCCGAGCGCTGCTTCGATCACCGGAGCATGGCCCACGCTCCCACCGCCGCCCAGCTGGGTGAGCTGGAACAGGGGGTGGATCTGCTGGTCGAGCCCCTCGGTCCCGTGCGCCTGCTGGACCCGCCGGCCGGCCTGGAGGTGGAGCTGCAACCCACCCACCCCTTCGATCTCGCGGTGGTCTGGAGCGACCCGCCCCGGCCGATGGTCTGCCTTGAGCCCTGGAGTGCCCCCCGGGGAGCCCTGGTCTCCGGGGAGCGGAGGCTGGAGGTCGAGCCGGGGGACGTGGTCGAGCTCAGCTGTCGCTACGAGGCGCGGGCCTTCCCCCCGACCTGATCAGGTCCCGTCCCGGGCCGTGAACAGGGCAACGCAGCCCCTCAGCTCCACCGTCACCTGGCGGAAGCGCCGCTCCAGTTCCTGCTGGAGGGTCCCCAGGGTGTCCTGCCGATTGGAGAAGATCCCTCTGGCGTTGTAAGCCTCCATCAACCGCCGCGCCCCCCAGGAGCGCGGGACTCGATCCCCCTGCAGCAGGGTGGATCCGAACAGGCAGGCCCCGGGCCGCATCAGCGGCTTCAGGTGATCGAAGACCACGGCCTTTCGCGCCATGCCTCCGGGGAGGCAGTGCAGCAGGTAATTGAGTCCGATCGAATCGAACGGTTCCATGGCCAGGCTGATCGGCTCCAGCACATTGCATCGGTAGGTTTCGGGGCGATGGGGCGCAAGGGCGGCCGAGGCGGCGTTCAGGCAGTTCGGGTTCAGATCCATCAGGGCGATGCGTCGGCTCACGCAGGGAACCCGGCCGTGACGCAGGAAGTAGCCGGTTCCCACCCCCACATCGAGATGATTGGCAGTGATCGAGCGGTCGTAGAGATCCCGGAGGTGTCGGCTCGGGCATCGCCAGACCAGTTGGTTGGACAGGCCCAGCACCACCAGGTCATAGGTTCTCAGGGTGGCTGTGGTGTAGACGGCCTGGCCGGCGTGGGCCTCGGGGCTGATCGTGGCGATGGGGTCCCTCCTGAGTGCGTCCGTCACCGGTCCTCTCCGCACCATCCTGGAGCGTGGACGCCGCAGGGGGGGCGCACTCGGTAGCCATCACAACAGCAGCCAGACCCCACTCGGTTGAGATTCGAGCGGCGGAAGAAGTTTCTAGGGTTCCGATCCCCTCCGGTGCGTCCCCACGCGCCTGGGGATGTCTGGTCCGAGAGAAGCTCACCGGGGTCACCCGGTTGCACGGAGGGATAAAAGCCCGGGAGACCGCCACCCCCACCTCCGTGTTGTGCCATGACCGCATCGCCAGGCCCTGAAGGGGCCTTTGACCGCCGCACCACGGCGCCCGCTGGCCGTCAGGGCGCTGAAGCCCTGGAGAAAGAAGCCCGCCTGCCGCTCACCGGCTGGCAGCAGGAGGTGGACCAGGGCCTGCGCTACGGGCTGGAGGCGGCTGAGAGCATCGTTGACCGGCGCATCTCCACCTTCTCGCGCGGCGAGCTGCCCCACTACGCGGGCATCAACACCTTCATGAAGGCGCCCTACATCGAAGACGTGAACCGCGTCGGCGAATTCGATGTGGCGATCCTGGGGGTGCCCCACGATTCCGGCACCACCTACCGGCCCGGCACCCGCTTCGGCCCCCAGGGCATCCGCCGCATCTCGGCCCTCTACACGCCCTACAACTACGAGATGGGGGTCGACCTGCGTGAGTCGATCCGGCTCTGCGATGTGGGCGACATCTTCACGATTCCCGCCAACAACGAGAAGAGCTTCGATCAGATCTCCAAGGGCGTGGCGCACGTGTTCGCCAGCGGCGCCTTCCCGATCATCCTCGGCGGCGATCACTCGATCGGCTTTCCCACCGTGCGGGGGGTGTGCCGCCACCTGGGCGACAAGAAGGTGGGCATCATCCATTTCGATCGCCACGTCGACACCCAGGAGATCGACCTCGACGAACGCATGCACACCTGTCCGTGGTTCCACGCCACGAACATGGCCAACGCCCCGGCCGAAAACCTGGTGCAACTTGGCATCGGCGGCTGGCAGGTGCCGCGCGAAGGGGTGAAGGTGTGCCGGGAGCGGGGCACCAACGTGCTCACCGTCACCGATATCTGCGACATGGGCCTGGAGGCGGCCGCCCAGTACGCGATCGAGCGCGCCACCGATGGCACCGACTGCGTCTACATCTCCTTCGACATCGACTGCATCGACGCCGGTTTCGTGCCCGGCACCGGCTGGCCAGAACCCGGCGGCCTGCTGCCCAGAGAAGCGCTGAAGCTGCTGGAGCTGATCGTGCGCAACGTGCCGGTCTGCGGCCTGGAGCTGGTGGAGGTGTCGCCCCCCTACGACATCAGCGACATGACCTCCCTGATGGCCACCCGGGTGATCTGCGACACCATGGCCCACCTGGTGGTGAGCGGCCAGCTGCCGCGCAAACAGAAGCCGGCCTGGCTGCATGAGGTCTGCAACATGCAGGTCGATCAGACGTGGAGGTGAGTCATGCATGAAGTCGACATGACCCGCTGCCTGCTGCTCTCGATGGAGGAGTGGAAGCGGGGGCATGGGCCCCAGATCCCCGTGGTGGAGGCCGTGCATCTGCAGGTGGGTGAGTTCACCTGTGTGGAGCCGGAGGCGCTGCGGTTCACCTTCGCCGCCGCCATCCAGGGCACCTGGCTGGATGGCTCGACGCTCGAGATCGACACCGTTCCCCTGCGGGCCCGCTGTCTGGGTTGCAGCAGCGAGTACAGCCCCGACCCGGAGCGGGCCTACCGCTCCCCCTGCTGCGACCGGCCCATGGAGGAGATCGTCAGCGGCCGCGAGCTGCGCATCCGCTCCGTCGATTACAGCCTGCTCCAGCGGGCTCCCGAAGCCCCCGCCGTTTCCCGGCGCTGATTCCATGCACCTGCCCCTCAGCGACACCCTCGGCTTCAACCTGATGGCCGCGAACCGCCACCAGGCCGAGCACAACCGCGAGCAGTTCGAGGCCTGGACGCTGCTCTGCCTCAACGTGATGAGCAGCCCCGGCGCCGGCAAGACCTCCCTGCTGGAGCGCACGATCACGGCGCTCGCGCCGCAGCTTTCGATGGCGGTGCTGGAGGGTGACATGACCACCCAGCTCGACGCCCGGCGCCTCGAGGCCGTCGGTGTGCCGGTGGTGCCGATCACCACCGGCCGGGCCTGTCATCTCGATGCCGCGATGGTGAGCGGCGGCCTGCGCCAGCTCCAGGCGCAGCTGAACCCGGCCGCCCTCGATCTGCTCTGGGTGGAGAACGTGGGCAATCTGGTCTGCCCGGCCGAATTCGAGGTGGGGGAGCACCGCAAGGTGGCCCTGCTCAGCGTCACCGAGGGCGAGGACAAGCCGCTCAAGTATCCAGTGATGTTCCGCGAGGCCGATTGCGTGCTGATCACCAAGGTGGATCTGCTCCCCTATCTGCCGGTGGAGCTGAGCCGCATCGAAGCCCACATCCGCGCCGTCAACCCGGAAGCCGCCATCGTCCAGCTCTCGGCCAGCAGTGGCCAGGGCATGGGGGTCTGGCACCGCTGGTTGCTCGATCAGGTGCGCGCGTTCGCGGGCGAGGCCGCGACCCCTTCGCTGGCGGAGGTCCCATGACCACCCTGCACCCACTCTCCCCCACCTCCGGAGGGGACCTCAAGCTCGATCTGCTCAGCCGCGGCGTGACCATCGCCCTGGCGAGCTTCGTGGACGTGCACGGCACCTGCAAGGCCAAGGCGGTGCCGCTTGACCACTTCGAGGCGATGCTGGCCGGCTCCGAGCTGTTCACCGGAGCGGCCCTCGATGGAGTACCCCAGGACATCAGCGATGACGAGGTGGCGGCCGTTCCCGATCCCGCCTCCGCCACGGTGCTGCCCTGGCGCCGCCACGTGGTCTGGCTGGCCAGCAGTCTGCAGCTCCATGGCGAACCGTTTGAGGCCTGCTGCCGCACCATCCTCAGCCGCTCCCTGGCCGAAGCCGCCCGCCTGGGCTATCGCTTCGATCTCGGCATCGAAGCCGAGTTCTACGTGGTGCGCCGCACCGAGGACGGCCGCCTGGTGCCCGCCAGCCGCCGCGATCGGCTCGACAAGCCCTGCTACGACCTGAGCGGCCTGCTCGACAACCTCGACTGGCTTGAGGAGCTGGTGGGGGCGATGAACGAGCTGGGCTGGGGGGTCTATTCCTTCGACCACGAGGACGGCAACGGCCAGTTCGAGATCGACTTCGCCCATGCCGAAGCGATGACGATGGCGGACCGGCTCACCTTCTTCCGGCTGATGGCCCGGGAGATCTGCCATCGCCACGGGCTGATCGCCAGCTTCATGCCCAAGCCGTTCGGAGATCGGACCGGCAGCGGCGCCCACTACAACCTCTCGCTGGCTGATGCCGACAGCGGCCGCAATCTCTTCGCCACCGGCCGTCCCGGCACGATCACCCCCCTGGGCGAGCACTTCGTCGCCGGAATCCTCCGCCATGCCCCGGCGATCTGCGCCGCGATTGCCCCCACCGTGAACAGCTACAAGCGGTTGGTGGCCAGGGGCGGCATGAGCGGCTTCACCTGGGCGCCGGTGTTCCTCTCCCACGGCCACAACAACCGCACCAACATGGTGCGCATTCCCTCCGCCGGCGCCCGGGTGGAATGCCGGGCCGCCGATAGTTCCGCCAACCCCTACCTGGGGGCGGCCATGATCCTGGCCGCCGGCCTGGAAGGGGTGCGCGAGGAGCTGGATCCCGGCCCGCCCAATCGGACCAACGCCTACCGCCTCAGCGCCGAGCAGCGCAGGGAGCGGGGCCTGCACACCTTGCCGAGGACCCTCGGCGAGGCAATCGAGGCGTTCGCGGCCGATCCGCTCTCCCGATCGGTGTTCGGCGAGGCCATGTTCGAGTCCTTCGTCTCGCTCAAGCGGGCCGAATGGGCCGACTACCACGGCGATGTCTCCGACTGGGAGGTGAGGCGCTACCTCGAAGCCTTCTGAAGGGCCGCCGCTCCCCTGGACCCGTCCCGACCCCGCCCACGACCCCATCCATCCCACCCCAGCCATCCGATGACCATGCGCCCAACTTCCCGTTCCACGTCCCCCCAGCCCGGCTCCCCGGGCCGATCGACATCCGGCCGCCGGCGCCCGGGCCTGCGCCGGCAGGTGAGTCTGCTGTTGGTGGCCCTGCTCGGCGGTGGCCTGCTGGCCAGCTGCCAGACCCAGCCGCCTGCCGATCAGAGCGCCACACCGGTGCGGATCGGCTACAGCGCCTGGCCCGGCTGGTTCCCCTGGAAGGTCACCGAAGAGAAAGGGCTGTTCGAGCAGGCTGGAGTTCCCGTCACCATGCAGTGGTTCGACGGCTATCTCGATTCGATCAACACCCTCAACGCCGGCCAGCTCGACTGCAACAGCCAGACCCTCGGTGACACGATCAGCTCGATCGCCGGCGGGGCGAAACTGCGGGTGGTGCTGACCAACGACAATTCGACCGGTAATGATCAGATCATCGCCGCCGATGGCATCACCAGCATCGAGCAGCTCAAGGGCAAGAAGGTGGCCGCCGAGGAAGGCACCGTCGACCACTACCTGCTGCTGCTCGGTCTCAAGCAAGCGGGTCTCTCCGCAAAGGACATCGAGTTCGTGCCGCTCGAGACCGGTGCGGCGGCGGCCGCCTTCGTCGCCGGTCAGGTGGATGCGGTCGGCGTGTTCGCTCCCTTCACCACCCAGGCCCTGAAGCGCTCGGGCAGCACCACCATGTTCTCCTCCAAGGACTTCCCGGGTGCTATCAGTGATCACCTGGTCTGCAACGCCGAGTTCGTCGAGAACAATCCCGAGGCGATCCAGATGGTGGTGAACGCCTGGTTCGCCACCCTCGACGAGATCCAGGCGAACCCGGGTCCCAGCCTGGCGATCATGGCCGAGCGGGCCGGGGTCACCGAGGCCGAGTACACGGAGTACGACGCCGGCACCACGATCTTCACGCTTGAGCAGAACCGCGAGGCCCTCAAGCCGGGGGACACCATGGCGTCCCTGCCGTTCGCCGCCGGTGAGATCAGCACCTTCCTGCAGGATGTGGGTCTGGCTGAGAACCCGCCCGATCTCACCACCCTGTTCGACGCCCGATTCGTCGACGGCGCCAAGTGAGGCGAGAGCAGTGAGGCTGCCTCCAGACCTGGAACGGGCCCTCCAGAACCCCTGGCTGCTGGGTCCGCTCGGCATTCTGATCGTGCTGCTGCTCTGGCAGCTGATCAGCGTCAGCGGCACGGTCGATCCGCTGTTTCTGCCCAGCCCCGCCGGGGTGCTGGAGGCAGCCGGGGACCAGGCTGGCTCCGGCCTCCTGCTCACCGATGCCCTCGCCAGCATCCAGCGAGTCTTCCTGGGCTTCGCCCTTTCCGCCGTGCTGGCCCTGCCCCTGGGCATCGCCATGGGCAGCAGCCGACTGATCTGCCGGCTGCTGGAGCCGCTGCTGGGGCTGATCCGCTACATGCCGGCGCCGGCGTTTATCCCCCTGCTGATCATCTACTTCGGTCTCGGTGAACTGCCGAAGGTGCTGCTGATCTTCATCGGCACCTTTTTCTTCAACACACTGATGATCATGGATGCGGTCAAGTTCGTGCCGGCCGAACTGCTGGAAACGGCGCTCACCCTCGGCGGCCGCGGCCTGCCGATCCTCACCCGGGTAGTGGCCCCCTTCGTGGCCCCCCAGGTGATCGACGCGTACCGGATCAACATGGCCTCGGCCTGGAACCTGGTGATCGTGGCCGAGCTGGTGGCGGCCAACGAGGGGCTGGGCAAGCGCATCAGTCTGGCCCAGCGCTTCCTGCGCACCGACGACATCTTCGTGGGTCTGATCGTGATCGGGCTGATCGGCCTGCTGATCGATCTGGGCTTCCGCGCCCTCCTGCGCCGATCCTGCCGCTGGGCCAGCTGAGATGCATCTCTCCGTCAATGGCGTCAGCAAGTCGTTCGGCCATGGCCGCGCTGCCAAGCTCGTGCTGGACGACATCAGCTTCGAGATCGATTCCGGCCAGTTCGTGGCGCTGGTGGGCAGCTCCGGCTCGGGCAAGTCCACGGTGATGCGGCTGATCGCCGGCCTCGAGCGCCCCAGTGGCGGTGTGATCACCATGGATGGACGGCCGGTGCGGGGGCCAGGGTCCGACCGGGGCATGGTCTTCCAGAAATACAGCCTCTACCCTTGGATGACCGCCGCCCAGAACGTAGCCTTCGGCATGCAGCTGCAGGGGCTGCGCCGGGCTCTGGTGCGGGAACGCACGGCCTACTTCCTGGAGGTGGTCGGCCTGCAGGACGCCGCCGGCCGCCTGCCCAAGGAGCTCTCGGGGGGGATGCAGCAACGGGTGGCCATCGCCAGGGCCCTGGCCGCCGATCCCCAGGTGGTCCTGCTGGATGAGCCCTTCGGTGCCCTCGATCTGCAGATCCGTGAATCGATGCAGGAGTTTCTCTACCAGCTCTGGGAGCGTTCCGGTCTCACCGCCCTGCTGATCACCCACGACCTGGAGGAGGCCCTGCTGCTCGCCCAGCGGGTCCACATCATGGCGCCGCGGCCGGGTCGGATCGTGCGCAGCGTGGCCGCCCAGCTCGACCGCTCGGATCTGGCCCATCTGCGGGTGTCCCGGCCCTTCCTGGAGCTGCGCGAGGATCTGGCCGCCTGCCTGCGGGGTCTCAACGCCGCCGCCGCCTGAGCCGGTGACTCCCCACGACCTGGCGCCCCACCGTTTCCTCACCGCCGGGCTCTACGGCTCCGCGGCGGTGGCGGCCCATGAACGGGAGCGGTACGCCC
The DNA here is from genome assembly GCF_056633155.1 of Cryptocyanus atlanticus LEGE 06306. Lineage (NCBI taxonomy): Bacteria > Bacillati > Cyanobacteriota > Cyanophyceae > Synechococcales > Prochlorococcaceae > Cryptocyanus > Cryptocyanus atlanticus. The sequence goes on from NZ_JBSJOZ010000010.1 coordinate 29,483, forward strand.
CCCGCTTCTGGCATGCCGTGGCGGCCATCGCCGCCCTTCCGGCCGGTTCGGTGCTGGCGATCGAGCTACTGGATCTGCCCGTGTTGCTCACCCACCAGAGCGGGGAGGGGCCGCGGGCTTTCCTCAACCGATGCCCCCATCGCGGGGTGGGCCTGGAGCCCCCGTCCGGACCAGCGCCGCTGGCGGTGGCCGCCTGCCGCCGCCGGCTGGTCTGTCCGTACCACGGCTGGACCTACGACCTGCGGGGGGAGCTGCTGGCCGCGGCCCGCGAAGCGGATTTCCTCGATCCCTTCGAGCGGAGCGCCTGGCCCCTGGAATCCCTCCCCTGCCAGGCGTTCGGGGGCCTGCTCTGGGTGGCGATCGGGCCCGATCCCCTGCCCCTGGAGAGCCAATGCGACCTGGTGGTGGAGCTGGCCGGTGAGCGGCTGGCCCGGCCGCGGCGGCCCTTGGCCGGCCTGGAGCGTCAGCTGGCCTGCAACTGGAAGATCGCCCACGACAACACCCTGGATGACTACCACGTGGCGATCGCCCACCCCACCACGCTGCACCGGGTCCAGGGTCCGGTGCGGCACTACCGCTACCGGTTCGGCGCCCACGCCAACCTGTTGGCCACCCCCAATCCGGTCGCCTCCGGCGCAGCCGATGGGCCCGCCCCGGAGTTTCTCACCTTCGGCCTGCCCCCCTGGACCCACCTGCTGCTCTGGCCGGACGACCGCCTGGCCTGGATCCAGTTCCAGCCCCTGGGGACCGGCCAATGCCGGATGCAACTGTGGCTGCTGGGGGATCCCGCCCATCAGGATCGGGCCGAGGGCTGGCTGGAGGAGCTTCGGCGTTTCCTGGAGGAGGACCGGACCCTGATGGAATCGGCCCAGCGGGGCTATGCCAGTGGCCTGAACCCCGGGCCGCCCCACCGGCTGGAGCAGCGGATCCTGCATCAGCAGGCCCTCTATGCGGCCCTCATGGCGGAGGTGGGTCCGGACTCCCGAGCTCCCGCCGCAGCCAGCCGGCCATGGCCTGGTTGATCTCCAGCAGATCCGCCACCGGCTGATCGGTGAACGGCAGGGTGGGCAGATAGCCGTCGGGTCCGAACTCCGGCGTGAGCGTGAGGCGGGGGAGGCCCCGCTGCCGGGCCCGTTCGGCGAACAGCTGCCAGCAGGCCCGATGGGCCGCCAGGGCACCGGCGTGCTCGGGGGCGAACGGATGGCTCACCTGGGGACCCTGGGCATGGCCCACCCGGGCGTGGATGTGATCGACACGCCCGGCGATGGCCGCCACGGGCTCCAGCTCCGGTGTCATCAGCCGTTCACTGGCCACGCACCAGTGGCTGAGGTCGGCCGTGAGGCGGAGCTGGGGATGGCGCTCCAGCCAGGCGCCGATGCGCCAGGGATCGGCGAGGCTGCGGGAGCGGTGGGTCTCGAACGTCACCGGCAGGGGGCTGGCGGTGGCCAGCTCCAGGGCCCGGTCCCAGAACCAGGTCTGCTGCGACCAGCTCCAGCTGTCGCTGCCGGTGATCACCGTCACCCCCAGGGGCTGGAAAGCCCGGCAGGCCTCCAGCTGGTCGGTGAGTTCGCTGAGATGGGTTTCGGGGCCTGCGGCCAGGTCGGGCACGTAGCCACCACCGGTGACGACTTCCAGCATCAGGGCCAGGCGGGCATCGGCCAGGGCCTCACTTACGCGGGAGGGATCGCAGGGGGCCAGTGTCGGATGATCCAGGTTCACCTCCAGCCCATCGAAACCGTGGGTGCGGGCGCGCCGGATCGCCTGCCTCAGCTCACCGTTGAAACCCCAGAGGCTCTGGAGGACCACCAGATCCATGGGTGCCGGGGGGTGGGTGGAGCAGGGTTGATCCGCTGGAGCGATCAGCCGGCCGAGCCGCTGTCGCGATCGAGGAACTTCGGCTGGATCCCCAGATAGACCGCCTCGCGGAACAGGGCGTGGATGGTGTCGGCATCCTCACGGCCCCGGGCCGCGGCGATCCGCTGCTGCAGGGAGAGGAGCAGCGCCTGCTGGCGAGGGGTCCGGGGGCGCGCATTCCGTTTCGCAGTGAGCATGGTTCTCACTCCTGGACCGGCCGGGTCGAGAGGGACGGCTCCAGCGTACCGAGGCCCGTTCGGGGGGCCGGGGCGGATACCCGGCAGACCGCCCCGGCCTCGCCAGCTCCAGGCCCACCGGCCCCAGATGCGGACCGCAGCCCTGGAGGAAGGCCTGCCACAGCCGGTCGAGGCTGGAGGCCGCGACGGACTCCGATGGAGTGAGATCGAGGAGGATCTGATGGCAACGCGCCCACTTGGTAGAGCCCCAGCCAGCACCACCCCTGTCTCGGGTGAGATCCAGTGGGGTCCCCACGGTGCGGATCCCGCAGAAGGCGCTGGGGCGGCCGATTCTCCGGCGAGTGTTGCCAGGGTCTTCCGGAACGATGGCAGGGGTGGGTGGACGATCCCTGCCTTGGGACCCACGCCGGCGCTCAGGGCCCCGACGATCAGTGCGGACGGCTGCTCAAGTCTGGGCAGATCGCTGTCGAGACGGACGCACCGGGGCTGTCATCAATCGGCCGAGCGGATCGGATTCCGCCGATCATGGCGGGCCCCAGGTGCTCCGCCAGGGTGCGTCTCCATTCCTCCGGGAACGGCCAATGCGCCAGTCCGGCCAGAATGCGCTGAGCGTAGGGTTCTCCGCTCCGCAGTCCTGGCGCGCTCCACGCGGCCGACGGGGCGTAGGTCAAGGCTTCGAATCGTTCCCCCTGCTCGGTGGTCACCGCCACGCTGATCCGCCGGTAGTGCCCCAGAGCCACCCCTTCGTGCCGGTCGATCCTGCCCCGATCGGCAGGACGGAGGTGGTGGATCACCCCCCAGCAGTGGGTGCCAGGATCGGGCTGGATCCCGGCGGCGCCTTCGGGTTGGGTCCCGGCAGGGTCTTGGCCGGATAGGATCTTGCAGATCCCCCAGCGCCATCCCTCTAGCCGGACCACCAGGCCGGAGCCATCCCAGTCGGCACAACGGTGGCGCAACTGGTCGGGGCAGAGGTTCGATCCATAGCTGAACACCGGAGTGCTGCCCCAGTCGGCGAAGGGCACCAGGGGGTGTCCCCGCACCTGCTCCGGCCGCCCCAGATACACCCAGGCCCGCTGCCCGTCGCTGAGGCGCCGCCGCAGCCGCCGGTACTCCCTGGGCACATCTTCCAGGCCGTCCAGCCAGGCCAGGTCGGCCCGGCCCACTCCGTACAGCTCGCCGTGGACCAGGGGGTCCGCTGGAGTCCCCTGGTCCTGGGGACCGGCTTCGGCCGCGTCCACCGGAATCGCCATCGGGTAGGGACCCAGATCGTGAAGGCGGGCACCAACCAGCCGGCGACGACCCAGGAATCGGGCGCCGCGGAGCCAGTGGTGGTTCGCCTCCCCCCGTTTGAGGGTGCCGTAGACGAAGACCTCAGGCATTCAGGTCGGCGTCTCGATGCCCCAGGCCCGTCGCACGGCCGGGTCGCTCAGCTCCCAGGCATGCTCCTGGGGCACCAGCGGCGCCGTGCGGCTGGAGGGCTTCAGCCGCCGGTCCCGCATTTCGCGCGCCAGTTCCGCCTGGAAGGCGTCCGCTTCCCGCAGCAGCTGGTCCACATGGCCGCGGCCCCCCAGGGTCTGGCGCATGACCTCATGGCCCAGGGAGAGCCTCAGGCTGGAGAGATGATCGGCGAGCCAGGCCCACTCGTAGCGGAGCATCGCGTCCCCACAGCCGCGCAGGGTCTCGCGGTAGGCGCCCAGGTGCGCTGCCGTTCCCTCGCCCGGAGCGGGGAGCGGGGAGGCTTCGGCCGGCGCGGTGGCGGCCCGCTCCCGCAGTCGGCCCATGATCTCGCGCAGGTAACTCATCGTTCGGCGCTGGCGCTGATCGGAGCCTAGGGCTGGCTGTCGGGGTCCACCGGCAGCCCCTTCAGGGCCAGGGCCCCCTGGCGCAGGGCCAGCAGCAGGGGGTAGAGGCGGCGGCTGCGAGCCGGGCTGCCGAACACCGCCGCCAGCAGAGCCAGCAGGCCGGGGCTGGGACGCAGCTGGGCGCACAACCGTGCGATGGCATCCGCCCCGTGCCAGAGGCGGTCACCCTCGATCAGCACGGCGCCTTCGGCCAGATCGTAGCCCCGTTGGTTCAAGGCCCGGCGCAGCCCCGCTTCGGCGCGGCCGTCAACGATCTCCAGTCCGCCCAGCCCACCGCGCAGCTCGCAGGTGAGGGCGAAGTGGCGGCAGAACGGACAGCCCCCGTCGTAGACGAGGCGGAGCGGGGCTGGCCTGGGGGCCTCAGCGGGGTCGGGTGTCGTCGAAGCGGCTGAAATCAAGCAGGCGGAAGTCCCTCTCGTCCTCCTGCACGATATCGACGAAGACATGGTCGAAACGCAGCTGGGAGGACCCGTAGCTGGCCCGGGCGTGGACGGGGCTGCGCACCCGTTCATCCAGGCCCTCGAAAGAGACGAGCACTTCGCCATGCGCCCGCTCGAGGGCCTCGAGGTCCAGGCCATGCAGGGGGCTGTCCGCACCGATCGGATGCATCGCCGTCCACATCAGCTGGAACTGGAAGGAATGGTCCCGTACCAGCGGAAGCGGCCGCAGGCGGCGCATCGGCTCCCCCTCGGTGCTGCGCTCGTCGATGGCCAGATAGGCGTGCAGATGGGCCCCCACGATGCTGGTGTGGTGCACGTTGGCGACCCGGAAGGTGAGGCAGGGTTCGCCGTTCCAGCTCTGGATCGTGGCCACCTCGCTGAAGCGGATCTCCGCCCGGCTGCGGGAGAAGCGGGCGAACACCAGCCCGGTGGTCACCGCCACGAACACCAGGCTCACGAAGGCCTGCAGCGTCACCAGCAGGTTCACGGTCAGGGAGAGGGGGTGGAGCACCCCGTAGCCGATCGACCCGAGGGTCTGGACGCTGAAGAAGAAGGCCTCCGGGAAGCCGGCCACCCGGGGGGGCGGGACTCCGCCGATCCCCGCCGGATCCGTGAGATAGAGAAGGGCGAAGACCCCGTTGGTGCCCAGATAGGCCAGGGCGATCACCAGGAGGAAGCCCGGCCAGGGGATCGAGAGCATCAGCCGATAGGGCTCCCGCCACTGGCTCAGCAGACCATCGATGTCGGCGGCACGGATCACGCCGTTCTGGCGCCTCAGTCGTACGGGCCGCAGCTGGCGGGATGTCCGGCGGCGGATCTCGCGGGCGTTCATGGCAGCAGTGGGAGGTGGGCCGACCGAGGCATCTCAGCCCAGCTCCAGGCAGGCGAGACCGTAGACATCCTGGAGCGGCAGGGCCGGAGGGGCACCGCGGTACATCCGGACCGTCCGTCCGACCACCAGGAAACCCCGTTCCTCCAGCAGGCGATGGGCGCGGGGATGGGCCTCCGGCGCGTCGATCAGCACCGGCCCGACCCGATCGGAGCAGAGCCGGTCGAGCAGGGCCCCGGCCAGGCCGGCCCCATCCGCCAGCAAGGGACCGAGACGCCAACCGCTGTCACCGGCCCCATCGGGCAGCAGACAGGGGCGGATGCGGCCGAAGCCACGGCAGCAGCCCAGGTCATCGCGGACCACACTCACGTCCCCCACGGGCTGGCCCAGCCACTCCGCCAGGAACAGCGGCCGCGGCACGGCCCCATGACGGGCGTCATAGGCCTCCACCAGGGATGGGCCTACGGCCGTGCCAGCGACCAGGTCATGGCCCGGTGGGAGCTCGACGGCAGCGCAGCGGGGCCTGATCGCGGCGGGCAGGCGCCAGCGGAGGGTGTCGTAGGCGGGCACGAATCCCCAGCCCGCATAATCCGTTAACCGATCCGGTGCGGCTTCCAGGCCGATGCAGGCCACATCTCCCAGATGGGCGAGGGCCTGCCGCCAGAGGGCCACGCCGAAGCCCCGTCCCCGGAAAGCCGGTCGCACCAGGAACAGCCCGATGAATCCGTAGCGGGCGTCATAGCGGACTCCGGCGATGCAGCCCACCGGCTCTCCATCGAGGCAACCCACCCAGAGCCCCTGAGAATCGGTGTGGTGAAAGACCCCGGCGTCGCCGCTGCCCGGACAGAATCCTTCCTGACGGGCCCATTCGGTGACCGTGGGCAGGTCGTGATCGGCCAACGGCCGGATCGTGAAGGCGTCCATCCAGGCGGCCGCACTCGCTTGCGGGTCATCTTCCCCCAGGCGTCGATGGCATGGCGGCCGTCGGGGTGTTCCGGTCCGGGAGCGGCGACGCTCGACAGGCGCTGCATGGGTGGTCTCGGCATGAAGGGCCGATAGGTGTGATCGGCAACGCCGTCTCTCTTCCAGCCACGTTCAGGAGGTTGCAGCGGCGGAATCATCTCCCCGATTGCTAGGATTGCGCAATTACGTCAAGAATGTGCCATGCTCACCGGAGCTGATCTGCTGGCCAGGGTCAAGGAGCTGGGAGAGGCTTCCAAGTCTGAGCTGGTTCGTGGTTGCGGTTACGTGAGTGCGAAGAATGACGGCGTTGAGCGTCTGAACTTTACAGCTTTCTATGAGGCCCTGCTGGAGGCGAAAGGTGTCAATTTCGGCTCCGGATCCGGCGCCCTGGCGGGTTCTGGGAAGGGTGGCCGGAAGCTCAGTTTCACCACCAAGGTTCAGTTCAATGGCAATCTCCTGGTGGGCAAGGCCTACACGGCCCTTCTCGACCTCCAGCCGGGTGACGAATTCCAGATCAAGCTCGGCCGTAAGCAGATCCGCCTGGTGCCCGTGGGCGGCGAGGATGATGAGGACTGATCCGGGCCGGCTTTCAGGCCAAGGCCTCCGGCCCGGGAGTCGGCAAGTTCGTCCTGGGGATCTCCGGTGGTCGGTTGGGGACCCGTCGATCTCCAGGCCCGCTCCCGCCGGGCTGGGCCCCGGTGCGGCCCGCTGCGGTGACGGGACATCATTCGGCTTCGGCGTCGCGAGGTCGCTGGAGGCCGGCTGGGCTGGGTCGAGATTGATCCGGTCGATCACACCCAGCAGTCCGGGCCGGCACCAGCGGCCCCATGGCCGAGGGCCGCGCGCCTGGCCATGGGGCCGCTGGAACGGCGCCGCTGGATGTTGCGGTGTTCCGTGAGGTTGAGGACCGGTGAGTTTGGTTTGGACCAAGCCTCAGCGTTTTGGATCCTGTGGGGATCATGGGTGGCGGGTGCCCGCGCTGTCTGGTCTGGCTGGCGTCTGGAGCTCACCGGATGAGACAGCCTGGAAATCTCTGCGTCTGGCGAGAAGTTGGCTGTCTGCGGCAGCGTGAACGGGCCTGAGATCGTTCTTCGTCCCACGTGAAGGCCGCCGGTCTGACCCACTCGACGGGTCGACTCCCCTAGGCCTCTGGTGTCTAGCGACCCCAGGCGGAAGGGCGTACATAGGTTGTCATCAGATCCAGATCCAGTCTTGCTGTACTTCTGTTGAGGGTTGTCCGTTTAAGAGCTATCCTGGGAAGGAACGTTCAACAGAAACACCATGCTGACTGGTCCTGATCTGCTCGCAAAAGTCAAAGAACTCGGCGACGCCAGCAAAAGCGATCTGGTGCGCTCCTGCGGATATGTGAGCAGCAAGAAGGACGGCTCCGAGCGCCTGAACTTCACAGCCTTCTATGAGGCGCTACTGGAGGCCAAGGGCGTGAATCTGGGCGATGGCTCCGGACGCGGTTTGGGCAAAGGGGGTCGCAAGCTCAGCTATGCCACCAAGGTGCAGTTCAACGGCAATCTCCTGGTGGGCAAGGCCTACACCGCCATGCTTGACCTCCAGCCGGGTGACGAGTTCGAGATCAAGCTCGGCCGCAAGCAGATCCGCCTGGTGCCCGTGGGCGGCGCCGATGACGAGGACTGAGTCGTCGGTACCGGCTGGAGCCGCACCCCCGGGCGGCTCCAGCAGATGAAGAGATGTGTTTGCGCGCTTGCACACCTCGGGCCACGCCGGGATTGGGGACTCGGTGGGACGGATTAGAACCCTGGAACGGCGCCGGAAGGATCGTGCTCCATACCATCCCCCTGCTGGCCGCCACCTGTCTGGCGGGCTTCACCCTGATTCAGCTGATGCTCACGGCCTTCTCGTGAGCGGGGGGTCGCGGCCCGTCGACGGCTGCCTGGCTTCGGAGCCCAGCCGCCAGGATGGGCGTCGGTTCCGGCGACGGCACCCTCTCCGCTGATCAGCCGGCCGCGATGTCCCGCTCCTCCTCCCCTGCGATCGCCGCTCCGTCCGCCGGCGGTGAAGTGGCCGCTGGGGTTCCGCCCAACTGGGTGGACGACCGCACCCTTCTGGGGGGGTTGATCCAGACGATCCTGGCCGTGGAGCCGCTGAGAAGGCTGCTGGTGTGGCAGGCCCGTCGGCTGATGATCCGCACCGCCGAGTCGCGGGGGATCCCCTGGCGCGCCCGTCGCGAGGAGCTGCGCCGCCGGGCGAAGCCGCTGCTGGCGGCCGGCACCGATAGGGCGGTCGCCATTCCCGCCTATTACCGCGCTCCGTTCCACGCCTACCCCGCCGGCAACCTCTGCTGGGAGGCCGCCACCGAGGCGGAGCAGGCCACCGCCTCGGTGGCCCTCCGGCTCTGGCCGAAGGAGGCGCTCACCCCCGAGCAGGCCCAGCAACGGTTGCGGGAGGCGATCTTCGCCGCCGTCGAACCGAACCTGGGCGGGCCGGTGCGTCAGGCGCTCGACATCGGGTGCTCGGTGGGGGTCGGCACCCTGGCGCTGAAGGACTGGCTCGATGGCCGTGGTGCGCCGACGGAGGTGAGTGGCCTGGATCTCTCGGCCGAGATGCTTGCCGTGGCCAGGGTGCGTGACACGGCCGGCCGGATCCGGGCCTGGCATCACGCCGCCGCCGAAGCCACCGGTCTGCCGGAGGCCAGCTTCGATCTGATCACCCTGCAGTTCGTCTGTCACGAGCTGCCCTCGCAGGCCACCCACGCCGTCCTGCGCGAGGCGTGGCGGCTGCTGCGTCCCGGAGGGGTTCTGGCGCTGGTGGACCAGGATCCTCAATCGGCGGTGATCCGGGCCATGCCACCCCCGCTGGCCACCCTGCTCAAGAGCACGGAGCCCTACCTGGAGGACTACTTCCGCCTCGACATGGCTGCGGCCCTCACCGGCGCCGGCCTCCACGGCGTTCGACGGGTTGCCTGCGACCATCGCCACCGGGTGATGGTCGCCAGCCGCTGAGTCCTTCCGCCATCGTGCCCACTCCCCCGATGTCCGAGCTCCCGTCCCCGATGCCTGCCACCCCGGAGGTCACCGTCACGGTGCGGCTGTTCGCCTCCCTGCGGGAACGCGCCGGCTGGACGGAGCGCTGCGTGCCCCTGGGCGGTGCTGGGGCCCTCCTCACCCCGGCTGGTCTGTGGCGGCAGCTGGACCTGGGGGAGGTCTCCCCCGAGGGGGAACCGCCGGTCCCGGTGCGGGTGGCGGTGAACCGGGCCTTCGCTTCCCTGCACCAGCCCCTTCGGCCCGGGGATGAGGTGGCCTTCCTCCCGCCCATCAGCGGGGGCTGAGCCGGTGCCCCCCCTGGTGCTACGGCTTCGGCTCACTCCCTTCGATCCGCTCGAGGCCCTGGCCGAGTGGCAAGCCGCCCTCGCCATCCCGGGACCACCCCCGGCGGCTGAAGCTCACTTCATCGGCCGGGTCCGCGGCGTCACCGCTGCCGGGACACCCCTCGATGCCCTCGAGCTGGAGCACTATCCGGGTATGACCGAGGCCCAGATCGAGGGCCTGGCTACGGCGATCGCCACGCGTCACGGGCTGCGGGGCCTGCGGGTCGACCACCGCGTCGGCCGGGTGCTGCCGGGGGAAACGATCGTGCTGGTGGCCGCGGCCGCCGACCGGCGCGGCCCCGCCCAGCGGGGTTGCCAGGAATTGCTGGAGGCCCTCAAGCACGACGCTCCCTTCTGGAAACGGGAGTGGAGCGGTGGCGAGGGTCGCTGGCTGCAGGGCAACACCCGCTTCTGAGCGGCCCAGCCCCAGCCGGGGATCAGAACAGACTGGGACGCAGCAGCTGGGCCCAGAGCGCCGTGCCCGCCGGCAGTGTCCCCAGCTCCGCCGGGATCTCCAACAGCAGGTCTGCCCCCTGGAGTGAGCCGATCCGGGATGAGGCCTGACTGCCCGCCACCTCCGCCAGCAGCTCCCCCTCCAGGCCCACCCGCAGCCGCCCGCGGGCCAGCTCGGGCCGACCCGCGCCGCGGCGCAGCTCCGCCGCCAGACGCACCTGCAGCCGCGGCCATGGATCCTGGGGGCCTCCCTCCAGCTTCTGCAGGGCCGGCCAGAGCAGCTGCAGGGCGGTGATCGCTGCGGCCACCGGGTTACCGGGCAGGCCGAAGAACGGCCGGCCGCCCAGGCTTCCGAACGCGAAGGGTCGGCCGGGCTTGAGAAACAGCTTCCAGAAACCCACCTGCCCCAGGTCCGCCAACAGGGGGCGAATCCAGTCGGTGTCGCCGGCGGAGACCCCTCCCGTGCTTACCACCACATCGCAAGCGCTGGCCAGTTCGGTCAGGGCGGCGCGCAGCCGTTCGGGATCATCGGCCACCACCTGCCTTCGGGTCACCGGCAGCCCCAGCCGCTCCAGGAGGGCCGCCAGCAACAGGCCATTGCTTTCCCAGATCTGCCCCGGCCCGCGGACCGCTCCGGCCGGCACCAGCTCATCCCCGCTGATCAGCAGCCCGATCCGGGGCCGGGGCCGCACCGCCAGCTCCGCCACCCCGCAGCTGGCCAGCCGGCCCAGGTCGGCGGGTCCGAGCCGTCGTCCCGCCGCCAGCAGCTCGGCCCCGGCGGCTGTCTCCTCGTCGTCGGCCCGGATCCAGGATTGCGCTCCGGCGTCGCTGCGCAGCTGGATCCGTGCCTCCATCAACGCCACCAGCTCCTGGGGCAGCACCCGTGTTGCCCCGGCCGGCAGCGGCGCGCCGGTGAGGATGCGGATCGCTTCACCGGCCAGCAGGGGACCATGGTGGGGTGCCCCGGGGGCCGAGCGGCCCACCACGGGCCAGTGGCGACCGGCCTGGGGAATCTCCACGTCCGCAATGGCGTAGCCATCCAGGATCGAAGCCGGGAAGCCCGGCACCGCGGCCGGGGCCAGGACAGGCTCCCCGCTGACCCGGCCCAGGGCCCGCTCCAGGGGCAGCCACTCCTGGCCGGCCAGCGGGGTGAGGGCGGCCAGCACCCGCTCGCGGGCCTGCACCAGCGGCAGACCTTCGGCGGGGAAGGGGTCGGAGCGGGGCTGGGCTGCGGGCAGGGGGGCAGGAGGTGCCACGGCGGGATGGCTCCAGGGGCCGCCGCGGCCCCCGGTCTTGGCCAGCAGGCGCACCGGCCCGATGGTCATGGCCGGATCGGCCGACTTGACCATGTCGTAGAGGGTGAGCAGCCCCACCTGGACTGCGGTGAGCGCTTCCATCTCCACGCCGGTGGGGCCCGTGGTGCGGGCCGCCGCCTCGAGGCGCAGTCCGCGGCCATCGGCGCTGGGGCCGATCGTCACCTCCAGACCCGTGAGCCCGATCGGATGGCAGAGGGGGATCAGCTCCCAGGTGCGCTTCGCCCCCTGGATCGCCGCCACCCGCGCCACGGCCAGCACATCCCCCTTGGGGGCGCGCCCCTCGAGCACCAGGGCCAGCACCGCAGGGTCCATGGTGAGGAACCCCTCAGCCACGGCACGGCGGTCGGTGGCCGGGCGATCCCCCACCTCCACCATGTGCACCTCGCCGGCGGCGTTGAGGTGGGTCAATCCCCCGGCCGGCTCGGCCATCGGCGTGTCCCCGATCAGAACGTCCCACCCAGCTTGGCGGGTTTCCCGCCGGCCCCATGGGAAGGTGAATCCGCGTCGAGCCGACCCCGTGCGCTGGGCCCGCCCCACCACCACCACCTGCGTCTTCCTGACCCTGCTGAACGACCGGCTCTCGGAAAGCATCGTCTTTCCGCTGCTTCCGTTCCTGCTGGCGGGCTTCACCAGCGATGGCAGCACCCTCGGCCTGCTGGCCGGCAGCTACGCCCTGGCCCAGTTCCTGGTCACCCCCCTGATTGGGGCCCTGAGCGACCGCTTCGGCCGCCGGCCGGTGCTGGCCACCTGCGTGGCCGGATCGGTGCTGGGGCTGGGGGGCTTCGCCCTCACCCTGGCCCTGCCCTGGCCGGCGGGCAGCGCCTGGCCCCTGGCCCTGCTGTTCGGGGCCCGCCTGGTGGATGGGGTGAGCGGCGGCACCGCCGCCACCGCCGGGGCTGTGCTGGCCGACATCAGCCCGCCGGAGCAGCGGGCCAAGGCCTTCGGGCTGATCGGTGTGGCCTTCGGGCTGGGTTTCATCCTGGGTCCGGCCCTGGGCGGCCTGCTGGCTGGCGTCAGCATCACCCTGCCCCTGCTGCTGGCCGTGGGGGTGGCAGCACTGAACCTGGTCCTGGTGCTCACGGTGCTGCCGGAAACCCACCCGCCGGCGGCCCGCCTTGCCCTGCCCCGGAAGCGGGAGCTCAATCCCGTCGTCCAGCTGAGGCGCCTGTTCAGGGATCCGCGGGTGCGGCGGCTCTGCCTGGCCTTCTTCCTCTTCTTTCTGGGATTCAACGGCTTCACCGCCGTGTTGGTGCTCTATTTCAAGCAGGGCTTCGGTTGGGGGCCGGGGCTCTCGGCAGCGGCATTCCTGGTGGTGGGCGTCGTGGCCACCGTGGTGCAGGGGGGGCTGATCGGTCCCCTGGTGGCGCGCTTCGGGGAATCGCGCCTGACCGTGACGGGGCTGGGCCTGGTGGTGACCGGCTGCCTGCTGGTGCCCATCGCCGACCGGGGCAATGCCCTGCCGCTCGTGTTCAGCGCCGTGGCGCTCCTGGCCTGCGGCACGGGCCTGGTGACCCCCTGTCTGCGCAGCCAGGTGTCCCGGCGGCTGGCGGCCGGTGGCCAGGGGGCCGCCCTGGGCAGCCTCCAGGGTCTCCAGAGTCTGGGCAGCTTTGTCGGTCCGCCCCTGGCCGGGCTGGCCTACGACCTGCTGGGACGCCGGACACCGTTCTGGTTCGGCATCGTGCTGTTCGTGGGGGTGATCGCGCTGGTGATCGGCGGTCTTCCCACGGCGGATGGCTCCCGGGCAAGCAAGCCCCATACCGAATCCCCCACCCTCTGATTGCTACGTTGCCGGCGGCAGCTGCAGGCGATGGTTCGGCGATGAGCGATTCAGTGGTGGCTCCGGAGCTCTACATCAACCGTGAGCTGAGCTGGATTGCGTTCAACAGCCGGGTCCTGGCCCAGGCGTTCGACCCCAGTACCCCCTTGCTGGAGCAGGCGAAATTCAGCGCCATCTTCAGCAACAATCTCGATGAATTCTTCATGGTGAGGGTCGCCTCCCTGAAGTCCCAGCTGGAAGCGGGGGTCACCAGCCTCAGTGACGATGGACTCACTCCCCGCCAGCAGCTCGAAGCCATCCAGACGACGCTCCGGCCCCTGCTCGAGCAGCAGCAGGCCCACTACCGCCAGAAGCTCAAGCAGGAACTGTTCGAGCAGGGGGTGCAGCTGATCGATTACCAGCGCCTCAACAAACAGCAGAAGAGCTGGATCGACACCTATTTCCGGACCGCGATCTTCCCGGTGCTCACCCCCCTGGCGGTGGATCCGGCCCACCCGTTCCCGTTCATGAGCAACCTCAGCCTGAACGTGGCCGCCCTGATTCGCGACCCCGACACCGGACAGCAACAGTTCGCCCGGGTCAAGGTGCCCCAGAAAACGCTGCCACGGTTCGTGGAGATTCCCACCGAGCTCTGCAGCCGCAAGCCCGCGCCGGTCTACACCGCCGTGCCGCTTGAGCAGGTGCTGGCCTTCAACCTCGAGCTCCTCTTCCCGGGCATGACGATCGAGGGGCACTACTTCTTCCGCGTCACCCGCGACGCCGACCTGGAACTGCGGGACCTGGAGGCTGACGACCTGATGGAGGCCCTGCAGGAGGGCCTGCGCAAACGCCGTCGGGGCGGTGAGGTGGTGCGGCTCGAGGTCGCCGATGAGATGCCCGAGGAGGTGGTGGACCTGCTGATGGAGGGCACCGACGTGGATCCGGCCGACCTCTACCGGATCAATGGACCCCTTGGCCTCGACGACCTGATGCGCCTGCTGGCCATTCCGCTGCCCACGCTCAAGGACAAGCCCCACCAGGGCCGGACAGCCTCCTCCCTGGCGCGGGCCCAGAAGAGCCGTCTCGGGGACGGCTCGATCAAGGGGGAGGAGTTCGAGAGCGTCTTCGCGGCGATCCGTCGCGGTGATGTGCTGCTCCATCACCCCTATGACCTGTTCGCCACCTCCGTGGAGGAATTCATCAGCCAGGCCGCCGACGATCCATCGGTGCTGGCCATCAAGATGACCCTCTACCGCACCTCCAAGGACTCCCCGATCATTGCGGCGCTGATCCGGGCGGCCGAGAACGGCAAGCAGGTGATGGCCCTGGTGGAACTCAAGGCCCGCTTCGATGAGGACAACAACATCCAGTGGGCCCGCCAGCTGGAGCATTCCGGTGTGCATGTCGTCTATGGAGTGCTCGGCCTCAAGACCCACACCAAGATCATGCTGGTGGTGCGCAAGGAGAAGGAGCGGCTGCGCAGCTACGTCCACATCGGCACCGGGAACTACAACTCGAAGACCTCGAGCCTCTACACCGACATCGGCCTGCTCTCATCCCGGCCCGAGCTGGGTCAGGATCTGGTGGAGCTGTTCAACTACCTCACCGGTTTCTCCAAGCAGCAGAGTTTCCGCCGGCTGCTGGTGGCCCCCGTGACCCTGCGCAAGGGCATGGAGGCGCTGATCCGTCGTGAGATTGATCATGCCCGCGGGGGTCGTGGCGGGCGCATCCGGGCGAAGATGAATGCCCTGGTGGATCCGGCGATCATCGCCCTGCTCTACGAGGCATCCCAGGCCGGTGTGATGATCGAGCTGATCATCCGCGGCATGTGCTGTCTCCGTCCCGGTCTGGAGGGGGTCAGCGAGAACATCCGGGTGATCAGCATCATCGGCCGCTTTCTGGAGCACTCCCGTCTGTTCTGGTTCGGCAACGGTGGTGACCAGGAGATGTATTTCGGTAGTGCCGACTGGATGCCCCGCAACCTGGATCGTCGGGTTGAGGCGGTGGCGCCGGTGGAGGATCCACATCTGCGCGCCCAGTTGGAGCGGTTGCTCGACACCTATTTCGAGGACAATTCCGCTGCCTGGGACATGAACGGCGACGGCAGTTTCATCCCTCGGAAACCGGATGGGGAGATCCGTTGTGCCCAGCTTGATCTCATCCGCAGCTGGCGCACCGGGTTGGACATCGCCAGGTCCTGACCGGCGCCGCCGCCATGCTCACCTGGATCCAGTGTTGTCGGCTACCAAAGGATCGCCAAGCGCATCATGCATAACTCAATGAAGAAATTTCAGTGACGCATCGGCGGAAATTCTTCGCATTGATACCGCTGCTCAAGCCCCAACCCTGCTATGTTCCGGCCACAACTCAATGGGAGCCTGGGGTGATGGGGACACCTCTGCGATCCACTCCCGCCACGGGGAAGGCGCCATCCGGTGCCAGGCCCAAAGCGCGGGTGGTGCAGTCGAAGACCGGGGGAGGTCGGCTCAGCGCCGATTCCATCGGCTGGTACCTTGGCAACATCGGGCGTGTGCCTCTGCTCACGGCGGCCGAGGAAATTGAACTGGCTCACCATGTGCAGGCGATGAAACGTCTGCACGAGCTGCCGGAACCTGGCCTCACTCCTCGCCAGCGCCATCAGATCCGCATGGGCGTGCGGGCTCGTGATCGGATGATGGCCGCCAATCTCCGGCTCGTGGTCAGTGTCGCGAAGAAGTATCAGAATCAGGGCCTTGAATTACTCGATCTGGTCCAGGAAGGCGCGATCGGGCTCGAGCGAGCCGTCGACAAGTTCGATCCGGCCATGGGGTATAAATTCTCCACCTACGCCTACTGGTGGATCCGCCAGGGGATGACGCGGGCGATCGATAACAGCGCCCGGACCATTCGCCTGCCGATCCATGTGAGCGAGAAGCTCTCGAAGATGCGGCGCATCACCCGCGAGCTCTCTCACCGCTTCGGTCGCCAGCCCAATCGCCTGGAACTGGCCCATGCCATGGGCATGGAGACCCGTGATCTGGAGGATCTCATTTCCCAGAGCGCTCCCTGTGCCTCCCTTGATGCCCATGCCCGCGGGGAGGAGGATCGCAGCACGCTCGGTGAGCTGATCGCCGACCCGGCCAGCGCCGAGCCGATGGACCACATGGATCGCTCGATCCAGAAGGAGCACCTCGGGGCCTGGCTCTCCCAGCTCAATGAGCGGGAGCAGGAGATTCTCAAGCTCCGGTTCGGCCTGGAGGGTCAGGAGCCCCTCACCCTGGCCGAGATCGGCCGCCAGATCAATGTCTCCCGGGAGCGGGTGCGGCAGCTGGAGGCCAAGGCCATCATGAAGCTGCGGCTGATGAGCAATCTGCAGCAGGCCGCCTGAGCCGCCGCCGGGGCTGGCCGACCTGCCAGGCTGAGCCGGTTCGAGGATCCCTGGCCGGATGCAGTCGTGGCTGGATAGCGCCCCAGAGCCCGGCGGGTTGGCGGCTCAGGGGCTGGGGGTCCTGCTCGTGGTGCTCTGGCTGGCCCTGGTGGTGGGTCTGGCGCTGTTGCTGCGCCGGCGCTGGCCCCTGCAGCCGGAATGGAGCCGCAAGCTGGTGCACATCGGCACGGGTCCCGTCGCCCTGATCGCCTGGGCCTGTCAGCTGGACCGGGTCATCGCCCTGCCCGCTGCCGGCCTGGTGACGCTTCTCACGGCCCTCAACCATCGCTATCGGCTGCTGCCGGCCATCGAGGACGTGGGTCGCGACAGCTACGGCACCGTGGCCTACGGGGGGGCGATCACGGTGCTGCTGGCGCTGTTCTGGCCGGGCCAGCCCGCCGCCGTGGCGGCTGGGGTGCTGGTGATGGCCTGCGGCGACGGGCTGGCCGGTCTGCTGGGACCCCTGATCCCGTCCCCGCAGTGGCAGGTCTGGGGCCAGCGCAAGTCCGTGGCGGGCACCCTGGCCATGGCCGCTGGCTCCCTGGCGGTGTTGCTGCTGCTGCGGCTGGCCCCCGGGGAGTCCCCCCCGCTGGCCGCCCTGGCGCTGATCGGCGCGGTGGCGGTGCTGCTCGAGCAGTGCGCCGTGCTCGGTCTCGACAACCTCAGTGTTCCGGTGGCCACCGGTCTGCTCTGGAACTGGCTGAGTGGTGCCGGCTGACGACCTCCCCGCCGAGAGGGGTCCCTGAGCTCTTGAGCCCCTGGCCGGTCCGAAGGTCGTTCAGGCCCGCAGCATGCCTTCACAGCGCCGCTGCCAGTCGGCCCGTGTGCCCAGGGCGGCGACCATCAGGCGATCGGCCGGCTCCTCCTTGAGCCGCCGCTGCCACTGGCGGATCACCTCGGCCCGCTCCATCCAGACCTGCAGCACCGTGCTCTCGATGCCGTCGGCATCCCAGCCCCTCCGGCGCGCTGAGGCCTGGGCCCAGTGGAGCAGATCATCAAGCTGAAAAGGACGGAATCCGGCAAAGACGGGGCCGCTGGCGGCGGCGGTTTCGCCACTCTGCTCGAGGTAGAACATCTGCAGCGGCTCGGAAAGCCCGCAGAACTGAAGGAGATAGGACAACTTCAGCACCTCCTGGAACGACGTGGGTGCAAACTAGAGAAGCCCTGGCAAGACAACGTTCAGACAGAACAGTTTGTAGCGCTCGGTATCATTGAGTGGACTGGAATTCCCCTGGCACTCGGTTGATGGGAGTGCCAAATGAAGCCCCATGCGAGTGTCCCGGGGGGCAGCCTGGGCCACCGGGATTCGCTCAGACTGGCAGGGCCGCCCGTGCCCCGCTGGCGGATTGGCCGGGATCCCCCGTCGAGGCCATCGCCGCCGCCACCGACTCGGCCAGCCGTTCGAGCAGCCCCCGGGTGGTGGCCAGATCGATGCAGGCGTCCGTGATGCTCTGGCCGTAGGTGAGGGTGGTGAGATCGGTGGGGATCTTCTGATGGCCCGCCACCAGGTGGCTCTCGACCATCACGCCCATCACATGGCGGGAGCCACCCCGCAGCTGGGTCGCCACCGCTTCGAGCACCTCCCCCTGGCGGCGGTAATCCTTGTTGGAGTTCCCGTGGCTGCAGTCGACCATCAGGCGGGGGGGCAGCCCTTCGGCCACCAGGCTGGCCGCGGCCGCCTCGATCGCTTCGGGGTGGTAGTTGCTTCCCTGTTTGCCCCCCCGCAGCACCAGGTGGCCATCCGGATTGCCGGTGGTGGAAACGATCGCGGCATGGCCGAGCCGGCTGATGCCCAGAAAATGGTGGGGGCGGGATGCCGCCTGCATGGCGTGAATGGCGGTGGCGGTGCTGCCGTCGGTGCCGTTCTTGAAGCCGATCGGCATCGACAGGCCCGAGGCCATCTCCCGGTGAGTCTGGCTTTCAGTGGTGCGGGCACCGATGGCCGTCCAGCTGATCAGGTCGGCGATGTACTGGGGCACCACCGGGTCGAGCAGTTCAGTGGCGGCCGGCAGCCCCATCTCGGCGAGATGGACCAGCAGACCCCGCGCCAGTCGCAGGCCGGTGTTGATGTCGTAGCTGCCGTCCAGGTGCGGGTCGTTGATCAGGCCCTTCCAGCCCACCGTGGTGCGGGGCTTCTCGAAGTAGACCCGCATCACCACCTCCAACTGGTCCTGATGGCGGCGGCGCACCTCGGCGATGGCGTCGGCGTAGGCCCGGGCGGCCTCCACGTCGTGCACGGAGCAGGGGCCCACGATCACCAGCAGGCGCGAATCCCGGCGGTGCAGGATGTCCTGGATCCGCTGGCGCGCCTGCAGCACCGTGCCGGCGGCCCGCTCCGTCAGGGGAAGCTCATGATGGAGCACCTCGGGTGCCACCAGCGGCCGGGTCTCTACCACATGGAGGTCGGAGGTGGCGTTCATGCCGGACACGGCCCCGTCGCGCAAGCTGACCATCCACCCTAAGGACTCATCCGTTGGGGACCCGGGGGGAGGCCCGGCCGAAGTCTTTGGCAGCGACGGTGACCACCGATTCGCCCCCCTGGCGACGAGAATGGACACCGATGCCAGTGACAGCCATGGTCGGCGCTCCCCCCTCCAGCCCGGAAGCCGCACCAGGATTCGGCCCGGGCTCCAGCTACCGCCAGGAGGCGGCGGCCCGGGAGGCCATGGGGGTCCCCCCCCTGCCGCTGACGGCCACCCAGGCCCAGGCGCTCACTGCCCTGCTGGAGCAGCCGCCGGCTGGGGAGGTCTCTTTCCTGCTCGATCTGCTCAGCGAACGCATCCCGCCGGGCGTCGATGAGGCCGCCTACGTCAAGGCGGGCTGGCTGAGCGCCCTGGCCCGGGGCGAGCTGGCCAGCCCCCTGGTGGATCCGATCGAGGCCACCCGCCTGCTGGCCACCATGATCGGTGGCTACAACGTCGGCGCCCTGATCGCCCTGCTGGGCCACGCCGACGCCGCCATCGCCGCCGAGGCGGCCACGGGCCTGAGCCGCACCCTGCTCGTCTACGACGCCTTCCACGACGTGCTGGAGCTGGCCGCCGGCAACCCCTGGGCGAAGCAGGTGGTGGAGTCCTGGGCCGCCGCCGAGTGGTTCACCGCCCGGCCGGGCCTGAGCGAGGCGATCACCGTCACGGTGTTCAAGGTGGAGGGCGAGACCAACACCGACGACCTCTCCCCCGCCACCCACGCCACCACCCGCCCCGACATCCCCCTGCACGCCATGGCGATGCTGGAAACCCGGATGCCGGGCGGCCTGGAGCTGATCGAGCAGCTCAAGGCCAAGGGCCACCCGGTGGCCTACGTGGGCGATGTGGTGGGCACCGGCAGCTCCCGCAAGTCGGCGATCAACTCGGTGCTCTGGCACACCGGAACCGACATCCCCCACGTGCCCAACAAACGGGGCGGCGGCGTGATCCTGGGGGGCAAGATCGCGCCGATCTTCTTCAACACCGCCGAAGATTCCGGCGCCCTGCCGATCGAGTGCGATGTCTCGGCGCTGAACTCCGGTGATGTGATCACGATCAGGCCCTTCGCCGGCACGATCGAGCGGGCCGCGGGCGAACCGGACGCCGGCGAGGTGGTGGCCCGCTTCGAGCTCAAACCCAGCACGATCGCCGATGAGGTGCGCGCCGGCGGCCGCATCCCCCTGCTGATCGGCCGCTCCTTGACGGACAAAGTGCGCACCCAGCTGGGCCTGCCGCCCTCGGAGCTGTTCATCCGGCCGGCCGCACCGGCGGAAACCGGCCAGGGCTTCACCCTGGCCCAGAAGATGGTGGGCCAGGCCTGCGGCCTGCCGGGCGTGCGCCCCGGCACCAGCTGCGAGCCGCTGATGACCACCGTGGGCTCCCAGGACACCACAGGGCCGATGACCCGCGACGAGATGAAGGAGCTGGCCTGCCTGGGCTTCTCCGCTGATCTGGTGCTGCAGAGCTTCTGCCACACCGCCGCCTACCCCAAGCCAGTGGACCTGAAAACCCACGCCGAGCTGCCCGATTTCATGGCCTCCCGCGGTGGTGTGGCCCTGCGTCCCGGCGATGGGATCATCCACAGCTGGCTGAACCGCATGCTCCTGCCCGACACCGTGGGCACCGGCGGCGACAGCCACACCCGCTTCCCGCTGGGCATCTCCTTCCCGGCCGGCTCGGGCCTGGTGGCCTTTGCCGCCGCCATCGGCGCCATGCCGCTCGACATGCCCGAATCGGTGCTGGTGCGCTTCACCGGCTCGCTCCAGCCCGGCGTCACCCTGCGCGATGTGGTCAACGCCATCCCCTGGGTAGCGATCCAGAAGGGGCTGCTGACCGTGGCGAAGGCGGGCAAGGTGAACGTGTTCTCCGGCCGGATCATGGAGATCGAGGGGCTGCCCGATCTCAAGCTGGAGCAGGCTTTTGAGTTAACGGACGCCACCGCCGAGCGCTCCTGCGCCGGCTGCACGATCAAACTCTCGGAAGCCACCGTGGCCGAATACCTGAGCAGCAACGTGGCCCTGCTCAAGAACATGATCGCCCGCGGCTACAGCGATGCCCGCACCATGGCCCGCCGCATCCAGGCGATGGAGGCCTGGCTGGCCGATCCCCAGCTGATGAGCGCCGATGCCGACGCCGAGTACGCCGAAATCATCGAGATCAACCTCGATGAACTCACTGAACCGGTGCTGGCCTGCCCCAACGATCCCGACAACGTCAAGCTGCTCTCCGAGGTGGCCGGCGACCGCATCGATGAGGTGTTCATCGGTTCCTGCATGACCAACATCGGCCATTACCGCGCCGCTGCCACCGTGCTCGATGGGGCCGGCAGCAGCGCCGCCAAGCTCTGGGTCTGTCCCCCCACCCGCATGGACGACGAGGTGCTGCGCGCCGAGGGCTACACCAACAAGTTCGAGGCAGCCGGCGCCCGCATGGAGCTGCCCGGCTGCTCGCTCTGCATGGGCAACCAGGCCCGCGTCGACGACAACACCACGGTGTTCTCCACCAGCACCCGCAACTTCAACAACCGCCTCGGCAACGGTGCCCAGGTGTACCTGGGCAGCGCCGAACTGGCGGCAGTGTGTGCCCTGCTGGGCCACATCCCCACACCGGCCGAATACCTGGAGATCGCGGCGGCCAAGATCGATCCCCTTTCCGATCAGCTCTACCGCTACCTCAACTTCGATCAGATCGAGGGCTTCCGCGACGAGGGCCGGGTGGTGAGCAGCGCCGAGGAGGAGCGGGTCCTGGCGGAGGTCTGAGGCGGACGGTGCCTGCGGACGAACTCGTCAGGCGGGAGCTGCAACGGGATCAGGCGCGCACCAGCGCCCTGCGCCGCCTGCTGGAGCATCGGCTGCTGCCGGTGGTCCTGGCCCTGATCCTCACCGGTCTGGGGGCGGCCACCGCCGGTCTGCTGTTCAAGATCGGCCTCGATGGCCTGGGGCGCTGGCGGCTGGGGTTGCTGGGCTCCGGTCCCGATCTGCTGCTGTTGCCGGCCATCGGCGGCGGCGGTGGCCTGATCGCAGGATTGCTGGTGCAACACCTGGCCCCGGCGGCCCAGGGATCGGGCATCCCCCAGGTGAAGCAGTTCCTGCAGGGTCGCCCTGTCCCGATGGATCTGACCGTGGCGCTGGTGAAGCTGGCGGCCGGCATCGTGGCGATCGGCTGCGGTTTTCCGCTCGGCCCATCCGGCCCTTCGATCCAGATGGGCAGCTCGGTGGGTCATGAGATGGCCCGTCGCATCCAGGCGCCGAAGGCCTTCCTGCGGATGATTGTTGCCGGCGGCGGCGGGGCGGGCATCGCGGCGGTGTTCAACGCGCCGATTGGCGGCTTCTTCTATGCCCTCGAGGAGCTGCTGCGCGGTGCCCGGCCGGTGGTGATGCTGCTGGTGCTGTTCACCACCTTCTGGGCCGACACCTGGGCCGATCTGCTGGGGCTGGCGGGCCTGGGCCCGGCCCTCGCCGGCCTGGGTCCGTCGGGCACCTTGCCCCTGGAGCGCCAGGTGTTCGCCTTCTTCGAGGTGCGTCCACTCGATCTGGTCGTCTTGTTCGGCCTTGGTGCCCTGGTGGCCTGTGCCGCCGAGGCCTATTGCCGCTTCGTGGTGGGGCTGCACACCCTGCGCCGGCGCTGGCGACTCCCGCTGGCGGCGGGCATGGCCGGGGTGGGCGTGCTGATCGGCCTGATCGACGCCCTGCTACCGGCCGATTTCATCAACCGGGCCGGCATCCGTCAGGCGGTGGCGGAAGGGGATCTGGACATCTCCCGGGCCCTGGCGATCTTTGTGGTGCTGTTCGTGACAACGGGTCTGGCTGCCGCCGTGGGGACCCCGGGGGGGCTGTTCGCGCCGATGCTGACCCTGGGCGGTGCCCTGGGGCTGGGGGTAGCCGGTGCGATCGAGCAGCTCGGCGGCGCGGCCCCCAGCACGGTGGTGTTCGCCTGCATGGGGGCCTTCGTGGCGGCCTGTTCGCGCACCCCGATCACGGCCATGTTCCTCACCTTCGCCCTCACCAAGGATCCACTGATCCTCAAACCCCTGCTGGTGGCCTGTCTGGGTGGCTTTCTGGTGGCGCAGATGCTGCACCGCCACTCCCTGTTCGAGCGCCTGATGCCGCCGCTCCCGCCCCAACCGCCGGCGGCTGGGGCGGTGCGCTCCGTGCCACTGCGGCCCCGCAAGCTCTGAGGGGCCGAGGCCCTGTGGATTTCGGTAGCTGCTGTTACGAACGCCCCTGGCCAGCCGGAGGGCCCGGGGGTGGTTCCTACGCTTCGGGCGTTGCCGCACCTCGCCGATGCCACGAGCTGACCTCCTGGGTCGCACCGGCTGGGTCCTGGCGGTGGCGCTCAGCCTGGCGGTGGCGGGTTGCGGCCAGACCGCCGGCACCATCAAGGACGCCGCCGGCCAGGCGGGTGGAGGCATGGCGGACGCGGTGCGGAACACCGCCGCCGATGCCTCGATGACGGCCCTTGCCCCGGCCGTGCAGCCCATCCTGGACCTCCTCCAGCGCAGTGAAACTCAGATCAAGGCGGGAAATCTGCAGGGGGCGATCGCCGGCATGGGCGGCTTTCCGGCCCTGTTCGAGAAAGCGACGCCGCTGATCCAACCCCTGGCCGGCGACCGCTGGCCCGCCATCGAAGCGGCGGCGGCCCAGGTGATCCAGACCTTCGATGGCGGCTCCTTCCCCACGGCCGATGCGGCGGGCTCGGCGATCAGCGGCCTGATCGCCCCGCTCTTGGCCCTGCTGGCGCGGTAGGTCCGCCCGCCGGGCGCGGCACGGCATCCAGACCCCGGGGATGACACCCTGGAGTCACGACCTGAGCCCGTTCCCTGAACCAGGAAACCCTGCTGTTCGAGCCCGCCCGCCCGGACGCTGACGCGCTGCGCACGGTGCTGGCCTTTCCGAGCACCTACGCGGTGGGGATCACCAGCCTGGGGTATCAGGTGGTCTGGGCCACGCTGGCGCGGCGCCGCGATCTGGATGTGCGCCGGCTGTTCACCGATCAGGCGGATCCGCCCCACCGCCGGTGCGATCTGTTCGGCCTCTCCCTGAGCTGGGAACTCGACGGCCCGGTGCTGCTCGACCTGCTGGAGCGGGAGCGGATCCCGATCTGGAGCCACAACCGACATGAGCAGGATCCGATCGTGTTCGGTGGCGGCCCCGTGCTCACCGCCAACCCCGAACCGCTCGCTCCCTTCTTCGATGCGGTGCTGCTAGGCGATGGGGAGTCGCTGCTGCCCGCCTTCGTCGAGGCCCTCGTGGCCCACCGAGATGCCCCCCGGGCGGATCGGCTCCGGGCCCTGGCCCGGGTGCCGGGGGTCTATGTGCCGGCCTTCTACGCCCCCCGCTACGACGCCGGTGGCGCCCTGCTCGTGGTGGAACCCACCGAAGCGGGCATCCCGGCCACGGTCGCCAAGCAGACCTGGAGGGGCAATACCCTCAGCCACTCTACGGTGATCACCCCCGAAGCGGCCTGGCCCTCGATCCACATGGTGGAGGTGGTCCGCAGCTGCCCCGAGCTCTGCCGCTTCTGCCTGGCCAGCTACCTCACCCTCCCTTTTCGCACCCCCTCCCTCGACGACGGCCTGATCCCCGCGGTGGAGACCGGCCTGGCGGTCACATCGCGGCTCGGGCTGCTCGGTGCCTCGGTCACCCAGCATCCCCAGTTCGCCGACCTGCTCAGTTGGCTCGATGCCGATCGCTTCGAGGGCATCCGGCTGAGCGTCAGCTCCGTGCGGGCCGCCACGGTGACACCCCAGCTGGGGCGGATCCTGGCCAGGCGGGGCAGCAAGTCGCTCACGATCGCGATTGAGAGCGGCAGCGAGCGGATGCGGCAGCTGGTGAACAAGAAGCTCACCACCGAGGAGATCGTCGCGGCAGCCCGTTACGCCAGGGAGGGCGGCCTGAGCGGGCTGAAGCTCTACGGCATGGCCGGGCTCCCCACCGAGGAGGACGCCGACATCGAGGCCACGGCCGACCTGCTGCTGACCCTGCGGGCCGCCACCCCCGGGCTGCGCCTCACCCTGGGCGTCAGCACCTTCGTGCCCAAGGCCCACACGCCCTTCCAGTGGGAGCCGGTGCGACCCGAAGCGGAGAAACGCCTCCAGCGGCTGGCCCGACGCCTGAAGCCCAAGGGCATCGAGCTGCGGCCGGAAAGCTATGGCTGGAGCGTGATCCAGGCTCTGCTCTCCCGCGGAGACCGGCGTCTGGCGCCAGTGATCGCCGCCGTGCGCGGACGTCACAGCAGCCTGGGGGGGTGGAAGGCCGCCCACCGGGCCGTGCGGGCCGGCGATGCGGCCGTGGTCACTCCACCGCTGCCGCCTCCGCCCGCCTGGGCAGAGACGGTCCACGCGGTCTGGGATGACGGGTGCATTTTGCCCTGGGACCATCTGGAAGGTCCCCTGCCGGCGGCCACGCTGCGACGGCATCGCGCCGAAGCACTCACACCCCCTGGACAGCCCAGTGCTCCGGTCGGTGCCTGAACGCCACGACCCGGAGCGCGGCGCCGGGATGTCCGAAACCGCCGCCGAGCAGCAGCCCCCGCGAATCCCCTTCCTCGACTATCTGCGGATTGCCGCCTTTTTGAGTGTTCTTGTCAGCCATCTTTACTATGAAAGACTCAGTGTTCTGCTCGGCAATCCCGACACACCTGGACCCCTGAAACTCTTGCTGATGGCAGTTCTCCCGTTCTGCTTCGAAGGGGGTGTGGGGGTGGTGCTCTTCTTTCTGATTTCAGGCTACATCGTCACCCATGTGGTTCGTCGTGAAACCCCGGTTCAGTTTGCCGTTAAGCGATTCTTTCGTATTTATCCGTTGTATATCTTCGTGCTGATCTGTCAGATCGCCGTTTTGGCCTGGTTCGGGCAGGCGCCGAGCCCAATCACGGCGATTCAGCAAATGACCTTGTTGGGTGATTTCTTTGGGACGCCCTATTCGATTGGTGGAGCTGAATGGACCTTGCGAATCGAGCTGCTGTTCTATCTGTTCATGCTTGTTCTTCTGGTCGTGCTGAGGGCGCCTGGGCGCGCCTTGTCCTGGGGCAGGATTGTGTTGGTCTACGCCGGCATCACCCTGCTGAGCGGCTGGCTCCCCCCCTGGACCAACGGAACGATCATCTGGTCGCCTGAATGGCCCGCCACCGGTTCGGTCACGCTGTACTTCCCGTTTCTGCTGGTCGGTTCAACGCTGTATCTCTACGAAAGGAAGCTGACGTCGGGGCTGGCCGCTGCCCTGTTGTTTCTCATCGTGATGGGGCAGTATTGGACTTTGCTTCCCCGCTATCAGCCCAATTGGAGTCATGATCACCATGCCTTGCTGGCCCTCGCCCTGTTTGCCCTCGGCTGGGTCTTCAGGCACAGGATCAAGGCGCCCAGAGGGATCCTCTGGATTTCTGGCCTTACCTACGCAATCTATCTGTTCCATATCTGGCTGGTGGAGGCGGTGCTCCAGTTTCTGCCCGACCTGGCTCGTCTGGGATGGCCCATCGCCAGCCGCGATCTCACCGTTCTGCTGATCCTCTTTGTCGTCTGCATTCTGTCGATGCTCCTGGTGGAACGTCCGGCGGCGGCCCTGAGCGGCATCCTGCTCAAACGTCTGGCGATTCCCGCGTCCCCCCTGGAATCGGCGGATCAGCGTGCCGGGAGCGGACGGAGGCCGTAGCCCCGCAATCCGGCCAGAAGAATCCAGCCGGCGATGTTGATCCGGCTGTCGTACGAGGGGATATCGGTGGCATGCAGGGAGGCCAGCACCAGGGCGGCGGCCCACCAGGCCCGATCGAACAGGCTGCCGGTGGCCATGCCGCGGCGGACGGCCCGGATCAGCAGCCAGAGCACCAGAGCCACCACCAGCCCAGCCACCGGCAGCCCATGGCTGACGGCCAGGTCGATCGGCAGGTTGTGGGGATGGCCGTGCCATTTCCCGGTGCGCAGGGGATAGATGACGCTGAAGGCGGCTGCCCCCCAGCCCAGCCACGGCCGCTCACCGACCAGGGTCAGAGCCACGCCCCACTGGTTGAGTCGGGTGATCGCCAGGGGTCGGCGGCCCGCATGCTCCAGATCGCTCAACCGCCCCCAGATTCCGCCGGGCACCAGGGTGCGGGCGGGCTGCTGCAGCCAGGGGGGCACCCCCGCCAGGCTGGCCAGGGCCACCGGCAGGAGGCCCAGCAGCAGCAGCGGCAGCAGCCAGCCCCAGCGGGCCGGACCGATCACCAGCGGCAGGGCCAGCACCAGGGCGCCCCAGGCGTTGCGGGAATCGGTCAGCGCCAGGGACACCACCAGGGCGATGCCGATTCCGAGCGCCGGCAACCGGCGGCGCCAGGGGAGGGAGCGCTCCAGCAGGGAGGCCAGGGCGAAGGGCCAGACCAGGGCCAGCCAGGCCCCGGCGATGTTGGCGTAATCGAACAGACCGGCCAGCCGGCCCTCCGGGTTTCCCCCCGGCACCAGGTGCCAGATGATCGCCCCTCCGAGACTCTGAAACGGCCCGCTCCAGCCCCACCAGAGCTGCCCCAGGCCCGTGATGATCACCGGCACGGTGCTGGCCACCAGCAGCAGCCCCACCCGGCGGCGGGCGCCTTCGCCGGCCAGATAGGGCTGGAAACCCCAGAACGCCCAGAAGAACGGCAGCCAGTTCCCCAGCCCGACCCAGGCCAGCCAGCCGCTGGAGGCCCCCAGGCAGCCCAGCAGCATCAGCACCGCCGCCAGCAGCATCACCAGGTTGACGTGGTCCTCGAAGGGGCGGGGGCGATGGCGGCTGCCGAGCACCAGGGCCACCAGCAGCAGCAGACCGGCGAGCAGGGCGCTGCTGGCCAGAAGGACCAGGCCCAGCTGGAAGCAGCGCCACCCCAGCAGGGAGGCCTCCTCGGGGCGGGCCCCGTCGAGGCGCCGCAGCGTGGCCAGGATCATGAGAAGACGGCTGTGCGGCTCCGGTAGACCATCACCTGGCGGCGCAGATGCAGCCGCAGGGCCCGGGCGAGCGCCAGTCGTTCGGTGTCCCTCCCCTTGCGGATCAGATCCTCCACCTCGTCGCGGTGACTGACCGCCACGGTGGCCTGTTCGATGATCGGTCCGCCGTCGAGATCTTCGGTCACGTAGTGGGCGGTGGCGCCGATCAGTTTGACCCCCCGCTCCCAGGCTCGCTGGTAGGGCTGGGCCCCCTTGAAGGCCGGCAGGAAGGAGTGGTGGATGTTGATCACCGGGGAGAAACGCTCCAGGAACTGGGGACTCAGCACCTGCATGTACTTGGCCAGCACCACCAGCTCGATCCGCCGCTCCCGGAGGAGCCGCAGCAGCACCTCTTCCGCCGCCCCCTTGTTGCTTCGATCCACGGGCACGTGCACGAATCGGGCGCCGAAGCCCTCGGCCAGCTCAGCCAGATCCGGGTGGTTGGAGGCCACCAGCGGAACCTCCATGGGCAGCTCACCGGAGCGGGTGCGCCAGAGCAGATCCACCAGGCAGTGCTCCTGCCGGCCCACGAAGATCGCCACCCTGGGCGGCTGATCGGAGAAGTGGAGCTCCCCCTGGCCGCCCAGACTCTCCGCCAGGGCCATCGCGGCCGGACCGATGGCCGGCCGTGGCAGCTGGAAGCCCTCCAGCTGCCATTCGATCCGGCTGAGGAACAGCCCGGCTCCGGCATCGGTGTGGTGGTCGGCGTGGCGGATGTTGCCGCCGTGGCGGGCCACCCAGCCGGACAGATCGCTGACCAGACCGGGACGGTCGGGGCAGATCACCTGCAGGATCGCGGTGGGGACACTCATCGGCGCCGGGGGCCGTCACAGTGCGCATTGTGCCGCCGCCACCCCCGGCAATCGGCCCCGGGCCAGCTGCTGTCGGGGGTCGAACTCCCGCTTGACCGCCTCGATCAGGGTGCGGGCCGGCGCGTCCTCCCAGGCGGGCACCCGCTGGCCGTCCGGCTGGAGCAGGACCGTGAGCAGGCCGCCGCGGGCG
Organism: Cryptocyanus atlanticus LEGE 06306; assembly: GCF_056633155.1. NCBI lineage: Bacteria > Bacillati > Cyanobacteriota > Cyanophyceae > Synechococcales > Prochlorococcaceae > Cryptocyanus > Cryptocyanus atlanticus. The sequence continues at coordinate 58,295 of NZ_JBSJOZ010000010.1, forward strand.
GCGCAGCAGCGGCGCAGCTCCTCCACCCGGTAGGCCGGCAGAGAGGCCGGTGCCCAGCCGTCTCCCAGACCACTCCCGCCACCGATCGCCACCGGCAGATCGCGCAGGGTCCGCTCCGCCAGCAGGGAGGCCGCCTGGGCGGGGAGCACCCCGAGGCGCAGCAGCCAGCCGGCCTCGGCCGGTTCCCCCAGGGCCACGGCCCGCAGGGCTTCCAGCCGTTCCGGATCCAGGGGCTGGCTGTGCAGCCCGTCCCGCTTGGCCTGGGCCCGGATCTCGAGGCACTGGGCCCGCAGGGCGGCATCACTGACGCTGGCCAGGCCCAGCAGGAGCCCCGGCAGGGGGTCGGCCCCGGCCCGGGCGGCCAGCGGCGCGCTCCACCAGTCGATCAGTTCGGGGGTGAGGCTGGAGCGGAGCAACCAGCGGCGCAGGGCGTCGAGTCCGTCAAGGCTGCCCTGGAGCAGCAGGCCACGGCGCTGGGGCGGCAGGGGCTGGGTGCGCAGGGTGAGTTCGGTGATCAGCCCCAGGGATCCCCAGCTCCCCGTGAACAGCCGCATCAGGTCGTAGCCGGCCACGTTCTTCACCACCTTGCCGCCGGCTCGGGCAGCGGTGCCGTCGGCCCGCAGCAACCCGATGCCCACCAGCTGGTCGCGGACTCCCAGATAGCGGTGGCGCAGCCCGCCGGCCATGCCGCGAGCCACCAGTCCCCCCACCGTGCCGGCGCCCGCTCCGTCGGCGCCGCTGCCCCAGGGCCAGTCCAGCGGGAGCCATTGATTTTCGGCCCGCAGGTTCTCCTGCAGCTCCCGCAGGGGGGTACCCGCTTCCACCGTCACGGTGAAGTCGCCGCTGGCGTGCTCGAGGATCCGATTCAGGCGGACGGTGCTCAGCTCGGTGGAGGTGTCGCGCACCGGCGGGCCCCAGGCCAGTCGGCTGCCGCTGCCGGCGGGCATCCACGGGGTGCCGTCCGCATGCAGATGCCGCACCAGGTCGGCCAGCTCGTGGGGCTCGGGAGTGATCACGGCACGATGGTGCCATGGACGCCCAGCCCGCCTCCAGCTTCACCCCGCCGCTGAAGATCGTCGTCATCGACGACGATCCCACCGGATCCCAGGCGGTGCACAGCTGCCCCCTGCTGCTGCGCTGGGACCACGCCACCCTGGTGGCGGGGCTGCGGGATCCTTCGCCGCTGCTGTTCCTGCTGGCCGATACCCGGGCACTGGAGCCGGCAGCGGCGCGGGAGCGGATCACCCAGATCTGCCGTGCCCTGCCTCCGGCGCTGGCGGAGGCAGGCATCGGACCGTGGCTGCTGGTGAGCCGGGGGGATTCCACTCTGCGGGGCCATTTCCCGCTGGAGATCGAGGCGATCGATGCCGCCCTCGGTCCCTTCGACGTCACGCTGCTGGTGCCGGCTTTCGTGGAGGGGGGGCGCACCACGGTCGGGGGGGTCCATCGGCTGCACGGCCAGCCGGTGCACCTGAGTGCCTTCGCCCGGGATCTCCGCTTCGGCTACGGCACCAGCCATCTGCCGGCCTGGGTGGAGGAGAAGAGCGGTGGTCGGAGACCGGCCGACTCGGTGGAGCTGATCGCCCTGCCCGATCTGGAGCCGTCCCGTGGGCAGGCCCTGGAGTCGAGGTTGCGGCGGTTGGGAGGCAACCCCCTCGTGGCCGTGGATGCGGAGTGCCCCCGACACCTGCAGGCCCTGGGGCGGGCGGTGCGGGCGGTGCTGCCGGAGCGGCGCGTGCTGGTGCACTCGGCCGCCAGCCTGCTGACGGGACTGGCCGATCTCCCCCCCCAGCCCCTGGCCCCCGACGCTCTGGCGGCGCTGCGGCGCGGAGCCGCGCCCGGGGCGGTGCTGGTGGGGTCCCATGTGCCGCTCACGGACAGCCAACTGGCAATGCTGCTGGCCGAACCGGCCTGCGCCAGGGTGGAGATCCCGGTCGAGTGGGTGGTGGAGTGCCTGCACGGATCGGCGGGCGACCCGGTCCGGCTGGAGGAGCGACTGGCTGGGCTGCACGGGGAGCTGCTGGAGCGGATGGTGGCGTTCTGGCTGGCCGGCCGCACACCGGTGCTGGCCACCAGCCGGGGGCTGTGGGGCGGACGAGATCCGGCCGTGAGCGGGCCGCTCGGGCAGGCCCTGGCGGGGCTGATGGCCCGGATCGCCGCCGACCTGCCGCCCCAGCTCGGGTATCTGATCAGCAAGGGGGGAACCACCAGCCAGACCCTGCTCACCTCCGGGCTCGATCTGGCATCGGTGCGGCTGGAGGGTCAGCTTCTGCCCGGACTATCGCTGCTCCGGCTCGGCCCCGATCACCCACGTTTCCCGGGGCTGCCCCTGCTCACCTTTCCGGGCAATCTGGGCCAGGCCGGCTGCCTGCATCGGGCCTGGCACTGGATGGAGCGGGGCCGGGCTCTCGCCGTGGAGGAGATCGCCTAGTCCTCCCGCTCAATGCCGCTCGCAGGCCTGACGGACCCGGGCCGAGATCCGCGCTTCCGGATCCACCCCTTCGAAGGTGGGCGGCAACCAGACCCGCACCACCAGCAGCACCGCCATCGCCATCAGGAACACGCAGACGGCCAGGATCTGACGCCAGTCGGTTTCCAGTACCCCCTTGACGATCACCTCCCGCAGGGCCGAGACGATCGCGATCTCCACCGCGACCCCGATTGACACCCGCTGCTCCTGCAGATAGATGATCAGCAACCGGAACAGCTCCACCAGAATGAGGATGAACAGCATGTCCGCCGTCACCGCATGAAATTGCAGCGTGGAGAACAGCGACCGGAAGATCGCCCACAGCTGCAGCACCATCACGCAGAACAGGCCGACGCAGAGTGAGATGGCGATCAGGTCCTGAACCGCCTCCAGGGACTGCACGATCTGAACGCGCCGGAACTGCTGGTGCCAGGGAATTCGGGCCGGTCTGGCCTGCTCCACGATGGGCTCAGGCCGTGGGGTGGACCCCTTGGGTGAATCGAGAATCGAGGTCTGCATGGGGGGTGTCCGTCGGGAGGGGGATGGTCATGGCTGTTGCGATGTGGGGATGGAGATCGCAGCTCCTTCAGTGTTGCTGTGATGCAAGCGGCTGACGCGGATCAGCGGTGTCGACCGCTGGGGCCTCGGCACCAGCAGATCCGTGTCTCCCAGGGAGCGAATCAGCCCTTCGGCTTTGAAGCGATTCAGGGATTTCGTCACCGTGACCCGGGTCAGTCCGGAGAGCTCAGCCAGGCCCCGGTGGGTGAGATTCATGTCAACCAGTGACAGGCGGATACCGTTGGAGTTCACACTGCCGAATGTTTCTCCGATCCAGACCAGAAGCTCCATCAGACGCTGATCGGCCGGCCGGATGCGGCCGATCAGTGTGAGCTGACTGAGCTGCCGCAACTGCCTGTGAACGCTGAGGTGAATCTCCTCCGCTGATGGCTTCGCTTCCTCGACAACCGCACGGGTCAGGCATCGAAGCTCGTGGCCGGATTGAATCCAGTCGGGCTGAACCAGGATCAGATCGCCTGGCCCCCACACGCCCAGGCTGACCAGTTCGTACTGATCGTTCCAGCAGGCCCAGCGGACATAGCCATCCTCAACCAGCCAATGGCGACTCAGGGGAATCTGGTCGTTGACGCTCAGGGAGAGGCGCAGTCTGTTCCCGGAGGTGTAGAACGGCATGGGGCAACTGATCCGTAGGTGAATGGAGGGTTGAATCGGTTGTGCAGAAGGATCATCCAAGCTCCTTGCCTGTTTGGACAGCATGGCCGTGGAGATCTGTGTTCATCCCAATTCAAGGAAATCGAACAATGTCGATCTGGTTTGGCGCGGATGGGTTTGGCGCAGATGGGTTTGGCAGTGGTGGAATTGGGGAGGCTGGGATAGGAGGCGGGGCAGTCGAAGCGTTTGCTCAAGAACTGGTCCTCCTTCAGAGTTGCTGAACCCTAGTTTCCCTTTTGCCGGACCAGTCGGTTTCATCCCACAGCATTCGGAATCCAGCCGATAAGTCGCGATGATGAGCCGCCGGGCTCATCCCCCTCCCCGGGCGCTGCGCTCCAGCAGTTGCACGGGATGGAGCACCGCGATCGGACGGGAGGTGCCGTCCATGAACTGGCGGATCTGCAGGCTGCAGCCGATGTTGGCGCTCACGGCCAGATCGGCACCGCTGGCGCTGAGATCGGCCGCCTTGATGCGGCCCAGTTCGGCGGCCTCCTCCGGTTGCACGAGGTTGTAGATGCCGGCGCTGCCGCAGCACACCCCCGCCTCCACCGCGTCCACGATGCGCACGTGCGGGATGTGGCGCAGCAGCCGGCGGGGCTGCTCACGCAGGCCCTGGCCATGGATCATGTGACAGGCATCGTGATATGCGAGCCGCAGGGGCCGCTCGGCGCTGGCCGGTGTGCCATCGGCGTGGTGAAGCGGCCGGAGCTGGGAGGCGAAGGTCTCGCTCAGGCCCACGCGCTCGAGGAACTCCTGGATGTCGGCCACCCGGTCGGTGAAGGCTCCGGCTCTGGCCGCCCAGGCGGGTTCGCTCGCCAGGATCGTGTCGTAGGACTTCAGGGTGTGGCCGCAGCCGGAGGCGGCCACCAGCACCGCGTCGAGGGGGGCGGTGCCCGCCGCCCGGCCGGGGCCGATCACGGCCTCGAAGCTCTCGATCAGGCGGCTGGCCAGGTCGCGGGTCTGTTCCAGTACTCCCTGGTGATGGGTCATGGCGCCGCAGCAGGTCTGGGCCGGCGGGATCACCACCTCGATGCCGTTGGCGCTCAGCAGCCGCACCGCCGCCTGGTTCACCTCCGGATCGAACAGGCGCTGCACGCAGCCCAGCACCAGCCCCACGCGGTAGCGCCGCGGCCCCTGGGCGGGCACCACCACTGGCAGGGTGTCGCGGAAGGCTTCGGGGGCGAGGGGCGGCAGCAGCCGTTCCATGGCGGCGATCTCCGGTCCGAACAGACGGGTGAGGCCGCTGCGGCGGGCCAGGCGCTGCAGGGGGGTGCCGGTGTAGAACCGCAGGGGCTGCAGCACCGCCCGCAGCCGGGCGGGGTAGGGCAGCAGCCGGAACAGGAGAGCTCGGAAACTCCGCTGCCAGGGGCTGCGCAACTCCGGCGCGTTCAGTTTCGGGCGGGCGGCCTCGATCAGCTCGTCGTAGCGCACTCCCGAGGGACAGGCGCTCACACAGGCCAGGCAACCCAGACAGGAGTCGAAATGGCCCGCCACCGTGGCATCGAGGCTGAGCTCGCCGGCTTCGATCGCCTTAAGCATGTGGATCCGCCCCCGGGGCGAGTCCATCTCGGTTCCCAGTACCCGGTAGCTAGCGCAACTGGGCAGGCAGAACCCGCAGTGGATGCAGGGATCGGCGGCGCTGGCGCGACCGGCCGCGCTGACGGCATCGGCAGCACGGACCATGGAGTCGGGGCCGGTGGATGGACAGCTCATGGCGTTCAGTCTGCCCGGCTTGCCGCCGACCCTGGGGGAGGCTTCGTCGAAGGCAAGGCGTCGAGCACCGGCCGCTTCAACCGCCGCACTGCCGTGTCGGTGAGATGGTCGTCGTCGGCCAGCAATGCCCTCAGATCAGTCAGCGAGCAACCCTTCGGGCAGATCCAACGCATCGGATCGATGAGGTGCACACCCGCGGGCAGGGTCCGGCGCAGTCGGGTGTTCATCCTGTCGGCGTCGACCGCTTCCTCCCGGAGAGCCTCCAGGCAGGTTGCATTCCACCGGGCCGGTCGGAACCATTCCGGCAGACAGGTGTCACGCCCGATCAGTCTCGGCCCAGCCCCGAGCAGGATGACCCGCAGGCCGGCCCCCTCGGTCTTGGCCGCAAAGGTTTCCAGGGCCTGGGCGTAGGTCGCCATCTTGCCCTGGGTGCCCCGGATCGGTTCACCGGATCGATCCAGGAAGCCATCACGGCTGGCCTCCTGGCCACTGGCCAGATGGCTCAGCTGATAGCCCGCCACCAGCACGGCGTCCCCGGGCCGGCCCACGGCCAGAATCCGGCTGGCGACCTTCCGCTGGAAGCGTGCACAGCCGGGATCGAGATGGCCGTGGGATGTGGCCGGGAACGGACAGCCGGCCTTGGCCACCAGGGTGATGCCCAGTCCTGCCTGGTGCAGATCGGCGGCCAGCGGAATCAGGGCCGCGGCGTGGCTGTCGCCCACGACGAAGAGTGTTCCGGCCTCGGCCCCGCCCTCCGGGGTGGGAGGGGCCGAGCAGGTGGTGAACAGCGCCTCGATCCGGCGGCCGTCGAGCCGGGCCTTGCGATCGGCCAGACACTCGAAGGCGGTGATGGCCGTGCCGGCGATGCGCTGCTTCTGCCGTTGCTCCGACAATGTGGCCGGCCGCTCTCCGGCATAGAGACGGCCCCCGAGCCCCCCGCCGATCAGCAGCAGCAGCAGGGTGGCGGCGGCGGCGTTGAGGCCGAAGCCGATCAGGAGGCTGCGCCGGTTCCTGGCGGCCCCCAGCGTCATGGCCGCTGGGGTTTCGATCCACCGGTAGGAGAGTTCGGCCAGCCCCAGCATCAGCAGCAGCTGAATCGGCACACTCCAGGCATGGATCCCGACCGTCCAGCGACTGAGGGCGATCACGCTCCAGTGCCAGAGGTACAGCGAATAGGAGATCAGACCGAGGCGCAGCACCGGTGGGCAGGTGAGGATCCGCCCGAGCGGTGATCCTGCCCTCAGGGTCCGGATCAGGGCGCAGGTCGCCGCCACGCTGACCAGCAACGGAATCGGGCCCTGCCCCTGGGGGGCCAGGGTCGCCCCGGCCAGGGCGAGCAACGCCCCCCAGGCCAGCCAGTCACCACCCCTGGCCCCGTCCTGATCCGCCCGCTGGCCTTCCCCGGCCACGCCCAGCAGACAGCCCACCGCCAGCTCCCAGATCCTGGGGCCCGGCAGGAAGAAGGCGGCGGACGGATCCAGTTCCCGCCGGTGCAGGAATAGGAGAAACGAGAGCGCGGCCACCACGGCCATCGCGAGGCGGAAGCGCCGGCGACCCGGGGCGCCGGTCCGGCCCAGACCGAGCTGCCAGGAGGCCAGGGGAAAGATCAGATAAAACTGATAGTCCACCCCCAGATACCAGGTCTGGGTGAAGGTGTTCAGCAGCCCACTGGAGCCGAAATAATCCGTGGCCTGCTGGAACAGAAACAGATTGGAGGCACCGGCCAGCGCCAGCAGTCCGGTCCAGAGCGAAGCGGTCGGATCAGGAACCACCAGGCAGGTCAGCAGGGCTGTGACGACAACACAGGCCGCCAGGGCCGGCACCAGCCGCTGGATGCGCCGGCGGTAGAACGCCGCCAGATGGGCCCCGCCGCTGCCGGCCGGTGGCTTGTGTTCCAGCGATCGCGTGCAGACGTAGCCGGAGATCACGAAAAAGACGTCAACCCCGACAAAGCCGCTTGGCAGCAGCGATTCGTTCAGGTGGTTGAGGATGACCGCCACAATCGCGACGGCCCGGAGGCCATCGATCTCGCCGCGGCGACTGCTCTGCTGCCGGATCTCACCGATCGCCTGCTGCCCATGGGAGGGCGACCCTACCCCGCACTGAAGCGAGTGATCACTGCCTCCGCGAAGCCCGAGCAACTCACCGGCTCCACCCGCGGCTCCATCAGCCGGGCAAGGTCATAGGTGACCTGACCGCTGGCGATGGCGGCGCCCAGGCCGGCTGTGACCAGGTCGGCGGCTTCCTGCCAGCCCAGGTACTCGAGCATCATCACGCCGCTGAGGATCACCGAGCCGGGGTTGATGCGGTCGAGGCCGGCGTGCTTGGGCGCTGTGCCGTGGGTGGCCTCGAAGATCGCCGCGTTGTCGCCGATGTTGGCCCCCGGCGCCATGCCCAGGCCGCCCACCACGGCGGCCGCCGCATCGGAGATGTAATCGCCGTTGAGGTTGAGGGTGCAGAGCACCGAGTACTCCTGGGGGCGGGTCTGGATCTGCTGGAAGATGCTGTCGGCAATGCGGTCGTCCACCAGCACCATCGCCTTCCACTTGCCATAGCCGTGGCTCTCGCCGATGGCCGCCAGCACCCCCTTCACCTCGCCGTCCACCGCCGCCTTCTTCTCGGGCGTGAGGCTGTCGTAGCCGGGCTCGATCAGGCGGGCGTTGTCCTCGATGGTGAGGCCATGGTTGCGCTCCAGGTTGCCCAGGATCCAGCTTTCCCGCTCGGTGATGCAGACCTCGCGGAACTCGCTGGTGGCCAGCTCATAGCCCCAGTCGCGGAAGGCCCCTTCCGTGAACTTCATGATGTTGCCCTTGTGCACCAGGGTCACGTGGCGCTTGGCCCCCTCCAGGCCGAGGGCGTGCTGGATCGCCTTGCGCACGTGGCGCTGGGTGCCGGCCTTGCTCACCGGTTTGATGCCGATGCCGGAGCCCTCCGGGATGCTCCGTTTGCCGAGCTTGCCATTGGCCGGGATCACCACGTCGTTGAGGTGGGCGATCAGCTCCACACACACCGGATCGCTGGCCTCCCACTCGATCCCCATGTAGATGTCTTCGGTGTTCTCCCGGTAGACCACCACGTCGAGGTCCTGGGGGCGCTTGTGGGGGCTGGGGGTGCCGGCGTAGTAGCGGCAGGGGCGCACGCAGCAGTAGAGATCGAAGATCTGGCGCAGGGCCACGTTCAGGGAGCGGATGCCGCCGCCGATCGGCGTGGTGAGCGGGCCCTTGATCGCCACGCCGTACTGCTCGATGGCGGTGAGGGTGTCCTGGGGCAGGTACTGGTAGGTGCCGTAGAGGTCGCAGGCCTCATCGCCGGCGAACACCTTGAACCATTCGATGCGGCGCTCACCGCCGTAGGCCCGCTCCACCGCCGCATCCAGCACCCGCTGGGTGGCGGGCCAGATGTCCACGCCGGTGCCGTCGCCGCGGATGAACGGGATGATCGGATCGGGCGGTACCACCGGCAGGCCGTTCTCGAAGCGGATGGCGGTGCCGCTGCCGGGGGGAGTGAGTTTCTCGTAGGCAACCTGACCGGGAGCCGGGCTGTCGGTGCGGAGGGGGGCCGGGGAGGTGGTCGCCATCGGCGGCAGGACGTTCGGGGTGAGACGGGACGGCGACCAGGGGTGGACCCGTGGTCATCCAACGACCATTTCGCGCAGCGGCCTGCGGGGCGCTGCAGCATGGGATCGTTGGGGCGAGCCTAGGTTCCGCCCGATCCGCCCTTCTGCTCAGGGGAAACGCCATGAATGCGGCAGATCTGGCCCGCAGTCCGGAGATGGCCCAGGCCATCGCTTCGGCCGCCGGTCTGTTGCGCCGCCATTTCCCCGATGCCAGAGCCAATCTCACCCCCTGGCGCGACGATCCGGTCACCCGTCGCTTCGAGGAGGAGGAGTCGGTGGATCTGGCCTTTCACTTCCCCGGTTGGAGTCCCCGGCTCCAGTGCCGCAGCCTGCTGATGCAGCTGCGGTTGATCGAGGCCCCGGGGCCCGCCCAGGGGCCGCCCCGCCTGCTGGGTGTGCTGATCAGCGGCATGACCTTCCAGGGGGAGCAGTGGCGCCTGGCCACCGTGGGGGACTGGCGACCGAGTGGCCCCAACCTGCCGAGGCCCGAGGTCGTGGAGAAGCTCCAGCAGATCTGCCGCGAGCTGTTCGCCCTGCTGGACCCTCAGAGCGACCGTGGGGACAGGGCCGCTTAACCCTTCGCAACCTGCAGCGACTCTGCTCTCCCATCGGCCCTAATTTGTCTGTTCGTCACAAACAGCACCCCCGTCGAGATGGCTGTCGCCCTTGCTTCTCAGTTGCGCGAAGGCACCAAGAAAGCCCACACGATGGCCGAGAACACCGGCTTCGTGACCTGCTTCCTCAAGGGGGTGGTGGACAAGATCAGCTATCGCAAGCTGGTCGCCGACCTCTATGTCGTGTACTGCGCCATGGAGGAGGAGATCGGCAAGCTCAAGGCCCACCCCGTGGTGGGGCCGATCGCCAGTGACGCGCTCAACCGCCGTTCCGCCCTTGAGCAGGATCTGGCCTTCTACTTCGGCTCCGACTGGCGCCAGCAGGTGCAGCCCACCCCCGGAGCCACCGCCTACGTGGCCCGCCTCCGCCAGGTGGCCCAGGAGGCCCCGGAGTTGCTCGTGGGGCACCACTACACGCGCTACATCGGGGATCTCTCCGGCGGTCAGATCCTCAAGGCCATCGCCCAGAAAGCGATGAACCTGGGCGAGCACGAGGGCCTGCGCTTCTACGAATTCGACGCCATCCCCGACGAGAAGGCGTTCAAGGCCAACTACCGCACCAGCCTGGATCAGCTGCCGATCGATCAGCCCACGGCCGACCGCATCGTGGAGGAGGCCAACCACGCCTTCCATCTCAACATGGTCATGTTCCAGGAACTGGAAGGGAACCTCGTGGCCGCCATCGGCAAGGTGCTCTTCGGCTTCCTCACCCGTCGCCAGCGGACCGGCAGCACCGAGCCCGTCGTCGCCTGAGTCAGAGTCGGGGCGGCTGATCTGCGCCCCTCCCGTGCGACCCCTTCGCTTCCTCGTTCCCGGCACCACCGGCAGGTTCCGTTGCGGTGGCCTTCAGGTCGAACTCCAGACGGCACAGCTGACCGCCTCGCTCCGGCCGACCTCCGTGGTGACCTACCGCCAGCGCGAAGAGGGTCGGCCCTATCTGGAGGATCTACTGGCCCGGGAGGCTCCCCCGGGTGAGGCCCTCTGGATCGTCAGCTGGGGTTTTGACGTGCCCCGGCAGCTGCGTCGGCTGCGGGGACGGCCCACCGCGTACCACGCCCACAGCAGCGGCTATGGCTTCGCTCTGCCCCCCGGCGTCCCGGTGCTGGCGGTGAGTCGCAACACCCTCGGCTACTGGGGGGACCGAGCCCCTCGCAACCCGCTCTATCTGGTGCCCAATGCCCTGGAGTCCCCGTGGCTGGAGCGGGGGGAGCGCCGGCCGGACCTGGCCGCCGCGGGACCGCGACCCATCGACGTGCTGGTGCAGGAGCGCAAGAGCAGTCCCTATGTCCTGGATCGGCTGGTGCCCGCCCTGCGCGCCAGGGGGCTGCGGGTGGAGGTTCAGCGCGGCTGGGTGGAGGATCTGGTCGGGCTGTGCAACGGCGCCGCCGTGGTGCTCTATGACTCGGCCGACTACTGGCGTGGGCGGGGCGTCAGTGAAGGGTTCGGATTGCCGCCAATTGAGGCCCTGGCCTGCGGTTGCGTCGTGTTCAGCAGCCTCAATCACGCCCTGGCCGACAGCCTCGATCCCGGACTCCTCGGCCATCAGATCGGCTGCGGCACCCTCGAGGCCGACCTGGAGCGGATCATGGCGGCCGTGGCCGACCCCGCCGCCTGGCTCCCCCCTCCAGAGCGGCTGGAGGCCCTGCTCGAGACCGGCTCGGAGCCGGTGCTGCGCCGGCGCTGGGAGCGGGCACTGCTGGAGATCGACGCGCACTGGAGCCGGCTCCTCCAGGGTCAGGCCTCGGCGCTGCGCTCTCCTCCTGGCTGGAGATTGTGGCTGAGGCAGGTCCGGGGGCGGCTAAGGCGCTGGCCGCTTCGGAGCGGGAAAGGAGGCCGTCTCCCATAGGGTTGGCCTGAACGTTGAGTCCGTCAGGCGATTGAACCCGCTCTCGAAGAGCCGGACGTACCGACAGCTGCGCACCCTGCTCGCGTTCTTGCCCCAGGAACGCATCAAACAGCTGAAGATTCTGGTGCCGCTGTCGATTCTTCCTGGCCTGATCGACCTGGCCTCGGTGGGAGTGATCGCCCGGTTGATGGGAGCGCTCGTCGGTCGCCCCCTGGAGGATCGCATCCCTGGTGTGCGTGTTTTCGGCGGAGATCAGATCGATCAGAGCCTCTGGCTCATCCTGCTGTTTGCGGTGCTGGCCTGGGCGGCCTCGTTCAGCAAGCTGGGGCTGCAGTTCTTTCAGCAACGGCTCACGGCTCGGGTCTGGATTGATCTGTCGAACAGAATCCACGCCAATGTTCTGGCCCAGGGCTATGAATATCATCTCTCGAGAAGCACGGCCAAATTATCGGCCATGCTGCTGAGCCATATCAAGAAAACATCCAACTCGGTGGTCAATCCCCTGTTGAAGATGTTCAGCAGCATCTTCTCGATTCTGCTGCTGTCCTTCGGCGTGCTGGTGATCGGTCGCTGGTCGGCCGTCGTCCTGATCGTGTCGCTGGTCGGCTCCTATCTGCTGCTGTCCCAGCTGATCACCCCCTACCTGCGCCATGCCTCCAAGCAGAAACTGCGGCTGGAGGCCCGTACGGCCCATATTCTGCTCGAGTCCCTGGGCTCCATCCGAGATATCAAGCTCACCGGTTCCGAGGCCTTCTTCCGCAAGGGGTTCATCGAAACCGGGGAGAAAGCCAAGGAGTACGCCTGGTCCGCCGAGCTGTTGCCGGTTGTTCCCCGCTTTCTGATCGAACCGCTGGGGATCACCCTGATCTTCGCGGTCGGGGCCGTTCCCGCCCTGCTGAACGGGAATCGCTCCAGCGTCACCGAAATCATCCCCTTCATCTCCTCCCTGGCGATTGCGGCCCTTCGCCTCACCCCCCCGCTGCAGGAATTCTTCAGCTCACTCAATCAGCTGCGAGGCGGCCTGCCGGTGATCGACAAGACGATCGAGTACCTGACGCTGCCCACCGGAAATCCCGTTCTGGGCGATCCGGGCGTTCCCACCCCCAGGGGTGTGATGCCCACGCGCACGATCGGGCTGGAGGATGTCTGGTATGCCTATCCCGGCGCCCACGACTGGGTGCTCAAGGGGATTGATCTCACCATTCCGGTGGGGTCCCGCGTGGCGTTCGTGGGGGCCACAGGCAGCGGTAAGACCACCACCGCCCAGCTCCTGCTGGCCCTGTTGAGCCCGGGGAAGGGGCACCTCTCCCTCGACGGAATTCCCGTCTCGAGCTTCGATGTGCCGGCCTGGCAGGCCTCTTGCTCCCAGGTTCCGCAGTTCATCAACCTGCTGGATGCCAGCGTGATCGAGAACGTGGCCTTCGGCCAGCATGCCGACGAGACTGATCAGGATTCGGTCTGGGCGGCCCTGGAGGCCGCCCAGCTCGATGAATTCGTCAGTGAACTGCCCTATGGCCTCCACACGCCGATCGGAGAGAATGGCCTGCAGTTGTCCGGCGGGCAACGTCAGCGTCTGGCGCTGGCTCGCTCGTTCTACCGCGGCTCGGAATTTCTGCTGCTGGATGAAGCCACCAGTGCCCTGGATAATCGCACCGAGAGTGATGTGATCGAGGCTCTGGATGTGATTGGCAGGCGGTGCACCACCGTGGTGATCGCCCACCGCCTCTCCACGGTGATGCGCTGCGATCGGATCTATGAGTTTCACCAGGGCCGGATCAAGGCGTTCGGCAGCTTCCGTGAGTTGCTGGAGCGTTCTGATTCCTTCAGGGATCTTGCCTCACTGGAGCGCAATCTCGTTGGATCCTGACCGCTGATCCGGCCAGCTGGCTCCCTGTCTGGTCCCGTTGGGTGGACACCATTCCCCCATTCCCCCCTTGCCCCGATGTCCTTTACCCTGATCGCTGGTCCCTGTGTGATCGAGAGCCCGGAGCTGGTGTTCGAGATTGCTGAGAAGGTCAAGGCGATCACCGATCGTCTGGGGATCACGTATATCTTCAAGGCCAGTTTTGACAAGGCTAACCGCAGTTCGGGGGGTTCCTTCCGCGGTCCGGGTGTGACAGCCGGCCTTGAAGTGCTGGCCGAAGTCAAACGGCGCCACGGCCTGCGGGTGCTCACGGACATCCACGAGAGCCTGCAGGCCGCCCCGGTGGCGGAGGTGGTCGATGTGCTGCAGATCCCGGCCTTCCTCTGCCGGCAGAGCGACCTGCTGATCGCGGCCGCCGAGGCCACCAGCGGCACCGACAAGGTGATCAACGTCAAGAAGGGTCAGTTTCTCGCTCCCTGGGACATGGCCCAGGTGGTGGCCAAGCTCAGGCAGGCGGGCGCTCCCGAGATCTGGTTGACGGAGCGAGGCAACAGCTTCGGCTACAACACCCTGGTGGTGGATTTCCGCAGCCTGCCCCAGCTCAGTGATCTGGGCTGCCCGGTGATCTTCGATGCCACCCATTCGGTGCAGCAGCCCGGGGGTCAGGGCACGAGCAGTGGGGGGCAGCGGGAATTCGTGGCTCCCCTGGCCCGTGCCGCCGTGGCGGTGGGGGTGGACGGGCTGTTCATGGAGGTGCACCCCGATCCGGACCAGGCCCTCAGTGATGGTCCCAACATGGTGCCCCTGCATCGCCTCGAACCCCTGCTGGAGCAGTTGCTGGCGATCCGTGCCCCGCTCCAGAAGGGTCCGGTGGCCGTCAGCACGCTCTAGGCCCAACGTCCGGCTCCCCCCGTGCAGCACCCTTCCCTTCTGCGTCACCTCCGGTTCCAGCTGGGGCTGCGCCGCTGCGGCCGCCACCTGGATGGACTCCGGCTGCTCGTGCTCGATGTCGATGGGGTGCTCACCGATGGGGGCCTCTTCTACGGATCCGAGGGTGAACCGCTCAAGCGGTTCGATGTGCGCGATGGCCTGGGCATCCGCCTGATCCAGTCGCTGGGCATCGAGGTGGCCTGCCTCAGTGGTGGTCGCGGCGGGGCCACCCAGCTGCGCGCCGCCCATCTGCGGATCCGCCATGCCCTGGTGGGTGTCCAGGACAAGGCCGCCGCGATCGTGGAGCTGGGCGCACTCCTGGGCGTGGCACCGGACCGGACGGCCTACGTGGGCGATGACCTCAACGATCTGGTGGTGCGGGATCACGTCGGGCTGCTGCTCACTCCGGCCGATGCACCGGGCTGGTTCCGCCACCGGGCCGATCTGGTGCTGCCTGAGCCCGGCGGCCGGGGTGCCATCCGCGCCCTGGCCGAGGCGATCGCCTGCCGGCGGGGCCGCATGGAGGCCCTGTTGCGTCACGGCTGGACGGATCGCAATGCTTAGGCGCCGCCGGGAGGATCTCCACTGGTGGCGGAGGGGCCTGCGCCGGCGGCTCCTGGGCGAGCCGGAGGAGGAGGCGGCGCTCTCGGCCTATGCCGGTCTGGTGCACCAGGCCTTCCACAGTGAACCCTTCGCCCCCCGGGTCTGTCCCGATCTCTGGGAGGACGGTCGGTTCCGTCCCAGCCGTGATCTCCCGGCGTTTCACACGCCGGTGCGGAGGGAGCGCGAGAAGTCGTCGCATCACTACGGCCACGACATCCTGCTCAAGCGGCACGGCGGTCTGCCCTTGATCGGAGCCCCCCTGCCCCTGCTGCTCGAGCATGGACTCAAGGTGTCGCGGGAGTCGGGTTTCGAGAGCCCCAGGCCCTGGTCGAAGGCCTTCCTGTGCATGGGCCCCCTCCGAGCCCGGTGGGTTCAGGAGCGCTTCGGTCAGCCGGCCCTGGCGATCGGCCCCTGGATCGCCTACGCCCGATCCCTGCTGGACCCCCGACGCCAGGAGGCGCTGCGGCGGGAGCTTGGCCCCACCCTGTTGGTGGTGCTGGCCCACAGCTGGGACGCGGTGGAGCGCCGGATGGATCTGCCCGCCTGTCTCGCCGCTGTCCGGAGTATCCAGGCCTCGGGAGGCTACCGATCGGTGATCTGGCTGCGGCACTGGAAGGATCCCGAGTGGCCCGGGCTTCCGGCCGAGTGGATCGTGGCCTGCAACGGCCATCGCTCCAACCCCTGGTTCCTCGATGCCCTGCGCACCCTGATGGAGCTCAGCCAGGGCCTGGCGACGAACGCCTTCGGCACCCATCTCGGCTACGGACTGGCGCTGGATCTCGACCTGCACTGGATCGAGGTGGCTCCGGAGCAGGATCTCTCCGCCCTGCGCCGCGGCCAGGCCGACGTCGAGGCCGTCGAGTGGGAGGAACGCGCCGCCCTCAGCCGCCAGCTGGCCGCCCTCCTGGGCCGGGTCGACGCCTGCGCCGCCGTGCGCTCCCTGCTGCAGCCCTACTGGGGATTCGACCGGGTTCGGAGCCCGGCCCAGATGCGCTCTATCCTCCGGGGCGGTGTTCACCCCCCATGCCCTGCCGATCCTCAATGATCCCCGCCGGGGCTGGAGCCCTCTGCGGGCTGGCTCTGCTGAGCGGCTGTGGTCGGCATGATCCGCCCCAGGCCATCGATCTGTCCTTCATCGTGGCCTCCAGCAATCAGCAGGCCTCGGTGACCCCGGTGGCGACCGCGGGCCAGCGGGCCATGCGTTTCGATCCCGACACCCTCGCCTGTCAGGGCATCGGGGAGTACCGCCAGGTCAGCCCCACCACCGAGGTGGTGATCCGCGACGAACGGGGCCGTGAGATCGGTTCGGCTCCCCTGGGGCCGGGAACGGTGCTGGCGAAGGAGCGGGATGCCGATGGGAGCTGGGTCTACCGGGGCTGCCGGTTCTCCCCCACCATTGCGCTGCGGGGGCCCGCCCGGATCTACAGCATTGAGGTGGCCCAGGGCAAGTTCGGCGTCCGGCGCCATGTCAGTGAGCTGGCGGTCTCATCCGGTGCCGTGGTGATCGATCTGGAGTGAATTCTGCGCCGGTTCCGGGGGGGATAGATCGCCGCCAGGAAGGTCCCGAACAGGGCCGTGAGGATGGGGACTTTCATCATGCCCAGTTCCACCATGTGGAAGCCGATCAGGTAGAGGAACAGCGCGGTGCTCGTGAAGGCCATCGCCGCCCCCATCTCCCGGCCCCGGCCCGGTTTCGCGCGGTGCGCCGTGTTGCGCAGCACCCGACGGACCATCAGCCCCAGCAGCCCCAGGACCAGAGCGAAGGGCAGGACCCCGTTTTCCGCCCAGATCTGCAGCAGGAGGTTATGGGAATGGGTCAGGAACCGGCCCGTGACCTCAGGAGTGCACCAGACCTGCCAGGAGTTCTGAAACCCGACTCCATAGATGAACCGGTTCTCACCCTTGAACGGCAGCCCGAGATAGCACTCCCACACCCGGAATCTGCCGATGTCGTTGGCGAGGTTTTCCGCCCCGTAGAGGTCGCTGAACCAGCGCAGCAGCCCTCCCGGGGCGGTGATCTCCACGATCAGGGCGATGGCCACCAGCGAGGCCGGCAGCACCACGGCGAGCAGGGCGAGTCCGCGGCGGGCGGCGGGGGTGAGTGCCGAGAGCCGGCCGCGGACGGCTGCGCCGAGCCGATCGCGGACGATCAGCAGACCGGCCAGCAGCAGGGACAGGGGGACCAGCCCCATGGCGGCCCGGGAGGTGGTGGCTCTCGCCAGGATCAGGCTGGCGGCGATGCAGGGGATCATCGGCAGCCACCCGTGCAGCTGGCGCCGGCCCAGCACCCCCGCCGTCACGCCGCTGAGGGCCCCCAGTCCGGCCAGCAGGGCCGTCTGGTTCTTGGTGAGGCTGTGGGCCTGATACTCGATCGACCACCAGGCGAAGTCGACGATGACCTCAGCGTTGAGCAGCACGCCCACCAGACAGGCTCCGCTCACCAGGGTGGCGGTGCGGCGCCAGTGGCCGGCGTCGCGGCCGAAGCCCACCAGAAAGGCGATGATGACCACCACGTAGTCCATGTGGGAGACGGGAGTCGGACCGTCGTCGAGCACGATCCCGCGCACGTTCAGGGCCAGGATGGCCAGCACCCCCCACGACCAGGGCAGGGCGCTGGTCAGGCGCACGGTCTCGATGGCGAGCCAGACCGTGGTGGCTCCGGCACTGAAGCGTTTGCCGTCCTCGATGAACAGCATCACGATCGCCAGCACCAGGCACGCGTCGCTGATCAGTGACACGAAAGCCTGGAGATTGAACCGGCTGCGCGTCGACGGATCCGTTGGTTTCAAGGGGGGGGGCTGGCGAAGGGGGTCAGGGGTCCGGTGCGGGCCGTGGAGGGGTGCCCAGAGGCTCTGCCTCCGGGCGGCCGGGGCCGGGGCCGTTGGTCTGCCCTCGCCCCGCTGGGGCATCGGAGGGGGAGCGGACCCAGAAGCTGCAGGCCGGTAGAAAGCCGAACAGCACGATGAGCATCGTCACCTTCAGCATCGTCAGTTCGAAGATGTTGAAGATCAACAGAAACAGGCAGCTGGCCAGCAGCGCCGGTGCGATCACCCGGGCCCTCCGGCCATCTTCGCCCGTGTCGGTGCTGGCCGGCAGCAGCCGGTTCAGACGGCCGAAGACAAGGATGGCGACCAGGGTCACGGCGGCGGCACTGATCAGTCCGGAGTCCGCGATGATCTGAACGATGAAGTTGTGGGCGTGGCTCACGGAGATTCCCACGTCCTCATCGCAGAACCGGATCCTGGCCGCCCCGTACCCCGCCCCGAAAAACCAGAAGCCCGGCTCCAGGAACGGCAGGCCGAGGTAACAGCCCAGCACCGCCAGGCGGCCGTCATCCCCAGTGGTTTTCCGCTCGCTGAACATCTGCAGCAGCCGGGTGTCGAGCCCGCTCTGGTGGAGCAGGACCAGGGCCAGGACCCCGGCTCCGAACACCAGGGCGATCCGCCGCGGGCGCCAGGCGGAGGGCCGGCCGGTCAGGGCCAGTCCGGTCCCCACCAGCAGCGGGGGCAGCAGCACGGCCAGGCGGGAGCCGGTGGCGAAGGCCGCGAGGGCGCTGGTCAGGGCCGCCAGGGTCATCAGCATCCGCAGGCGACCCCGGCTGCGGATCGCGACAGCAGCGCTCTGACACAGGGTCAGGCCGCAGAGAAAGGCCGTCTGGTTGACGCTCAGAGCGCCGACCCGGAAATACTGCCCCCCCCAGGTCTGGCCGAGGTAGCCGGACAGATCGGCCTGGCCGACCCAGATGGCCTGCAGGGAGGCGCTCAAGGGGGTGAGGTTGAAGACGAAGCCGACCACACCCGCCGCCGCGATCGCGACCAGGGAGGCCTGCCAGTGCCGCAGGGGCCGTCCCACGCCGGCCACGAAGGCCGCGATCAGCACGATGTATTCGATGTGGGAAAAGGGTTTGGGGCCCTCGTGCAGCACCACGCCCCGCAGATTCAGCAGCAGGATCAGGATCAGCACCCAGTTGAAGTTTCCGCTTCCCGGACTGATCGCCAGCCGCAGCACCAGCCAGAGCAGGGCCACCAGGGCACTGGTCGTGTCGTTCTGGGTCCAGGCCATCAACACCCCCAGGCCCAGGAGCAGGTCGCTGCCGCGCTCCAGGGGCTCGCGCCGCCGTTCGATCCAGGCCCTGGACCGTTCCAGCATGGGCTCGATCCACCAGCGGGGCGTCTCCCGCTCCGATCGGCAGAGGGGGCCGGCCTCAGGCATCGAGAGTTTCGATCGGGGCCAGGCGGGGGTCGAGGATCTTCGGCCCCATCCCCTCGAACTTCACGGCGATCGACACCTTCTCACCGGAACCGAACAGGTGGGTGATGGTGCCGACCCCGAAGCTGGCGTGGCGCAACCGCTCGCCCACCGCCCAGGGGCGGGAGGGGGCGCGCCGGCGCACCGCGTTCGTCGCCCCGCCCGCGACGCCCCCCGACTCCACCCGCCGGCTCTCCGGGCGGTCCACCCGGGTGAGGCGATCCAGGCGCTGCTCCCGTCGCAGGGCCGCGCCACCGCTGCGGGGGGTGTCCCCATCCAGCAGCTCTTCGGGCAGCTCCGAGAGGAACACCGACGGCACCGCCGGCTCCCGCATGCCGCCCCAGAGCCGCCGCTCGCTGGCATGGGAGAGGAACAGCCGTTCCTTGGCGCGGGTGAGGCCCACATAGCAGAGGCGCCGCTCCTCCTCGAGGGCGGAGGGATCCTCCAGGGAGCGGTAGCTGGGGAATAGCCCCTGCTCCAGCCCCACCAGGCACACCACCGGAAACTCCAGCCCCTTGCTGGCGTGGAGGGTCATCAGGGTGACCCGGTCGGCGGCCGTGTCCTTGCTGTCGGCATCGCTGGCCAGGGCGGCGGAGGCCAGGAAGCCCTCCAGCGATCCCTCCTCGTTCTCCTCCTGGTACTGCAGGGCGGCATTCACCAGCTCCTGCAGGTTGCGGCGCCGTTCCTCCGCCTCATCGGTGCCGTCGCTGATCAGTTCTGCCAGGTAGCCGCTCTGCTCCATCACGCGCTGCACCAGCTCCGCCGGCGGCGCCTCCTGCACCCGCTCCGCCAGATCGCGGATCAGCTCGCTGAACTGCAGCAGGCCCCGGGCCGAGCGGCCCGCCAGGGAGCGCACCGCCTCCGGATCGCTCACCACCTCCCACAGGGGCAGGCCCAGCTGGGCGGCGGCATCGCTGAGCCGCTGCACGGTGGTCTTGCCGATCCCCCGTCGGGGCACATTGAGCACCCGCAGCAGGCTGACACTGTCGGCCGGGTTCACCAGCAGCCGCAGGTAGGCGAGCACATCCTTGATCTCGCGCCGGTCGTAGAAGCGCAGGCCCCCCACCACGATGTAGGGGATGCCCCAGCGCACCAGGGATTCCTCCATCGCCCGGCTCTGGGCGTTGGTGCGATAGAGCACGGCCATGTCGCCCCAGCGCAGCTCCGGGTGGGCCGCCTCCAGCATCCGCAGCCGATGCACCACCGCTTCGGCCTCGGCGATCTCGTCGTCGCAGCGGGTCACGAGGATCGGCTCCCCCTCGCCGCGGGTGGGGCGCAGCACCTTGTCGATCCGTTCGCTGTTGTGGGCGATCAGGGCGTTGGCCGCCTCCAGGATCGTGGCGGTGGAGCGGTAGTTCTCCTCCAGCTTCACCATCGTGCGGGTGGCCTCATCGCTGGCCTTGTCGCCAAAGTCCTCCTGGAAGCCCATCAGGATGGTGAAATCAGCGGCGCGGAAGCTGTAGATGCTCTGGTCGGCGTCGCCGACCACGAAGACCGAGCGGCTGCCCCAATCGTCGAAGTGCTCGGGCTCGCGGCCATTGGTCACCAGCAGCTTGATCAGGTCGTACTGGGTGCGGTTGGTGTCCTGGTATTCATCCACCAGCACATGGCGGAAGCGGCCGTGCCAGTAGTGGCGCACCTGCTCGTTGCCCTGCAGCAGCTGCACCGGGAGCAGCAGCAGGTCGTCGAAGTCGAGGGCGTTGTTGGCCGCCAGGGCACGCCGGTAGAGCCGGTAGGCCTCGGCCTCCTTGCGGCCCCGCAGGCCCTCGGCCTTCGCCTCCATTCCATCCGGCAGCCAGCCCTGGTTCTTGGCGTTGCTGATCGCCCAGCGCACCTTCTTGGGCTCGAAGCGCTTGGGGTCGAGGCCCAGTTCCTGGGTCACGATCTCCTTGACCAGGCTCTGGGCATCGGCCTCGTCGTAGATCGAGAACTGGCGGGTCCAGCGGAGCCCTTCCGGGTCCTTGTACTTGTCGATGTCGAAGCGCAGCAGCCGGGCGAACAGGGCATGGAAGGTGCCGATCCAGAGATCCTTGGTGACCTCGCGGTAGATGCGGTTGCGCAGTTGCCGCTGCTCCTGCGGCGGCAGGGTGCTCAGCGGCTGGCCGAAACGGCTGGTGGCCAGCCGCTGGACCAGCAGCAGCTCCAGCCGCTCCTTCATCTCCCGGGCGGCCTTGTTGGTGAAGGTCACCGCCAGCACCTGATGGGGATCGACCCCGTGGTGTCCGATCAGGTGGGCGATGCGGTGGGTGAGGGCCCGGGTCTTGCCGCTGCCGGCGCCGGCCACCACCAGCAGGGGGCCGGTGTGGTGGTCCACGGCGCGGCGCTGGGCCTCGTTGAGTCCACCCAGGAAGCCGCCCGAGTCAGAGGGAGCGTGGCTGGGACCGACCATCCGACCAGCCTACGGCCCTGGCGCGGCTGGCTCAGAGCAGCTGGTTGGAGTAGACGAGGCGGCGGTTCATGGCCTGCAGCGGTGGGAGCTGGGCGGCGAGCCCGATCCAGGGATGACTGCCGCTGAGCCAGCCGCCGTCATAGCGGACGGCGGCGGATCGGGAGGGATCGAACCGCATCCGGTTGCCCGAGAGGATGTGGCTGCCCTGGGCGTCCTGGGCCGGCCTGAGCATCGTCGGTTCGTAGTCGAGGTCGAGCCAGGTGCAGAGCTTGTTCAGCGCCGCCTCCGGAGCCAGGGCCAGCTCCTCGTAGCCGAGCTGGAACACCGGCCGCCCGGAGCGGCGGAGCACCTCCGCCACCTGCCCGTTGGTGCGGGCCCAGCGGGCCATCGATCGCCAGGCGGCTCCGGGGGCGGAGCGGGAGCCGGCGGAGCGGGAGTGGACCCAGGAGCGCACGTCACGCACCAGGTGGATCAACCGCACCTCCACCCCCGGAAACGGCAGCAGGGGGACCTCCAGATCGGATTGATAGGAGTCGACGGCCCAGGCGATCGGCTGATCGCCGCGGTTCTGGGCGCCCACCTGGCCCAGGAGCCGCTGGAGCTTGGCGCGGATCGAGGCCCCGTCATGGGCCGGCAGCCACTCCAGCAGCGGCCCCCAGATCGGACAGCGGGCCGCCGTTTCCCCGCAGGTGCAGCGGCGGGTGTGCCGGAGCTCCTGGCGCAGCTGGGCCGGTCCCCGTTGTTCCTCGCCGGGGCCGATCGGCTCCAGGATCCGCACCGCCTCCCCCAGCCCGACCATGCGGGAGTGGCTGCCGAGCAGGAGATCGAGCACGGTGGTGCCGCTGTGGCCGAGGCCCCGGATCAGCAGAAGGTTCGGGTCGGCCATGGCGGGGGGGCGGCACGACAGGGGCGCGATCCGGAGCCCTGACCCCGGATCGGGGGCGACCCTACGGCCCTGGCCGGGAGTTGGGGGGCGGACCCTCGGAGCGGACCCGCTCGATCAGGGCCATGAGCTGCTCAATGTGATGGGCCACCGTGAAGCGGGCCGCGCAGCGGTCCCGCCCGGCGTTCCCCAGCTGCGCCGCCAGCGGCGGATCGTCGGCCAGGCGGGCGATCGCGGTGGCCATGCCCTCCAGATCCCCTTCCTCCACCAGCAGACCCGTCTCCCCCTCCAGCACCACCTCCGGAATGCCCGCATGGCGCGTGGCCACCACCGGCAGACCACTGAGCTGGGCTTCCATCACCGCCACCGGGGAGCCTTCCTGGTCGCCATCGGGTCCGGTCAGGGAATGCTGCAGGAAGCCCCGGCTGCGCCGCATCCAGCCGGCAACCTGCTCCGGAGTCTGCAGGCCGGGGAACTGCACCTGCTCCTCCACCCCCAGCGCCACCGCCTGCCGCCGGGCCTCCGCCAGCAGCGGGCCGGCTCCCACCATCACCAGCTGCAGCGCGGCGGGACGACCCCTGGCGGCCCGGGCGAACGCCTCCAGGGTGATCAGCGGACCCTTTTTGGCCACGAACCGTCCCACCGCCAGGAACAGGGGCGGCGCCGCGGCCGGATCGGCCCCGCCGAAGCGATCGGGATCGGCGCCCGATGGACTGATCAGGAGGGGAAGCGGCGTGGTCCGTTCCGGCGCCAGGGCCCGCAGGGTGTTCGCCATCGGCCGCGATTTGACGACCACGGCGCTGCACAGCCGCAGCAGACGCCGGTAGCGCGGCCGCAGCCGCTCCAGATAGCGGCGGGAGGAGGCGTCGGCCCCGCGGAAGTGAACGATCAGTGGCAGTCCGGTGGCGGGCACGAGCTCCATGATCCGCACGGCGTGGAACCCGAATTCCGCCAGGACCACATCGGGCCGCTCCCGCCGACAGATCGTGATCGCCAGCCGGGAGGGCATCCAGCTGGCGGCCCGCTGCCAGCCCAGCCGGTCCAGCACCTTGCTGGCCAGGATCGCCAGGCCGAAGGCCAACCGCAGCGGCGGGCCACCCCAGGGCCGCTCGTCGCCGCAGTAGACGGTGGTGGTGCACGGCAGGGCGCGCAGGTTCGCCCGGATGAAGGTCTCCGACGGGGTGCGGCGGCTCGGGGCGAACACCAGCAGCCTGAGTGGGGCCGGCCGCTCGCCGACGGATGGGACGGTCATCCGCCTCCACCATCGCGGTCGCGGCCGAGCAGGGGCTCGAGCAGCTCCAGGAAGTGGCCCCTGATCCGCTCGGGTGCGAAGCGTTCCCGCACCCTTCGGCCCTCGTCGCCCAGCCCCTGGCGGAGCATCGGATCGGCCATCAGCCGGGTGAGGGCGCCCGCGAGCTCCGCCTCGTCCGCGGCGGCGGGCAGCAGCCAGCCGTTGTGTCCCGGCTCGAGGATCTCGGCCGGACCGGTGGGGCAATCGAGCGCCAGGCAGGGGCAACCGCAGGCCATAGCTTCCAGCAGCACGTTCGGGAAGCCTTCGTAGCGGGAGCTCAGCACGAACAGGTCGGCCCGGCCGTACCAGTCGGCCACGTTGCCGGCCCTGCCGGGGAGCACCAGGCGGTGCTGCAGGGAGTCGTCGTCCGGGAGCCGTGCCCGCAGGGCGGCCACCTGATCGGCACCGTGATACGGGCGGGCCTCAAGCCCCAGAATCACCAGCCGCCAGTCCGGATGGTCGGCGGCGATCCGCGCGAAGGCGCCCACCAGCCGATCGAACCCCTTCTGGTGGGATTTGGTTCCCACCGCCAGGATCACCGGCCAGGCCGGCTGGAGCCAGTCGGCGGGATCGAGGCGGGGCTCGAAGCTCGCCAGCGGCCAGGCCACCGCGTTGGGGAGGCAGGCGGTCCGCCGGGCCAGGCCCTGCCGCCGCAGCCAGGCGGCGATCGCTTCGGTCTGAACCAGATGGAGGGCCGCCCAGGGGTAGACGAGCCGCCGCAGCAACCGCCAGGGCGCCGAGGGGGGCTTGGCGGGTGGGTAGTTCCGCTCCGACACCACCACGGGCACACCCAGGCCGCGGCTGGCCAGTAGCAGCTTGATCGCCGGCAGGGTGGTCATGCCGATGGCCAGTTCGATCCTCAGCCGCCGAAGCTGGCACCGCAGGGCCAGCAGGCGCCAGGGAAAGCCGAGCGGACCGAGGGCGCGGGCGGCGTCGACTTCCACGACGCGCCGGACATCAGCGCCGATCGGATAGAAGTCCCAGGACGGCCCATGACGGGTGAGCACGGTCACCGCATGGCCCGCCTGCCTGAGCCAGGCGGCGAACTGGAGCGTGACCCGTTCGGCGCCGCCGGCCTTGAGCGAATCGATGTAGAGGAGGATCCGCATCAGGGGGTCAGGAACTCCGCCAGCCGCTCGTTCAGCTCCGCGGTGGCCACATTGAGGATCCGCCCCGGTTCGATCGGCTCCGGACGGGGGAGGAGTCCGGAGCCGGCCGGCTCCCCGACGCTTGTGGCGTACGACTCCAGCAGGCCGGCCACGAACCGCCGGTGGTTCTCCTGGGCGCCGCTGCCGCCGTGCCGGGGATTCAGGGTCTCGAGGCGGAGGGTCTCGAGGGCGGCGAGCGCCCGCCGCTGCCCCCCGTCGTCCTGGCGGCGCCAGGCATCGAGCAGGCCGATGCCCAGGCTGCGGGCGAAGTTGGTGGTGAGCCGGTAGGCCACGTCGGCGGGCAGTTGGCCGTAGTCGATCCGCTCGGCCAGGGCGAGCGCCCTCGCGCCGATGCGTGCCACCGCGTCCCCGTCGCCCACCAGCAGATGGAGATGGATCAGCGTGGCATAGGAGGAGATCAGCAGCTTGGCCCGGTTGCGGCGGTTGCCCTGGGGGCAGGAGAGGGTGGCGGGATCGTTCTCCAGCCCTGCGGCCATCGCCTCGATCGGGGGGATGAGCACCGCCGCCTGGGGGCGATCCCCATCCTTGAGGCTTCGGTAGGAGAGGCTGATCAGGGCATAGGAGCGGTGCGACGGCTGGAACACCGGGTCGTCGGCCACACCCCAGAGCAGCCGGCGCTGGCTGGCGGGGTCCTTGGGCCGGAAGCCGCGGCGGAACAGCAGCCGATGCACCAGTTCGTGCCGGCCGTGCCGTTCGGCCAGGGTGTGGAGGTCGGCGAGGGCCGTGGCGTCGTCGTTGCCGGCGACGGCCCGGTGCACCCGGGCGCCCAGCAGAACGCTGCGCAGGGAAGCGGGCAGGACCGCCCCGATCGGGCGGCTCAGCAGCCAGGTGGCCGGGGCTCCACTGCGGCGCTCCAGCATCAGCCGCAGGGCCGCCCGCCTACCCACGGATCCCCCGGGTCGCCCGCAGGCTGCCGCGCAGGCTGGCCAGGACGTTCACCGGCAGCTCGATGAGCCGCCGGATTGTGTGCCAGTAGCCCCGATGCCACCAGGCGATCGGCATGTCTCCCAGCGTCCCGGCCGGCAGCAGCTTCTCCGGCAGCCGCTCCACGCAGATCTCGGGGATGGCCAGGAACCGGCTCCAGAACACCACCCGCCGCAGGCGGTTCACCTCCCTGGCCACCGGTGCCGGTGGGCGTGGCGGGGTGCCGGCCTCGGCCACCCAGTCGCCGGCGTCGGTCCGGCGGTAGCGGCTGGGGGCGGCACCGGCATGCCAGGGGCAGTGGGCCGCCACCACCCGGTTGGCCAGTGAAGTGGCCGACTTCAGGGCCTGACTGCGGCGCAGGTCGAGGCCGGGGCTCTCCGTCTCCCTGCCGTCCCGGCGGGCGGCCCGGTAGTGGATCGAATGCGGGATCACCCCGATCGCCTGATCCGGCAGGGTCTCGAGGGGGAGGGGCAGCAGGCAGCCCAGCCGCGCCTTCAGATCCTTGTCGTCGAAGCCGTAGCCCCAGAGAAGTTCGTTGAAGCCGCCCACGCGCTCGATCAGGGCCCGGTCCATGATCCACTGCCCGAGTCGGCCGTCGGGCCCGCTGCCGAAGCGGCAGAGCGGCGCCGTGCCGGCCAGCGCGTCGGGGTGGGCGAGAGCTTCCGGCCAGCAGTCGGCGTCGAGCTTGAACAGGCAGGAGCCGCGGGCGCGCGCCAGGGCGAAGTTGTAGGCCCGGCAGAGATTCCAGCGGTCTTCTCCGCTCACCCGCAGGATCCGGATGCGCGGATCGGCCGGAAGATCGCCGCGCCGCAGGGGGATCTCACTGCTCCAGTCGACGATCAGATGTTCCTCGTGGTGGGTCCAGGCCGCCACCCGCCTGGCCGATTCCAGCAGGTGGGCCTGGCGGTTCATGCAGGCCGTCACGATGCTGGTTGATCGGGGCATGGGATCGGTTTCACTCCAGTCGGCTCAGATCCTGCAGCATCGCTTCGGTTCGGCCCCGGTAGGTGTGGGCCGCGGCCCCCGCCAGCCGCTCCGGCCGGCCCGGCCCGTCCCCCCGCAGGGCCGCGGCGATGGCGGTGGCGAAGGCCTCCGGAGTGGGCGGGCAGAGCAGGGCCAGATCGCCGAACGGCTGAAGGGCGTCGATGGCCGTGGCCACCACGGGCAGGCCCGCCGCCAGGTATTCGAAGAACTTCATCGGGAACATCGCCCGGGTGTAGGGGGTCTGGCGAAGGGGCAGCAGCCCCAGATCGAGGCCCTTCAGCCAGGAGGGCAGGGCGTCGTAGGGCCGGGTGCCCAGCAGGTGCACGTTCTCGAGGGCCGCCAGGGCCGCCACGTTGGTGGAGGGATCCCCTTCGCCCACCGGACCGATCAGCACGAAGGACCAGTGGGGATGGCGCCGCGCCAGGGTCTCCAGCAGCGAGAGATCCAGCTTGTAGGCGCTGATCGCGCCGACGAAACCGATCCGGGGGGGCGGCAGGGCGACCAGCTCGGCGGGGATGGCCAAGGCCGGATCCCGGGCCTGGGCGAAGTGGGCGCCATCGGCCACGTTCGGGTAGTAGAGGGTGGCCGGATTCAGCGGCCGCAGATCGCTCAGCAGCTGGGGGGAGGTGACGAACACCGCATCAGCCTCGGCGCAGAGGCGGGCTTCGCCGTGATCGATGGCGGCGGCCGGCATGTCCGGTTGTGCCTGGATGGCGTCCACGCAGTGATAGATCAGCCGGTCGTAGGCCCGGGCATCGAGCACCTCGAGGGTGCGGGGGTTGTAGGTCCACAGCCAGTCACGGCGCAGGCCCAGCCGGCGGCGGCAGCGGGCCAGCCCCAGCCGGAGCACCTGGCGATTCAGCCAGGCGGCCAGGCCGCCGCGGGCCCCCGGCAGCACCAGCGGAGACCAGACCCAGAGCCGCTCCCGCACCGGCCGCGGCGGCCGCAGGCCGTGGCGGAGCCGCTGCAGCACACGCTTCCAGTCGGAGCCGCCCGCGCGCAGCGGGCGCAGACCCAGCGACTCCACGTAGAGCACGCGGTGACCCAGCTCGGCGAGGGTGCAGGCCACATGCTGCTTGTTGGTCCAGAGCGGATGGTCCCAGTCGGCCGTGGCCAGGAGCGTGATGTCGGCCGGCCTGGCCTGTCCCCCCTGCTCCGGCGCGATCCTGGTCGTCACCATCTCGACCCCTACCCTCTGTCCATGAACCGACCGGTCCCCATCTTCATCGGTTACGACCCGCGGGAGCGGGCCGCCACCAACGTGCTGATTGACAGCCTGTACCAGCACAGCAGCCTGCCCCTGGCGATCACCCCGATCGTGGCGGAGCAACTGAGTGCTCTGCACAACCGCCCCCGCGATCCGAAGCAGAGCACGGCCTTCTCCTTCACCCGCTTTCTGGTGCCCTCCCTGATGGACTACCAGGGCTGGGCCCTCTTCATGGACTGCGACATGCTCTGCCGGGGGGACATCGCCGATCTCTGGGCGCTGCGCGACGACCGCTACGCCGTGATGTGCGTGCAGCATGAGCATGCGCCCACCGAGGCGGCGAAGTTTCTCGGGGAGGTGCAGAGCGCCTATCCGAAGAAGAACTGGAGCTCGCTGATGCTGCTCAACTGCGGCCGCTGCTCCGCCCTCACGCCTGCGTACGTCGAGACCGCCAGCGGGTTGGACCTGCATCGGTTCCACTGGCTGGCCGGCGACCATGAGATTGGTGCGCTTCCCGTCGGCTGGAACCATCTGGTCGATGTGCTGGCCCCACCGGAGCCCGGCTCCGGCGCCGACGCGGGGCCGACCCTGTTGCACTGGACCCTGGGCGGTCCCTGGTTCCGCCAGCAGCGCGCCACGGGCGGTCCGCTGGCGGCCGAGTGGTTCGGCGCCCGCGACGACGCCATGGCCCTGTGGGACTGAGCGGAGCGGCCGACCTCGGCTGCGGGGTCTGCGCGATCCAGGCGACGCTTGAACCCGGTGACGACCCGCTGCTGCACCACGAGGGCCCCTGGCTGCTGCGGCACCATCCCCACCCCAGTCCTCTGGTGGGCTGGATTCTGCTCGATGCGCGCCGGCACGTGCCGGGCCCGGACCGCTTCGATGCTGCGGAAGCTGCCAGTCTGGGGCCGGTGCTGCGGCGCAGCTGCGCGCTGGTGAAGGAGCTGGTCGGCTGTGATCGGGTCTATGCCATCGCCTTCGGGGAGGGGGCCCGCCACTTCCATCTGCATCTGATCCCGCGCCATGGTGCCGACGCCGACACCGAGAGCTGGCGGGTCGCGGATCTCTACCGGGCCGTGGCCTCCGGCCGGCAGCCGCCGGCCGATCCCGCTGCCGTGGCGTCGTTTCTGCGCCGGGCCCGGGCCCGTTGCGCCTCCTGGTGAGGGCGGCGCAGTGTGCTCGGGGATGATGCAGCCACCGCCCACCGGTCCGTTCCGCGCCGTGGAGATCCCCGGCATCCCCCTCTCCCTCTGGCCGCTGCTGCAGCGGGCGGCCGGCGGTGATCGGCTGGCGCTGGTGGGAGGTGCGGTGCGGGATCTCCTGCTGCACACCGTGCACCGGGATCCCTGGCGCGGCATCACCGATCTGGACCTGGTGGTGGATGGCGGCGAGGCGGGGCCCGGGGGGCCGGTCCGGCCGGATTCGCTGGCCGCTCCCCGGCTGGGGCGGGCGCTGGGCCAGCAGCTGCCCCCCGGGCGGCTGCTCGGTTTTCAGGAACATGGGGCCTACGGCACGGTGGAACTGGAGCTGCTGCTGCCGGAAGGCCCCCTGCTGCTCGATCTGGCCACTGCCCGTCTGGAGAGCTATCCGGTGGCGGGGGAGAACCCGGTGGTCCGGGCGGGCCGGCTCGAGGACGACCTGGCCCGCCGCGATTTCAGCATCAACGCCATGGCCCTGGTGCTGTCGCACGACCCCGAGGCGTCCGCTCGGGACGGCCTGCCCCTGGACTTGCTCGATCCCCATGGGGGCCAGGCGGACCTGCTCCGCCGGGAGCTCCGCTTTCTGCACGCCGACAGCGTTCGGGACGATCCGACCCGCCTGATTCGGGCCGCCCGCTATGCCGCCCGGCTCGGCTTCCGGCTGGCGCCGGAGGGCCGGGAGCAGGCGGCGGCCACCCTGGCCGCCTGGCCCTGGGCCTGGCGGCAGGGTCAGGATCCCGCCCTGGCGCCGGCGGCGTTGGGCACCCGCCTGCGGCGGGAACTGGAGCTGCTGCTGCAGCGGGAGCCCTGGCGGGAAGCCCTGGCGGCCCTGCAGGGCTGGGGAGCCCTGGCGCTGCTGGATGACGGGCTTCAGGCCGACCGGCACTGGCCGCGGCGCCTGCGCCGGGCGAACCGCTTCGATCTTCCTCCGTTGGTGGCCCTGCTGGCCGGTGCCAGCGATCCGCTGGCGGTGGCTGAACGGCTGCAGGTGCCCCACCGCCAGCATCAGCTGCTGGCCCAGTGGCTGCTGCTGGGGGAGCGGCTGGAGCGGGCGGGCTGGCCGGGTTCCGGGGAGGACTGGACTCCCTCGCGCTGGTCGTCGCTGCTGGAGGGCCAGGGACTCAGCCCGGCGGCGGTGGCCCTGGCCCTGGCCGCCGGCACCGGGCCGCGGCGACCCCTGCTGCGCTGGTGGCTGCGCTGGCGCCATCTGCGGGGGCCCCTGACGGTGGCTGATCTGCGTGCCGAAGGGGTCGCCCCCGGCCCGGCCCTGGGGGAGCGGCTGCGCCGCTCCAGGGCAACCCGGCTCGATCGGGAACGGCTCTAGGGGCCAGGGTGGCGGCTATAGGCTCCGCGGCAGCGGACGGCATGCGGGTGAGCCAGACGGGATCAGGCGGGGCGCCCAGCTGGCGTTGTGTGGTGGCCGTGCCGGCCCGGCTCGAGTCCTCGCGGCTTCCCGACAAGGTGATCGCCGACATCGGCGGCACACCGATGCTGCGGCGGGTGCTGGAGCGTTGCCGCTCCGCCTCCCGTCCCGTCGCGGTGGTGCTCTGCACCGACAGCGAGGCGCTGCACCAGGCTGCCGTCGGCTGGGGTTTCCCGGCGCTGATGACCAGCGCGGCCTGCAGCTCGGGCAGCGACCGGCTGGCCTCGGTGGTGAACGACCTCGTCACCATCGGCGGCGATGCGGCTGCCCGCACGGTCATTCTCAATGTCCAGGGGGATCAGCCCTTCATCGATCCCGCCGTGATCGACGCGATGGCAGCGGAGTTCGAGCGCCGCCAGCCAGCCCCGGAGGTGCTCACCCCAGTCTACCGGCTCGGGCCCGAGAAGGTGCACGACCCCAACGTGGTGAAGACCCTGCTGGCCGGCGATGGCCGGGCGCTCTACTTCTCCCGCTCGGCGATCCCCCATGTGCGGGGTGTAGACCCCGCCCAGTGGCACCGCCACTCCCCCTACTGGGGCCACGTGGGGATCTACGGCTACCGGGCCGAGCTGCTCTCCCGCTGGGCCGCCCTGCCGCACTCCGCCCTGGAGCAGACCGAGAGGCTCGAGCAGCTGCGGCTCATCGAGGCGGGGGTGCGCTTCGGCACGTTCCAGGTGGAGGGAGATTTCCTCTCGGTGGATACGGCCGATCAGCTGGAGCAGGCCCGATCCTTGGTGCAACAGGCCTAGGGCCCGGCCCTCCGATAGGTGCGCCGTGTCAGCAGGAACGAGGTCACCGACCAGACGGCCATGCTCACCAGGGCGATCCACAGGGGCGGGACGGCCAGCCGTTCCAGTCCCCAGCCCACCAGCAGCCCCAGCGGCAGACCGATCAGCTGCACCCCCAGGTAGGCCACCAGCAACGGCCAGCGAAACCGGACCCGGAAGCTGATCCGGGCGTGGAGCACCGCGTTCACCACCAGACAGAGCCCCCCCGCCACGGCGATCGACTGAACGGCCGTGGCGCCGGTCCGGGTCATGGCCCAGAACACCAGCAGATAGAGCAGTTCCCCGCAGCCACCCACCAGCAGGAAGCGCACCGCGCTGCGATCGAGCGGACGCCGCAGCGTTCGCCAGGCTCCGTTGTTCATCGGGGAGGCGCACCAGGTCCGATCGTGTCCAGGCTGCGGACGAAGGACTGGGGTTTTCCGCTCACGGTGAGAAAAATCCGGCCCAGGTACTCCCCCAGCAGGCCGATCAGCAGGCACTGAATGCCTCCGAACAGCAGGATCGCCGAGACGATCGAGAGCCAGCCCTGCACCTGGACCCCGTTGATCAGGCTCTGCAGCAGGAGGGTGACGATGGTGAACAGTCCCGCCAGGGCCATGCCCACCCCGAGCAACGAGGCCAGCCGCAGGGGCATGATCGAGAAACTGGTGAAGATGTTCAGCCAGAGGCGGATCAGGCGCCGCAGGCTGTAGCCGCTCTCCCCCACGCTGCGGGCATCGTGCTGCACCTCCAGGCTGCCGATCGAGCGGGTGTACTGGGAGAGCAGGCCGTCGATATAGGGATAGGGGCCCTGATAGTGGGCGGCGTGATGGGCGATCACCCCGGCCACGCAGCGGAAACTGGAGAGATAGAAGCGCTCGGGAAGATCCAGCAGCCAGTAGGCCGTGTGGTTGGCGAAGCGGCTGCCCAGGTTGCGCCAGCCGGCGTGCCGCTTCTGGCGGTAATCGCCGTACACCACGTCAAGGCCGTCGGTCACGGCCTTGCGCCAGAGCCGCAGGCCTTCCTCGGGGGGATTCTGCAGGTCGTCATCGAGATTGAGCACGTACCGACCGCTGGCATGGCGGTAGCCGGTGAGCACCGCCTGGTGTTCGCCGAAGTTCCGGCCGTGGCAGATCAGCAGACCCTGCAGACGCGTTCCCTTCAGTCGCCGCCGCAGCCGGGCGGCGGTGTCGTCGGGGCTGCCGTCGTCGACGAACACCACTTCCCACAGGCAGGGAAGCGCCAGGCCTTCCAGACGATCGATCAGGGCATCGATCGAGCCGCTGCTGCGATACAGGGGGATGACCAGGCTCAGTTCCGGCGTGGAGCCAGGGTCCAGCACCGCGGGCGGGAGGGGACTCTCCGATGCCACCGTCATCATCAAGGTCCTCCCGTCTGATCTGGGATTCGAAGCCCCGCTTCGGGTGCTGATTCAACCATGGCCGGCCGTGCTCAGGTCTCCTCCCGCAGCAGAGCCATGAGCCCGCGGCAGACGTGCTCCACCCGCTCCTCTTCCAGGTAGGGATGGAGGGGGAGGGTGAGGATGTGCTCCACCCTGCGCTCGGTTTCCTCCAGGCCGCCGGTCGCTCCGAACCGCTCGATCACGTAGGGATGCTGGTGGCAGGCGAGCGGATAGTGCACCCCCAGCGGCAGTCCCAGCTCCGCCCCCCGGCGCAGCAGCCGGTCGCGATCCACCCCGGGCAGCTGGATCACATACAGGTGATAGCCGTGGCGCCAGTCAGCGCCGTCGCCGGGGAGCAGGGCCGCCTCCCCCAGCGGGGCCAGCCGTTCGGCATACCAACCGGCCACCTGCCGCCGATCCTGGATCCGCTGCTCCAGCTCGGTCAGTTTCCCCAGCAGCACCCAGGCCTGCAGTTCATCGAGGCGGCTGTTCACGCCGAACTGCACGGCCCGGCGTTGCCCGTCCCAGCCGTAGAAGCGGCTGCGGCGCGCCCTCTCCACCCCTTCCGGCCGGCGGATCACCAGGGCACCGCCGTCGCCGAAGGCGGCCAGATTCTTGGTGGGATAGAAGCTGAAGGCGGCGGCGTCGCCCCAGCTGCCCACCGGCCGACCGTTGACGGTGGTGCCGCAGGCCTGGGCGCAGTCCTCCACCAGGGCCACCTCTTGGGAGTGGCAGAGCCGGCTGAGGGCGGCCAGATCACAGGCTTCGCCATAGAGATGCACGGCGATCACGGCCCGGATCGGCCCGGCCCCATCCGCTGCCGCCGGCCCCGGGCCGGCCTCGCCCTCCAGGATCCGGCGGAGATGCTCCAGCGAGAGCACCGCCCGGCCCGGCTCCAGATCCACGAACATGGGCACCGCCTCCAGGCGCAGCACCGCGGCCAGGGTGGCGTAGGCCGTGTGGGAGGGCAGCAGCACCCGCTCCCGGGCCTTCACCCCGCAGGCCCTCAGCGCCAGTTCGAGCGCGTCGGTTCCGCTGGCCACGCCGATCACCTGGTCGGGATCGAGGTCGGGGGAGAGCCAGCCGGCGAAGGCGGCCTCGAAGCGCCGCACCCCTTCGCCCAGGATCAACTGGCCGGAGGCCTGGATCCGCTCGAGGCCCTCGATCAGCAGATGGCCGTAGCGCCGGCAGTCCCGCTGGGGGAAGTTGAAGGGGTCGGGGCTGGGGGCCTGGGGCATCGGGATCAGCTCGATCGGACCTGGGGGCGGGAGGTTTCAGAGGTAGTGCGCGCTGTGTTCGCGGTAGTAGGCCAGGGTGCGCTCGAGCGTGGCCGCCAGGGGCTGGAGCGGCTTCCAGCCACTGGCGGCTGTGAAGCGCTCGTGGCTGGAGTAGTAATCGCCGATGTCGATCTTCTTGCGCTCGGCTGGATACGGAACCACGACCAGATCCCCGGATCCATGCAGCTGGATCATCAGCTCGGCCAGGGCCCGCAAGGTGATCCGCTCGCTGGAGCCCAGATTGTATGGAACTGTTTCCAGATCCGTGCGCAGGGCCGCCAGCAGCAGGGCGTCGACCACATCTTCCACATCATTGAAATCGCGGATCTGATCGCCACCCCAGACCTGAATCGGCTGACTCTCCAGCAGCTGCCGGATCCAGATCCCCACGAAGGTCTGGCGGGCATCACGGATCCGCATCCGGGGGCCGATCGTGTTGGTGAGCCTCAGCACGCAACTGCTCAGGCCATACACATCCTTGTAGAGGCGATGGTAAAGCTCGGCGGAATGTTTGTTGATGCCATTGATGTCGACCGGCTCGATCGGGTGGGATTCGTCCACCGGCAGATAACGGGGTCGCCCGTAGAGTTGCCGTGTGCTGGCGAACACGATCCGGGCCTCAGGATTCAACCGGCGGCAGAGCTCCAGCAGGCTGAGCTGGGCGATGCCGTTGATGGCCAGATCGGTCTGTGGGTCGTGCATCGAATCGAGATGACTCGTCTGCCCGGCCAGATTGAAGATCACCTCCTTTTCCTGCAGGAGCACCTCGAGGGAATAGCGGTCGCGGATGTCCGAGAGATTCACCCGGATCGTGTGCTCATGGCCCCGCAGGTTGAACAGATTGCCGCCGTATTGCGGGATCAGGCTGTCCACCACCGTGACCGCCGCTCCCAGGGTGCTGAGGCGGATGGCCAGGGTGGAGCCGATGAAGCCGGCGCCCCCGGTGATCAGAACGCGCCGGCCGCGCCAGGGCTCGGCTGCCGGATCCGCTGCAGGAAAGGACTGATTGTGGGGGTGCAAACCGGTCCCCGGAGGTCAGTCCTGAAACTAGGACCGGTGCCGTCGCCCCCCCGGGATGGACTGGAAGGGAGGGGTCCCGCTCAGCTTGCCGTGGTAAGGCCCGCCTGCACCAGATCGTGCAGCCGCAGCAGGCCCAGCATCGGTCCCTCCGCCGCCAGCACTGGCAGCACCCCGATCGGCTTGCGCCGGTTCCGTTCCATGCGCTCGAGCGCCGCCACGGCCAGCAGCTCGGGCCCCACCGTGATCGGATCGGCGGTCATCAGCTCGCCGGCGCGGAGGCGGGCCCAGTGGGCGGGGGCATGCTGCTCCAGGGCGCGACGCAGGTCCCCATCGGTGATCAGCCCGGCCAGCCCCCCCACCGCCCCGGCCCGCCGCACCCAGCAGGCTCCGACGCCGTCGCGGGTGAGCAGGGCGATCACCTCGCTCAATGGGGCGGTCTCCTCCAGGGGATGGAGCCGCTCGGCGGGCACCATCAGGTCGGCCACGGTGAGGGTGAGCTGCTTGCCGAGCGCGCCGGCCGGGTGATTGAGGGCGAAGTCCGCCGGTGAGATGCCCCGCCGCTCCATCCAGACGGCCGCCAGGGCATCCCCGATCGCCATCGCCACCGCCGTGCTCGCCGTGGGGGCCAGGTTGAGCGGGCAGACCTCGCGGTCCACGGACCCGTCGAGCACCACATCGCAGCCCCGGGCCAGGCTGGAGGCCACCCGGCCCACCAGGGCGATCCGGGCGGTGCCCCGCCGGCGCAGGTGGGGGAGGATCTCGACGAGCTCCTGGGTTTCCCCGCTGTTGGAGAGCAGCAGGGCCACGTCCTCGGGGGCCACCACCCCCAGATCCCCGTGCAGGGCGTCGAGGGGATTGAGGTACAGGGCCATCAGGCCGATCGAGGAGAAGGTGGCGGCGATCTTGCGCGCCACGATCCCGCTCTTGCCCACGCCCGTGATCACCAGCTTGGCGCGCTGATCGGCGCAGCGATTGAGCAGGTCCAGGGCGGCATCCACCTGGGGGCCGTCGAGCCGCTCGGCCGCGGCCGCGATCGCCGCGGCCTCCTCCTGCAGACAACGCGTCAGTGCCGACATCCCCGGGTCCCTGATCTGGGCGGACTGTATGGCTGGCGGGTGGTGGCCCAGGGTGCCCTCAGAGGCGGGCCAGGGCCGTGCGCACCTCGCGGGCGTCCTGCTTGCGTTTCTCCTCCTGACGTTTGTCATGCAGTTTGCGGCCCTTGGCCAGCCCCAGGCTGAGCTTGATCCAGGAGCCCTTCAGGTGCAGGTTGAGGGGGATCAGGGTCAGACCTTTCTGATCGAGCGCCACCCGCAGGCGATCGATCTCGCGGCGATGGGCCAGCAGCTTGCGCACCCGCAGCGGTTCGTGGTTGAAGTAGGCGCCGGCAGTGCTGTGGGGGGAGATGTGCACGTTGTGGAGCTGCAGCTCCCCGCTGCGGATCAGGCAGAAGCCGTCGCGCAGGTTGGCTTTGCCGACGCGGATGGACTTCACTTCGGTGCCCACCAGTTCAATGCCGGTCTCGAGGGTCTCGAGAATCTCGTACTGATGGCGGGCGAAGCGGTTGTCAGCCAGCAGCCGGTTGGCGGCATCCCGCGCCGCCCGGGCCGCTTTCTTGCCGGCGGCTTTCGCCATCGCTGTGCCCTTGCCGGTTCCTTCCCTTCGACCCTATCGAGGCCCCGGTCTGCCTACGCTCAGGGCCATGGCGATCGTCTCCTCCGCCGACGGATCCGGGGCCAGGCGGTCGCCCCGCCTGGTCGATCCCCGCACGCAGCCGGAGCCGGCTCTACCCCCCGAAGCAGGTGTCGTCGGCCGGGAGGATGGCCTGCGTCCGCGGCACCTGAGCGACTACATCGGCCAGCGGGAGCTCAAGCAGGTGCTCGGGATCGCCGTGGAGGCCACCCTGGCCCGTGGCGAGGCGCTCGATCACGTGCTGCTCTACGGCCCCCCCGGCCTGGGCAAGACCACCATGGCCCTGGTGCTGGCCCAGGAGCTCGGGGTGCGCTGCCGCATCACCAGCGCCCCCGCCCTGGAGCGCCCCCGCGACATCGTGGGCCTGCTGGTGAATCTCCAGCCCCACGATCTGCTGTTCATCGACGAGATCCACCGGCTCAATCGGGTGGCCGAGGAGCTGCTCTATCCCGCCATGGAGGATTTCCGCCTTGATCTCACCGTGGGGAAGGGCACCACTGCCCGCACCCGGGCCGTGCCGCTCGCTCCCTTCACCCTGGTGGGGGCCACCACCCGGGCCGGGGCCCTCAGTTCGCCGCTGCGGGATCGGTTCGGGCTGATCCAGAGGCTCGAGTTCTATGGACTGGAGGATCTGCGGGCGATCGTGGAGCGGGCCGCCGGCCTGCTCTCCCTGCAGCTGGAGCCGGAAGCGGCCCTGGAGGTGGCCCGCCGCTGCCGCGGCACCCCCCGCATCGCCAACCGCCTTCTGCGGCGGGTGCGGGACGTGGCCAGCGTGCGGGGCCAGGGCCGCATCGCCCCTGCGTTGGTGGCCGAAGCGCTCAGCCTGCACCGGGTCGACGACCGGGGCCTAGATGCCAGCGATCGGCGCCTGCTGGAGCTGCTGCTGGACGGCTACGGCGGCGGGCCGGTCGGTCTCGACACCCTGGCCGCCGGTCTCGGCGAAGATTCCACCACTCTCGAAACCGTGGTGGAGCCCTACCTGCTCCAGCTGGGTTTTCTGCAGCGCACCCCCCGCGGTCGCGTCGCCACGGCGGCGGCCCGGCGTCATCTGGGCTGGCCGGAGGCCGCCTGATGGGGCGCCGGCCCCCGGGCAGGGCTGGCCTGTGCCGGCGGAGTTCGGGCTGGCCGCTGGCCGCCGTGCTGCTGCTGGCCAGTTGGCTGTTCCTGGCGCCGGGCGCCGTGCGGGCCGCTTCGGCCGGTGCCTCGGGGCGCAGCGGCCCGGAGGCACCGCTGGCGGAGTTGTTCGGCCAGGCTCTCGAGGCCAGCCGCGACGGGCGGTTCGGGGACGCTCTGCCCCTCTGGGACCGGGTGCTGGAGCGCTCTCCCGAGGACGCTTCCGCCTGGAGCAACCGGGGCAACGTCCAGCTGGCCCTGGGTCGCCCCGAAGCCGCCATCGCCGATCAGGACCGGGCCATGGCCCTCGAGCCGGCCAGTGCGGATCCCCACCTCAACCGGGGCACCGCCGAGGAGGCGCTGGGCCGCTGGGAGGAGGCCGCCGCCGACTACGGCTGGATCCTTGAGCGGGACCCCGCGGACGCGTCGGCCCTCTACAACCTGGGCAACGTGGAGGGATCACTCGGCCACTGGCCCCAGGCCCGCCGCTGCTTCGAGGCGGCCGCGGCGGCCCGGCCCGGCTTCGCCATGGCCCGGTCCAGCGCCGCCCTGGCGGCCTTCCAGCTGGGTGACCTGGCCCAGGCCGAACGGGACCTGCGCAATCTGGTGCGCCGGTATCCCCTGTTCGCCGACGCCCGGGCCGCTCTCACCGCCCTGCTCTGGCGTCGCGGCGCCGCCGGAGAGGCCGAGAGCAACTGGGCGGCGGCCTCCGGACTGGATGCCCGCTACCGCCAGCCAGAATGGCTTCTGGAGATACGGCGCTGGCCACCCGGGCCGGTCCACGCTCTCGAGGATTTTCTCCACCTGGTCAGTCGATGAGTCCTGCTGCCGCTCCCCCCTCCCCGGGGTCCCACCCGCTCGTCACCGATGGCGCCGGGGACAGCGTGGTCGGCGGAGCGGCGGTGCTCTGGAGGCGGCACGGCCTGGACCGCGCCCTGGAGGAGGCATTGCCGGAGCTGGTGGGCCTGCGCCGCCACATCCATGCCCACCCGGAGCTGAGCGGCGGCGAACACCAGACGGCGGCCCTGGTGGCCGGTGAGCTGCGTCTGCTGGGGTGGCGGGTGCGGGAGGGGGTCGGGCGTACCGGAGTGGTGGCGGAGCTGGGTCCCGAACTGGCCCCGCTGGTGGCCCTGCGGGTGGATATGGACGCTCTGCCGGTGGAGGAGCGCACCGGTCTGCCGTTCGCGTCCTGCCA
Source organism: Cryptocyanus atlanticus LEGE 06306 (assembly GCF_056633155.1). Taxonomy (NCBI): domain Bacteria; kingdom Bacillati; phylum Cyanobacteriota; class Cyanophyceae; order Synechococcales; family Prochlorococcaceae; genus Cryptocyanus; species Cryptocyanus atlanticus. Next base: position 97,361 of record NZ_JBSJOZ010000010.1, read on the forward strand.
CCAGGGGCTGATGCATGCCTGCGGTCACGATGTCCATACCGCCGTGGGCCTGGGGGTCGCCCGGTTGCTGGCCCCCCTGGCGGACCAGCTCACGGCCCGGGTGCGGCTGCTGTTCCAGCCGGCGGAGGAGACGGCCGAAGGGGCCGCCTGGATGCTGGCCGACGGCGCCATGCAGGGGGTCCTGGCCCTGTTCGGTCTGCATGTCTTCCCCAGCCTGGAGGTGGGGAGTATCGGCGTCCGCAGCGGCAGCCTCACCGCGGCGGCCGGTGAGCTGGAGGTGGAGGTGCTGGGGGAAGGTGGCCATGGGGCCAGGCCCCACCAGTCCACCGATGCCATCTGGATCGCGGCGCGGGTGGTGAGCGGCCTGCAGGAGGCGATCAGCCGCCGGCTCGATGCCCTCCACCCCGTGGTGGTGAGCTTCGGCCGCATTGAGGGCGGCAAGGCCTTCAACGTGATCGCCGACCACGTGCGGCTGCTCGGCACCGTCCGCTGCCTCGACACCGCCGTGCATGCCCAGCTGCCGGGCTGGATCGAGGAGACCGTCCATGCCATCTGCCGGGGGTATGGGGGCGAGGCCCGGGTGCGCTACCGCTGCATCTCGCCGCCGGTGCACAACGATGAGGCGCTCACCGCCCTGGTGGAGGCGGCCGCCCAGGCGCTGCTGGGGCCGCGGCAGGTGAAGCGGCTGGAGCATCCCTCCCTGGGCGCCGAGGATTTCGCCGAGCTGCTCTCCGCCAGCCCGGGCACCATGTTTCGCCTCGGGGTGGCCGGTGCCCAGGGTTGCGCGCCCCTGCACAACGGTGGCTTCAATCCCGATGAGCGCTCCCTTGCGGTCGGGGTGCAGGTGCTGACGCTGAGCCTGCTGCTCTGGATGGAGCGTTGCCCTTGAGCCGCACCCCTCCGGCCGTGCGACTGCTGGTGGCGCTCTCCGCCCCCCTGCTGATCCTGCTGGCGCTGGTCAGCCTGTTCTCGCGCCACGGGAATCAGCGGCTGCAGGCGGTGCCGGCCCTGCTGATCGGCTCGGGTCTGCTGGTCAGCAGCGGGGTGCGCCGGGCGCAGCGGCGGCGGGTTCTGCTGGAGGCCCTGCGGGGCGAGCCGCCCGGCCCCGGCCTCGGCCAGGGCGGTTGAGCCCGGCCATGGGAGGGTGAGAGGGGCCGAGATTCTGCTCCGATGAGCGACGCCCCAGTCCCTTCCGCCCCGGATCCCAATTCCGAGTCCCTGCGCGAGGCCATCGTGTCGGGGGACCCGGCCCGTGCCATGCCGGCCCTGGCGGGCCTGCGCCGGCTGGAGGTGGAGCGGGCCGTGCCGCTGCTGCTGCTGGGTCTTGAGCAGAACCCGTTCATCGTGCGCTCGATCAGCTGCGCCGGCCTGGGCATTAAACGCAACGAAGCGGGCTGGCAGGCCCTGGTGCGTGCCCTGGTCGAGGACCAGGACGCCAATGTGCGGGCTGAAGCGGCCAACGCCCTGGCCAGCTATGGGGTGGAGCGGGCCTGGCCGCTGCTGCGGGAGTCCTTTGCGGGCGATGACCAGTGGCTGGTGCGCTGCAGCATCCTCTCCGCCCTGGCTGAGCAGCCGCTGATCGCTCCTGAGGTGCTGCTGGAGCTGGCCCGCATGGCGATCGCCGATGCCGATGGCACGGTGCGGGCGGGGGGTGCCGAGATTCTGGGCCGGGTGGTGCGCGATGCCGCCGCAGCCGGCTGCGACGAGCCGGGCCGCACGGCCCGCGACTGGCTCGCCGGGATGCGCCAGGATCCCGATCACCGGGTGGTGGCCGCCGCTCTCGATGGCCTGCAGCCCTGATCGCCGCAGGGGGCCGCCTGGATCCTTTCAGCCTTGCTAGGTTTCGTAAGTCACTAGGGGTGCCCACCGGAACAGGCCGGGGGCTGAGATCACACCCTCCGAACCTGATCCGGGTCATGCCGGCGCAGGGAAGTGTCCCGAATGCCACCGCGGCCCGCTCGGTCCCGGGGGCGTCCGGATCCGGAGTTGTGCCCTCGCCTCCCAGCGGCCCCCGGTCCGAACGCCCCTTGCCCGAGCCGATCATGCGCAGCGCCTGGATTGAGAAGCGTCGTGGCGACGCCAACGTGTCGCAGATGCACTACGCCCGCCAGGGCGTGGTGACCGAGGAGATGGCCTATGTGGCGCAGCGGGAGAACCTGCCCGCATCGCTGGTGATGGAGGAGGTGGCCCGGGGCCGCCTGATCATCCCCGCCAACATCAACCACCCCAACCTGGAGCCGATGGCGATCGGCATCGCCAGCCGCTGCAAGGTGAACGCCAACATCGGCGCCTCCCCCAACGCCTCCGACCTCGATGAGGAGGTGGCCAAGCTGCGCCTGGCCGTGAAATACGGCGCCGACACGGTGATGGATCTCTCCACCGGCGGTGTCAACCTCGATGAGGTGCGCACGGCGATCATCAACGCCTCCACCGTGCCGATCGGCACCGTGCCTGTGTATCAGGCGCTGGAGAGTGTGCACGGCTCGATCGAGAAGCTCGATGCCGACGACTTCCTGCACATCATCGAGAAGCACTGCCAGCAGGGCGTTGATTACCAGACCATCCATGCCGGTCTGCTGATCGAGCACCTGCCCCTGGTGAAGGGTCGCCTCACCGGCATCGTGAGCCGCGGCGGCGGCATCCTGGCCCAGTGGATGCTCTACCACCACAAGCAGAACCCGCTGTTCACCCGCTTCGATGACATCATCGAGATCTTCAAGCGCTACGACTGCAGCTTCTCGCTGGGTGATTCGCTGCGTCCCGGCTGTCAGCACGACGCCTCCGATGCCGCCCAGCTGGCTGAACTGAAGACGCTGGGTCAGCTCACCCGCCGCGCCTGGGAGCACGACATCCAGGTCATGGTGGAGGGTCCGGGCCATGTGCCGATGGACCAGATCGAGTTCAACGTCAAGAAGCAGATGGAGGAGTGCAGCGAGGCGCCCTTCTATGTGCTCGGCCCGCTGGTGACGGACATCGCCCCCGGCTACGACCACATCACCAGCGCCATCGGCGCCGCCCTGGCTGGCTGGCACGGCACGGCGATGCTCTGCTACGTGACCCCCAAGGAGCACCTCGGCCTGCCCAACGCCGAAGACGTGCGTGAGGGCCTGATCGCCTACAAGATCGCCGCCCACGCCGCCGACCTCGCCCGCCACCGCCCGGGAGCCCGCGATCGCGACGACGAACTCAGCCGCGCCCGCTATGCCTTCGACTGGAACAGACAGTTCGAGCTCAGCCTGGACCCGGAGCGGGCCAAGGAATATCACGATGAAACCCTGCCGGCTGACATCTACAAGCAGGCCGAGTTCTGCTCGATGTGCGGACCCAAGCACTGCCCGATGCAGACCAAGATCACCGATGAGGATCTCGAAGGCCTCGCCGACGTGCTCGCGGAGCAGGAGAAGGCAAAGGAGGCCTTATCCACTGGCCAGCCTGTGGGGGTCTGAGACAGGAGGCGCTGGGGCCCTCCCATGCTGCACCGAATCCGGCAGCATTCACCTGAGTTTCCTTGTGGGCCAAGGTGTCATCCCTTGCTCTGGATGAACGGCCTCGAGGGTTAGGGGGACCATTCAGCTTGATGGGGATGTCTGGCGTCAACCCTGGATTCGGACTGCAGTCGCGACAGAGCAGGCTTCACGTTGGGACGTCGAGCAACGCTGCGCGTGCTGTATCGACCTCCCCCAGCACCCTCTGGGCCTCATGCAGGCTGCTCTCCTCGACCAACAGCAGCGGCTTCCAACCGTTCCCTAGCCTCATGGGTCCAGCCGTTCAGCCAGCCATGGTGCCCAATCGACCGTGGGCTTGAACCAATGGGCATGCCGTTGTCCCCCTGCAACCACTCCGCGTTCGCCGCCTGAATCGCTTGGAGATCCAATCCCTCCAGCTGACCATCCATGAACGCGGCGGGGGCTGGGGCCCACGCTGTTCTCGTCGAAACCCAGCCGCAAGACGCCGCAGTGGCTCTCTAGCGGAATGCTTCTGGCCTGCAGGCTCCACCTCCGGCCGGGCTTGGTGGCCCTCAGGTAGCCAGGGGATCAACGGAGCCGGCCAGAACCACGGGGAGAGTAGACCAGCGGGGACGACCTCTGGGGGAATGCTCTAGCTGAAGCAGCACCAACCGTCATGGAGAACACCCCACGCCAGGTCGGACTGATCCAGCGCTACCGGGAGGAGCTACAGGTGCGGCACTACGCTCGCCGCACCGTGAACACCTACGAGCAGTGGCTGAGGCGCTTCCTGCGCTTTCACCGTCTGCGTCACCCGCGCACGATGGGTAGCGCCGAGGTGAATGCCTTCCTCAGCCACCTGGCCGTCGAGCAGCAGGTGAGCGCCTCCACCCAGAACCAGGCGCTGGCGGCGCTCCTGTTTCTCTTCCGAGAGCTTCTGGACCGGGACTTGGCGCTGGAGGGGGTGGTTCGGGCGCGTCAGCGCCCGCGGCTGCCGGTGGTGCTGACGCCGGAGGAGGTCCGAGCCGTGCTCCAACGACTGGATGGGGTGGAGGCGCTGGTGGCGGGCCTGCTCTATGGCAGCGGGCTGCGGCTGATCGAAGCCCTGCGGCTGCGGGTCCACGATCTTGACTTCAGCCGCCACGAGCTCATGGTGCGTGATGGCAAAGGGGGCAAAGATCGCCGCACCCTGCTGCCGAGCCGGATCGGAGGCCAGCTCCGAGGGCACCTGGAGGCGGTCAGGCAGACCCATCGGCAGGATCTGGCGCAAGGCTGGGGACGCGTGATGCTGCCCCATGCCCTGGGCCGTAAGTATCCAAATGCCGGCGTGGAGTGGGGCTGGCAGTGGGTGTTTCCCCAGCATCAGCGGTGGTGCGACACCTCCTCCGGCCAACAGGGCCGTCACCATCTCGACTCCAGCCTGATCCAGAAGGCGGTGCGTCGGGCCGTACTGGCGGCTGGCCTGACCAAGCCAGCCACTTGCCACACCCTCCGCCATTCGTTCGCCACCCATCTCCTTGAGGGCGGGCAGGACATTCGCACCATCCAGGAGCTTCTGGGTCACAGCGATGTCAAAACCACCATGATCTACACCCATGTGCTGAACCGTGGCCCGCTGGGGGTGAGCAGTCCCGCAGATCTTCTGTAGCGAAAGGAACAGATGGTTAACGGGTCCGCATAAATTGCCGACCACTTGGGGCCCAAGACCGAAATGGGTTGCTGCCACTGAGTCCTCGCTTGTATGAGTGCTGTGCCATGGTTGCTTATCCTGGCGAGTGCAGTGTCTGTGAGCCGGTTAACGGACCTGCAGAATCAGCGTTGAACTAAGCCGCTTCGCGGCAGGTTCCAAGAATAATCATAGCCAACTCTTGT
>NZ_JBSJOZ010000039.1:0-1727 GCF_056633155.1 Cryptocyanus atlanticus LEGE 06306
TTGACTATCGCGGAAGCCATATTCTTGGCAAAAGTCTCGAGGGGTTGACCCAGAGGGAGTTGATCGCTCTCTGTGGGAAGCTCGGTCTGTTTTCCAATGCACCCGTTTCCCTGGGGATGAGTGAAGCTGAATGCACAAGAGTCGCATGGAGAAGTGACCCCAGCCAACACTACTCCCGTCATCTGTACCTGCGGAATACATGCCAACTGATGCGGCTAAGAGAGATGAATCCCCACCTCCCGATGCTGAAGATCAGCCTTGCTGAGGTTGTCGCTCAGCTCGAGGCTGCCACTTCCACCAATTCGGCGGTGGCACCCCCGAGCAGACTCAGGTGACGGCGAGGGCCTAGCCGCAAAGCTGGATCAGGCGGACCGGGGACGTGTCTCAGCTCCGCTGTCTCTCCCCTGGCTGTGGTCATGACGCCGGGCATCCTCTACCTGACGGCCCGGCATCCCTTTCGTCCCGTGCAGCAGCGCCGGAGCGCCCTCAGCGTTCGCGTCTGAGGGCATTCTTGCTCTGGCCTTGAGAGCCTGATCCAATGCCCGCCCAGAAAGCACGGCCACGGGTTCCGATGTCGTACTGGGACGATCCCTTGCCTGTGAAACGGAACCGGCAAGAGGGCCTGGTGAACAAAGAACAGCAGACGGATCAACGATCCAGCAATCGTCTGAACGAGGAAATCCATGGCCAACACGAAGGACCTGAGCCAACAGTTGAAACTCCCACGACCAGAAACGCCGACGATGGAGCTCCTTGAGCGTCTGCGTTCGTCCCATTCCATCCGGGTCAGAAGGAGATCGAGGCAAATTATTAACTGCAAGTATCTTGTTCATTGGATTCAGATCAAGCCTGAGCACATTGAGCTTCCTGCAGGGGCAGGAATCATCAGACGCGGCCTGCGCAACAGCGGATGTGTGGTCATGGCCATGGACTTCCCTGGCCGCGAGATTCTTGGACAGAGTATTCATGATCTGACCCTGAAGCAGTGGGTGGCTCTCTGCCATCGTCTCGGCATGTATGACCATGCATTGCAGCGGCTGGGGCTCAATGCTGATGAAAGAAGCCAGGTCATCTGGTCGAGTCAACGAGAACGCTATTTCTACCGGAATGAGTGTTTGACCAGCCATTGGAAGCTATGCCGGATCGCCGAGGAGAATCCTCATCTCAAGATCCTCACTCTTAGCCTATCCGAACTGGCCGACAGGGCCGAGACTGCATCCATCAGCAGCCGGCAGGTTCTCTCTGGGTCCAGGTCCCAGGGGGCTTCTCTGTCGGGTGCAGCGTTGGCGTAGCCCGTTTCATCCAACAGACGAGGGGCACCTGACAGGCCAAGGCGATCGTCCTGGCAGGGCCACCCGTTGGGGGGGTGCGATGGAGGGGAGGGCGGCCATCCTGGTCCTGGTCCAAGGGGTGAGTGAGCCAGAGGGCGGTCCCCCCGCTGGCCATCTGTTGGCGCAGTAAACGCCACCACCGGCACCAGATCGCGTGCCCTGGCCGTTGGAGCACCACCGACTCGGTGCCTGTCTGCTAGTACAGGTGTACTCTGTTGTTGCGCAGCACCATGCCCCCTCGCTCCCGCCCTGATGCACTCCGGCACGGCTCGATCGAGGAGTGGCCCTACCTCGATCGGGAGGTGTTGCTGCCCAGCCGCAGCCGACGGGTCTGCCTCACCTGCCACTGGTTTCGGCATCACCCCGGGGCGAACTGCATCCCCCTGCTCACCTGCC
>NZ_JBSJOZ010000011.1:0-100884 GCF_056633155.1 Cryptocyanus atlanticus LEGE 06306
AGCACTGCAGGAGCAGCCATCTGGGCGATTAGAATTGCTTCATAGGAGAAGCAACTTAGTTAGATAACGGTATATCGGGGCGTTCACGTCTTGGTGGATTGGTGGATGCCGCTGTGTCGATCTGACCCCCTGGATTACGCCACGATCCGAGCGTCTGCCCATCTGGTGAAATGCTCCGATCATTGCCTGTGTCATGGATGGGGGGGCATCGGTTGGATCGCCACCTGGATGAGACCAGGACAGGTCCGAACCGATGCCCCCTGTCCGCCCCCCTGGCTCTGTTCCTCCCCGATCGGCGCGCCCTGCAGAAGGCCGCAGCCGGATGATCGGTAAGACGGATGGGCGGACGGGGGCGGGGGAAGTACGCAAGTGAGCTCCACTGACGTCATGGGTGTCCGACCTGTCCGGAGGGGGGTCGGACAGGGCGGACACCTCAATCACCTCAGTCAGGTCCGTTCCCTTCCGAGGGGGCGGCGGGGTCGGACACCTCGGACACCTCGGAAGGATCGGCAAGATCGTCTGAATCCGCCGCCTCGCTGACGTCAGTGATCGGTGGTGGGCCTGCTGCTGGCTGGGGTGTTACCCCAAGCCCGTTGGTGTCAGGCTCGTCCACCACTCCCAGGTTGGTGGGCTCGCCCGCATCGATCAGCCGTTGAACGGCCTTCGATCCGTATCGGTTTTCTTGCCCTGTGGAGGTGGTGACCAACTGAACGTCGATCAGGCCCTTATCGGCAAGCTGTTCAAAGACTCGATGGTATAAGCGAGGATTCGAAGTGTCGAAGTTCGTCGGAAGGTAGGGCCTGATCTTGGCCGCGGACTGCATCTGCCGGGTGGCGCGATGCCGTTCCTCTAGCACGTGGTAAAGCGCATCCTGGCGAGGTTTCAGCTCCCGAATGGTGTTGAGGTCTCGCTCTTCCTCCTGAATGTCCTCGAAGTTGCCGTGGAACGTCCAGCCGGTGGCCCCGCCACGCTCGATCACCAGATCGATGGGGGCGTCGCCGCGACCCTTGCTCGCCAGCACGACGCGGGGGTCTGGGGAAGCTCCTCGTCGAGTTGGATACGGAAACAGACCAACCAGTTGGGAAGCGATCGCCGGCAGGGCGGAGGTGCCGCGGCTCGCCTGGGTAGGGTCCAGCCCTTTGAAGGTCTTCGAGGTGTGGTGGATGAGGACGACGGTGGCCCCATGGGGGGCGACCGCCTTCATCAGGGCCTCGAACGGCTGGGCGAACGTGGGGGAGTTCTCTGACAGGCGAAGCTTCCGGGTCAACGAGGCCGCTGAATCGAGAATGACCAGTCCGCCCTGATGACGGGAACACCACGCCTCAATGGATGAAATCCCAGTCTGATTCAGGCTGAAGGCATGGCCCGAGTGGTAAAACTCGGAGATCGTTCCATCGAGCACCACCGTGCTATCCGGCCGCTCCTGCATAAGGCCGAAACCCCGCAGCATCTGGGACCAGTCACTGAGGGGCTGGTCCGTGCCCACCAGCAGAACCGGCGTGCGCGGACCTGTGATTGATTGGCCCAGATAGGACGAGTCACCCCGAATCAGCGCCCCCAGTAATCCGATGATCCAGGCGGTCTTCCCGACCTTGGCAGCGCCGACTACCAAGTTGAGGCCCCCCTGGATCAGCACTCCTTCCAACAGCCAGTTGGTCTGGGTGACCGACAGCGCCTCGCCGCCCCTGTGCGGCCGAAGCTGGTGTTCAGCTGCCCTTTCCACTGCGTTGCAATGGATCTGGTACAGGAACTTTTCACTGGAAGGGAGGCCGAGCTGCTTGGCCTTGTTGCGAAGATGAACTAAGGGATGGAGGTCGTCGTCCGTCACGAGCTCATCGGCGTATTCGCCAAGCTGGGCCAACAGCCCGTTCGTAGTCACGGTCAACGGGTTCCTGGTGGAACTCGCTGAATCGGCCATGGCCACTGATGCCGCTGGAGGGGGTGCGCCCGCGGAGGCAGACGGGCTGCCCTCGACTGGAGCGCTCCCCGCACCGTTCAGGTTCGAGACGGTGGGTCTGTCGACATTCACGCTGTCGCAGCCCATCTCTGGGCCGTCGGGACCGGGCGGGGGTGATGGTTCGTCGACCTCGCAGCTGGCAAAGGACTCCGCCTTCCCCGAACCGCATCCGACCCCCTGTTCAGCTTGCGGCAGAGCGGCGGCGGGGCCGTTCTCAGCAGCGACACCCATGAGTCGAGCAGGAGAGTTAGCCAACGGTCCCCCCTTTCTGCTCTCTGGACCATGGTCATCGAGAATGTGGTAGTCGGCCTTGATGACCTCCCCCTCCTCGGAGAAATCCCGGGCAGCTAGCAGTCGGTGCTCCGGGTAGAGCCTGCCGGCCTGGGTCGGGGCCCGAAGGCCCCCTTCAATAGAATCCGAGGCGCGGACCAAGGCGGAGCATGAAGCGGAGGAGCCTGTGACAGGCCCGCTTTCTAGGTTGTCAGGGACGAGCCCGTTTTCATCGAAGGTCATGCCACACCTCCGGTTGCCTTGCCAGTGGCGTTGGTGTGGGCCAGAAGGGTTCTTTGACGTGTTATGGCGTGCTGGGCCATAACACGGTCCAGGGACCCAAGGTCATACTGGATCGGAGAATTCGAGCAGGTGCCGACCGACCGCCAGTCCTTGGCTGGCTTGAGAATTCCTCGCTGCCGCCAAGCCAGCAGTGTGTCGCGGGAAAGACCTGTGTAGCAACATGCGGCCTTAGTAGAGGCCCATTTTTTCGTGGTCATAAAAATTAAGAGGTGGAATATTAAAAAAGTCGTCACTTCCGAATATTTCGGGGGCAACTATGCGGACTTGTGTCCGCGCCCGTCGCGACGCTCGTGGTCGAACTGCAGCAGGTGGGGAGCAAAAACGTGTATTACTGACCTTGCCGCCATTTTTATTGAGGATTTGCTTAAATCCCGCCTTCGCCGCCTCCTGATCGGCGCGCACGCTGATCAGGAGGAAAGGGAGGCCCTAGCGCGTGAAATTTTTCTCCGTCCGGTGTCTGTCCTCCATGCCTACACCTACAACCTATCCGCTCTTCGGAGCGCCGTGCGCGGCCTCACTCCACTGGCTATCTCATTGACGGTTTTGCAGCCAGCGGAGCCGTGACGGGGGTGGCTTCGTCATGGGCTTTCTGGCGTGCCATCCCCCGCTCTCGCTGGACCGCGGTCAGTTCCGCGAGGTAGCGCCTGGCGTGAATCGATTCGCTGTGGCCCATGCTGGCCGCCTTCAGGGTCGTCGACCAGGTGGTGGTCTCGCGGGCTCGGATCGCCCAGGCATGGCGGAGGTCGTAGCACCTGCAGCGGCCCCTGAGCGCTCTGGGCTGGGGCTGCCCGGGTATGTGTCGGGGCTGGTGGTACCCAAACAGCCTGATGGGCAGCTCCCTGTCTTCTCGTCCGCTATTACGGAGCCAGTGGACGACTACACGACCGAGCTCGGTGTTGTTCCAGAACTGGAGGCCCCCGTCAGCGGAAATGGCCGTCTTGATCGGGTAGCGCCGCCGGATCTCCGCCAACATGGCCTTCGAATGGGGCAGGTCCCTCAACCGGTAACGATCCAGCCACTCCTCCGGCAAGGGCAAGGCGAAACGATGGCCGGTCTTGGTGGAGGAGCCACCCGATTCCTCGAAAACACTGATCTCGATGAAGGTGGGGTTTTCAGCACCCTGGCCTGGCAGGCGCTCAATGTGCCAGACCTCGTGGGGGCGAAGTCCATAGGTGGCGATCATCGCCATCACCCATCCCCGGAGGGGGTCCACCGGCTGCAATTGGTCCAGCCAGGACTGGACGTCACAGGTGCTAGGGATAAAGCGTGGTGCAGGGGCTTTCGTACGGCCTGCTGCAGACTTCAGGCCCTCGAGCTTGCGGCACAAGTCTGGGGTGGCAATGGCCACTCCCTTCTTGGCCAGGTACCTGACCATCTGGATGACACCGTAGAAACCGCTGGTGTTGTAGTTCCTAAGCATCAGGGGGGCCTTGGGGTCCGCCCGGTTGGCCTGGATCGAGGCAGGTGTATTCAGGCAGAACAGCTCGAGATGCTCGGTCCGCGCGATCTGTTCATCAGGGAAGGTACTGCCGAAAAATCCCTTGTTCGTGAAGCAGACGAAAGGGTTCCGATCCCTTGCTTTGGGTCCGCCAGGGGCGATGTCCGCCAGGATCAGCCGGCGGATTTCCCCCCAGGACTGTCCGGAGGTCGCCGAGGGCGTGCCAGATGAGCCTGAGAGCCGCTTCCAGTCAAGGCCACCTCCTCCGGCGCTCAGGCTTGTCTGGGCATTGAGAAGAAGCTGCGTCAGTGCTAACACCGACTCGTCATCGTCCGCGGTAAATCCCTTCGCCGTTCGGGTCTTCCCCCCGCGCTGGGTCTCATAAACAGTTAGGTGAGGGCTTTCGCTGCGCACCCGGAACCGGTAGGGGCACCCAGCGAGACGCAGCCGCTCTAGGGATTGGACCAGGACGCTGCGCGCTCGCATCGGGGTGGATAGATGACCGAACTGGGCCCCCTTCATTCTGCATGGTCCGGGCTGTCAGCGTTTGTCAGTACTGACAGAAAAGTTCGTCAACGAGCCCCCACGACCTGCAATGGGCCTCAACTTCCGTGAGCTTGGCCCTTTCTCAAACTCCTTGCTGTGCAAGGGATCTAAGCCGAAAAGCAGGGTGTAAGCTGGATGGGTCGCCTGAGATTCGAACTCAGGACCAATCGGTTAAAAGCCGAGTGCTCTACCGCTGAGCTAGCGACCCGCCCTCTCGGGCAGCCCTCACGGGCGCCCATGGAACGTATCACCCAGGGGTGACATCGTCCAAGGACGTCCACCCACCGCCGGCCACCATGACTGCCACTCCCTGGCCCGAGCCCACGATCGATCCCGAAGCCTGGGTGGCGCCGGGAGCCGTGGTGATCGGGGACGTGCGGCTGGCGGCCGGAGCCAGTCTCTGGCCCACCGCCGTCGCCCGGGGGGACGTCTGCTCCATTGCGGTGGGCGAGAACAGCAATGTCCAGGATGGGGCGGTGCTGCACGGTGATCCGGGTCAGCCAGTGTGGATCGGTGCCGAGGTGACCATCGGCCACCGGGCCGTGGTCCACGGGGCGACGCTGGAGGCCGGCTGTCTGATCGGCATCGGCGCCGTGGTGCTCAACGGCGTCACGGTCGGGGAGGGTGCGTTGGTGGCGGCCGGGGCCGTGGTCACCCGGGACGTGCCGGCACGCACCCTGGTGGCGGGCATTCCGGCCAAGGCCAGGCGCCAGCTCAGCGATGCGGAAGCGGCGGCCCAGCGCCTCCATGCCCGTCGCTACCGCGCCCTGGCGGAGGCCCATGCCGGCCGCTCGGGCGGTGCCGGCTGATTGCTGCGAAGTGGATCAACCCTCACCCTGGAGTATCCGCGCAGGGGGGGGAGTCCGTAGAGTCATGGGAAGACTGACCTGCCCCTGATGGACGCTCGGCTGCTGCTCGTTACCGCTCCGATCCTGCTGGCCGTGGCCTGGGCCGTGTTCAATATCGGCCGGGCCGCCGTCGGTCAGCTGCAACTGATGCTCAAGCGCTCCCGCGCCTGATGATTCGGGTCATCGGCGCCGGCCTCGCCGGCACCGAGGCCGCCTGGCAGATCGCCTCGGCGGGCCTACCGGTGCGTCTGGTGGAGATGCGGCCCCTGCGGCGCTCGCCGGCCCACCACAGCGCTGAATTCGCGGAGCTGGTGTGCAGCAACAGCTTCGGTGCCCTCTCCAGTGACCGGGCCGCCGGCCTGCTCCAGGAGGAGCTGCGACGGCTCGGATCCATCGTGATCGGCACCGCCGATCGCCATGCGGTGCCGGCCGGCGGTGCCCTTGCCGTGGACCGGGGCCGCTTCAGCGCCGCCCTCACCGCCGCCCTGGAGCGCCACCCGCTGATCACCGTGGAGCGGAGCGAGCAGTGCTGCCTCCCCGGCCCCGAGGAGATCGGCGTACTGGCCACCGGGCCGCTCACCAGCGATGCCCTGGCCGACGACCTGCGCGCCTTCACCGGCCGGGCCGACTGCCACTTCTTCGATGCCGCCAGCCCGATCGTGGAGGGGGAGGGCCTGGATCTCTCGGTGGCCTTCCGCGGCTCGCGCTACGACAAGGGCGACGCCGATTACATCAACTGCCCGATGGGCGAGGCGCAGTATCGGGTCTTCCGCCAGGCCCTGCTGGAGGCCGAGCAGGCCGAGCTCAAGGACTTCGAGACCCAGAGCGCCAGCTTCTTCGAGGGCTGCCTGCCGATCGAGGAGCTGGCCCGCCGCGGCGAAGACACGATGCGCTACGGGCCGCTCAAGCCGATCGGGCTCTGGGATCCCCGCTGGGGCGACCTGCACGACCGGGAGGTGCGCCGCACCCGGCGGGCCCATGCGGTGGTGCAGCTGCGCCAGGAGGACCGCGACGGCCGGCTCTGGAACCTGGTGGGCTTCCAGACCAACCTGAAATGGGGTGAGCAGAAGCGGGTGTTCCAGCTGATCCCAGGCCTGGAGAACGCGAGCTTCGTGCGCTTCGGCGTGATGCACCGCAACACCTTTCTGGAGGCCCCCCAGCTGCTGGAGAGCACCCTGCAGTTCCGGCAGCGCCCCACCCTGCTCGCCGCCGGCCAGATCACCGGCACCGAGGGCTACGCGGCGGCTGTGGCCGGTGGCTGGCTGGCCGGCACCAACGCGGCCCGGCTGGCCCGGGGCCTGGAGCCCCTGCGGCTGCCGCCCACCACCATGGCCGGGGCGCTGCTCCACTTCATCGCCACGGCGCCCAGCGGCAAGTTCCAGCCGATGCCGCCCAACTTCGCCCTGATGCCGGACTTGCCCGAGCGCATCCGCGACAAGCGCCGCCGCTATGGCGCCTACCGCGATCGCTCCCTGGCGGATCTGGAGCCCTTCTGCGGCATCTCAGCCGGATCGCCCGGCAGCTGCCGCGAGCGCCTGATTGAGCCTGTCTATGCCGAATCCCGGACCTAGCCTGCCGCAACAGCTGGTCTTCCATCCCCAGCAGTCCCCTCGACCCTGTCGCGCCTCGGCCTCGGCCTCGGCCTGACCGCCGCCAGCACCGCTGTACTGGTCCTGACCACGGCCCCCCTGACCCTGGCCTGCACGGGGGGAGCCCTCACCGCCACCGATGGGGGTGTGGCGGTGGGGCGCACGCTGGAATTCGGCAAACCGCTCGATTCACAGATCGCCGTGTGGCCGGCGGGCAGCAGCTTCACTGGCTCCAGTAACCGGGGCAAGGGCCTCAGCTATCGCTCCCGCTACGGATTCGTGGGGGCCACCGCGGCCCAGTACACCCCCGAAGCCCGGGCACGGCAGGCCCGCACCCTGATTCCAACCCAGCTGGGCACCTGGCTGCTGGCCAACTTCGCCACCGTGGAGGAGGTGAAGGCCGGCCTGGGCGGCGTGGATCTGACGGCCCAGGTGATCAGCCTGCTGGGGGCGGTGCCCGATGTGCATTTCAAGGTGCAGGATGCCAGCGGCAGAAGCATCGTGATCGAGCCGCGGGAGGGCCGCCTGCTGGTGCACGACAACCCCGCCCGGGTGCTCACCAACGCGCCCACCTTCCCCTGGCACCTCACTAACCTCACCAACTACCTCACCGTCAGCAGCGCCTACGCGCCCGCTTCCACGATCGGGGCCCCCGGTGCGGGCCAGCTCAAGCTCACCCCCTTCGGCATGGGTGCCGGCAGCATGGGCCTGCCAGGAGATTTCAGCCCGCCCTCGCGCTTCGTGCGGATGGTGTTCTTCACCCAGAACGCCTCGAAGAGCCCCACCACCATGGCGGCAGTGGGCCAGCTCTTCCACATCCTCAAGACCTTCGACATCCCGCTTGGCGTGGCCAGGCCGCCGGCCGGCAGGGCCGAGGTGACCCCCGACTACACCACCTGGACCAGCGTCTCCAACCTCCGGGATCTCACCTTCAACTGGAAGACCTTCGGCGATCAGCGGGTGCGGACCCTCGGTCTGCGCCAGGCCCTCAGCGCCGCAGGCGGCCAGTTGAAGCTGCTGCCGATGGGGCCCCAGCAGCCCGATGCGGTGAGCCCCACCCTGGAGGTGCGGCTCAACTGAGCACTCCCGCGACCAAACGCCACGGCTGGTCACGGTCCTAGGGTCGCCCCCTGTTGCGAGCGAGACCACGGTGGAGGACCGGCCAGAGTGGGACGCGATTGTGATCGGCTCCGGCATCGGCGGGCTGGTCACCGCCACCCAGCTGGCCGCCAAGGGCGCCCAGGTGCTGGTGCTGGAGCGCTACCTGATCCCCGGCGGCAGCGGCGGCAGCTTCAGGCGCAAGGGCTACACCTTCGATGTGGGCGCCTCGATGATCTTCGGCTTCGGCGAGACGGGCCACACCAACCTGCTCACCCGGGCCCTGGCGGCGGTTGGTGAGCGTCAGGAGACGATCCCCGATCCCGCCCAGCTCCAGTACCACCTCCCGGGTGGTCTCAACATCGCCGTCGACCGCGATTACGAGACGTTCCTGGCTGGTCTCACGGCCCTGTTTCCCCATGAGGCCAGGGGGATCCGGCGCTTCTACGACACCTGCTGGAGCGTGTTCCGCTGTCTCGATGCCATGCCACTCCTCTCCCTGGAGGATCCGGCCTACCTCGCCAAGGTGTTCGTCAAGGCACCCCTGGCCTGCCTGGGCCTGGCGCGCTGGCTGCCGGTGAACGTGGGTGATGTGGCCCGCCGCCACATCCGGGACCCCCGCCTGCTCGCCTTCATTGACATGGAGTGCTTCTGCTGGTCGGTGATGCCGGCGGATCGCACCCCGATGATCAATGCGGGCATGGTGTTCTCGGATCGCCATGCCGGCGGAATCAATTACCCCAGAGGCGGTGTGGGCACCATTGCCGAGCATCTGGTCCAGGGACTGGAGCGCCACGGGGGCTCCATCCGCTACAGGGCCCGGGTCACCCGGGTGAGCGTCGA
The DNA here is from genome assembly GCF_056633155.1 of Cryptocyanus atlanticus LEGE 06306. Taxonomy (NCBI): domain Bacteria; kingdom Bacillati; phylum Cyanobacteriota; class Cyanophyceae; order Synechococcales; family Prochlorococcaceae; genus Cryptocyanus; species Cryptocyanus atlanticus. Next base: position 8,893 of record NZ_JBSJOZ010000011.1, read on the forward strand.
GGGGGGCCGGGCGGTGGGGGTGGAGCTGGCGGGCGGGGAGCGGATCACCGCCCGCCGGGTGATCTCCAACGCGACCCGCTGGGACACCTTCGGCCAGCTGGTGGAGGAGGACCACACTCCGGCCACTGAACGCACCTGGCGCCGGCGCTACAAGCCCTCACCATCGTTTCTCTCCCTGCACCTGGGGGTGAGGGCTGATGTCATCCCCTCCGCAACCCACTGCCACCATCTGCTGCTGGAGCACTGGGAGGCGATGGAGACCGAGCAGGGTACGGCATTCGTCTCCATCCCCACCCTGCTCGATCCTTCCCTGGCACCGGCTGGGCACCACATCGTGCATGCCTTCACCCCCTCGTCCATGGAGGCCTGGACCGGACTGGCGCCCACGGCCTATGCGGAGGCGAAACGGAGCGCCGCCGAACGGCTGATCGGCCGACTGGAGGGGATCCTGCCGGGTCTGGCCAAGGCCGTCAGCCATCAGGAGATCGGGACTCCCCGCAGCCACCGGCGCTTTCTCGGCCGCCACCAGGGCAGCTATGGCCCCATCCCGGCCCGGCGGTTACCCGGTCTGCTGACGATGCCCTTCAATCGCAGTGGGGTGCCCGGGCTCTACTGCGTCGGCGATTCCTGCTTTCCCGGCCAAGGGCTCAATGCGGTGGCCTTCAGCGGATTTGCCTGCGCCCATCGGATCGGTGCCGACCTGGGCCTGAACCCCTGGGCCCTGCCGGAGTAGGCGGGGCGCTCACGCCGGAAGCCCTCCGCCCATAACGTTGAGTGCAGACCTTAAAACCGCCATGGGCAGCGCTCCGACCCCCCGTCATGACGAGCTGGCCCGCTATCTGGAGCAGAGCGGAGCCTTGAGCAAGCCCTGGCTGATGCTGCAGCTGCGGCTGAGCCGGCTGCGGGAGGAGAAGGACAGCCTCGGAGCCGAGGACTACCTGCGCCGTGTCCAGGATGCCCATGGGGACTTGATGCGCCTCGGTGCCTTCTGGCGGGGCCGCGAAGTTGAAACGTTCGGCAACTCCTGATCGATGGCCGCCGCCGCCGCTGCCCAGACCGACGGGGACGTTCAGATTCATCCGGTGGCGCCGCTGATCCGCCTCACCCTGCTGACGCTCTATCTGGCCCTGGTGATGCCGTTACCGCTGCTCGCTCCGGTGGACCAGAGGACGTGGCTTCTCCTGGCGCTGCCCCTGGGTGGTCTGCTGGTGCACGCCCTGCTCAGTGAGCGGGTCAGCCTCGATGCGCAGGGTATCTGCGTGGGCCATCCCCGCTGGTGCGCCTGGCTGCTGCGCCGGGGCTGGCGCCTGGATTGGAAAGAGGTCACTGGTCTGATGGCCGTTCGCACCAGCCAGGGGGGAACCGTTGTGTATCTCCGGGCGGCGGATGGGCGCCATCTCCTGCTCCCCCAGCGGGTGGAGCGATTGCCGGAGTTCCTCGGGCTGGTCCAGCGCTCCAGCGGCCTTGACCTGTCGGGAATCGGCCGCCTGACACCCCCCTGGACCTACTGGACCCTGGCCATCCTCTCCGGCCTGATCCTGCTGGGCGAACTGATCACAACCGTGGCCGTGGCCGCTCAGCCGGCGCCTGCGGCCTGACGCAGGCCGGAGCCACTGCCCACCAAAGACTCGGCCGCCTCGGGCAACGTTTCCAGGCTGAAGCGATAGCCCTGCTGACGGACCGTCTCGATCCCGCCCCCCTCACCGAGGCCAGCAAGTTCCAGCTTGCGGCGCAGGGTGAGCACCTGGGTGTCCACGGAGCGGGGCCCACCGCTGAACGGTGGCCAGGCCATCCGCAGCAGTTCCTGGCGGCTTCGCACCATGCCGGGGGGCATCAGCAGGGCACAGAGCAGGGCGAATTCCCGTGGACTCAACTCCACCGGTTGATCGCGCAGGGTGACCTGGCGCAGCAGCAGATGGACCTCCAGGGGACCGACGCAGACCCGTTCCTGCAGGCCGCTGCCGCTGCGACGCAGCAGGCTGCGGCAGCGAGCCGCCAGTTCCTCCAGGCCGAAGGGTTTGCGCAGCACATCGTCGGCGCCGGCGTCGAGGAGGGCCACCACCGGATCGGCGCCGCTGCGGGCGGTGAGCACCAGCACCGGGCAACGCAGGTGGGCGGCCAGGCGCAGGGCGGAGCTCTCCTCCAGCAGTTCGGCACTGACCAGCAGATCCGGCATCTGATCCTCACAGAGGGCGAGGGCTTCGGCGGCCGTGGCCACGGCCGCCGCCAAGTAGCCGTCCTGGCGGAGGCGCTGGGCCAGCACCGTGCGCAGGGTGGGATGGGGATCCACCACCAGAACGCGCTTCAAGGACGCCAAACTGACCTGACGGGTCTCCATCGCCATGCCGCTGACAGTCCGGTCGCTCGCGGAACCGGGACTCTTCGGGCTGGGAAAATCAGCATTCGGTTCTGGAGGAAGCTCCACACACGGTCCCTGCGGCCCAACTAGGCTAGCTGCCGTTGCAGAGGGAATCCGGTAGTCATCGATGCCGCCTCCGCTCTGACCGACTGTCACACCATGACTGCGCTGCAGAATCCCGAAGCCATCCGTCACTTCCAGTCCCTCTGTGACGCCTGCCAGGACCTGGCCAGCCGATATCACAGCCCTTCGGAACTGCGCCTGTACGCTGACGGCTATCTGCACGCCCTGCGACGGACCGCCGTGCTCGATCCTCTCTCCCAGCGGCGGCTGGAGGAGCTGATCGATCGCTGGATCCTGGACCCGTCCAGCTTCATCGGTCCGGACGGCAACCTGGCCACCCTGTTCGAATCGTCCCGCAACTGAGGGGATTCAGGGTTCAGGTCCAGCTCAGGAGGCGAGGGCCACGGTGATCGTTTCGCGCAGTTCGCCAGTGTTGTACATCTCGATGAGAATGTCGGAGCCCCCGATGAAGTCTCCGTTGACGTACACCTGAGGAATGGTGGGCCACTCGGAGAATTCCTTGATCCCCTGACGGATCTCGGGATCGGAGAGCACGTCAAAGGTCTCGAAGGGAATACCCAGGGAGTTCAGGATCTGAACCACATTGTTCGAGAAGCCGCACTGGGGCATCAGCTTGGATCCCTTCATGAACACCACCACGGGGCTGGTCTTCAGCAGGGAGCGGATGCGTTGCTCAACGGCACTGTCCATGGATCGGGTCAGGGGGGACGTGGAAGGGGTGAACAGGGAGGGGGGAGGCTGGCCGCGGATCAGGCCGGTGCGGACGTCTGCAGGGCGAGGGCATGAATGGCCTCGCTGGCCAGCTCAGTGCGTAGGGCTCCGTAGACCAACTGGTGCTGCCGGACCCGGGAGAGGCCGGCAAAGGCCTGGGAGACCACGGTGACCTGGAGATGGACACCGCCACCGGTCAGATCCTCGACTTCCACCCGGGCATCGGGAAGACGGCCGCAGATGGCAGCTCTGACCTGATCCGGTTGCACCATCGCGGCCGATCCCCTGATCCGGCGAATCTAGAAGCTTCCCGCCTCACCTGGGTGCGGCCGGGTCGGGGCCTCCGGCCGTGTAGGGAATCGTGGCGAAGCCGAGTTCCACCAGAGTCTGGTAGGCCCGGCGTCCCTCCTCCCGGGCCGGAGTCATCACCTTGACGACCTCCACCAGCAGAGGAACGGCCACTTCCGGCTCGTTCTGGCGTCGCAACAGGGCAGCGAGGCGGAGATTGGCCTGGGCGAACAGCTCGAGCGCTTCGCGACCGTTCTGGTCCATGTCCCTGGGGATGCGGGCGTCGAGGCCACGGAAGGAGCCGCTCAGATCGCGGTAGAACCCGAGCAGGCGGCGGCTGGCATCCCTGGCCAGGTCGTAATCCTTGCGGGCCGCGGCGAGATCACCCCGGGCCACGGCGGCGTCGCCCCGGGTGAGCAGACCCTTGACGGCCGTGAGGTTGAACGCCCCTTCGGGTCCCTCCAGCACTTTGCGCGGTTCGTCCTGGGCCCGCAGCGGCAGGGCGGGGCTGAGGGGAAGCAGGGTTGCCGCCAGGGCAAGCCCGAGGGCGACGTGGGGCCGGCGCACGGCAGAAACACGGATGGGCCGCTGAACTTTAGGGGGAGGTGAACGGACGCCCCACGGCCTGGCGGGCCGCTTCCTCAGCTGATTGCATCGCCGCCCCCAGCCGTTCATTGAGTCCCTTGACGGCTGCGCGGCCCTGCCCCTCCACCTGCAGCGGTGGGGCGAAGGCAAGCGCCGACCGGTCGCGGCAGCGGGGGATGGCATGGCCGTACCCGATTCCCACCGGCACCACCTGGACGGAAACCCCGTGGCCGGCCGCCAGCACCGCCAGCCTGGCGAGCCCCTGATGGAGCCGGATCGGGCCATCGTCCCGCCGGATGTGCCCCTCGGGAAAGACCACCAGTTGCTGCCCCGCGGCCAGCAGATCCACGGCGTAGCGCAGGGTGGTGGTACCCGGACGGCTCTGATCAACCGGAAAGCAACCGAGGCGGTGCAGGAACCAGCCCTGGATCCCCTTCATTTCGGTGACGGTCACCATGAAGCGGCAGTCCCGACCGCTCACCCGTCGGCCGGCGGCACCGGTGAGCAGCAGGGCATCCCAGCGGGCGCGGTGGGTGGGGGCCAGCAGAACGGCTCCCCGGTGGGGCAGATGGTCGGCCCCGAGCACGTCAAACCCCCGGAAGAACGCCGGCATGGCCAGATCCTGGGTGGCGGTCATGGCGATCGGTGCCAGCACCGGGCTGATTCCGTTGCACAGTCGCCGCTCACGCCTCAACGGTGCGGAAGCCGGCGGCGCGGAGGGGTCCGCTGCTGCCGTCACCAGAGGACCACCTGTCTCCGCCGACACCGGACGCCGCAAGGAATGCTGCAGGCAAGCTAGGAGTCGGCACCCGTTTTCGTTTTCTGGGGCGGGCAGTTGACTCTGCGGCCAATTCGGGGGCTCCATAGGATCGCGGCAGTGCGGAGCGGTCGCGGCGATGGCCAGCCTTGGCGTGAACATTGATCACATCGCCCAGGTGCGGCAGGCGCGCCGGGCGCAGGAACCCGTTCCGGTGAGCCTGGCGGTGCTGGCGGAACTGGGCGGTGCGGACGGGATCACCGTCCACCTTCGCGAAGACCGCCGACACATCCAGGATCGCGATGTGGAACTGCTGCGCGGCACGCTCCGCAGCCGGCTCAACCTCGAGATGGCCGCCACTGCCGAGATGGAGGCCATCGCCCGGCGGATCGGCCCGGACATGGTGACCCTGGTGCCGGAGAACCGTCAGGAAGTGACCACCGAGGGGGGGCTGAACGTGGTCGGCCAGCTCGACGGCCTGCGGGGGCTGGTGGGGCGGCTGCAGGAGGCCGGCATCCCGGTGAGCCTCTTCGTCGATCCGGATCAACCCCAGCTGGAGGCCTGCCGCGGCAGCGGTGCCCGCTGGGTGGAACTGCATACGGGGGCCTACGCCGAGGCCCACTGGAGCGACCAGCCCGCTCAGCTGGCCAGGCTGATCGAGGGCACGGCCACGGCCCGGGCCCTCGGGCTCCGGGTCAATGCCGGCCATGGCCTCACCTATCAGAACGTGGAGGCGGTGGCGGGGATCGACGGCATGGAGGAGCTCAACATCGGCCACACGATCGTGGCGCGGGCCCTGGCGGTGGGACTGGAAGCGGCGGTCCGGCAGATGAAGGCGCTGATTCAGAATCCCCGCCGGGACCCCTTGTTCGGCAGCACCAGCCCATGAGCGCCTCAGATCCTCTTGCGTATCACTTCATCGCCGCCAGTGAGAGGTTCCTCACCGTGGAGGAACCTCTTGAGGAAGTGCTCAGGGAGCGGGTGCGCCACTACGGCGAAACGGGGAAGACGATCGACTTCTGGCTGCTGCGTCGTCCGGCCTTCCTCGAGGCTGCCGAACTGTCGGACCTGGCCGCCACGGTGCCCCGTCCGGCCGCCGCTGTGATCTCCACGGATGCGGCCTTCATCGATTTCCTCAAACTGAGACTCGAATTCGTGGCCCAGGGATCCTTTCTGGCCCCCAGCACCACCATCGCCGATCCCCTCGCCTCGGCGCTCTGACGGCCAGGGGCCGTCCAGGGAGACCGATCAGACCGGAATCTCCTGCCTGCGGCAGACCCAGCCATCGATCACCTCCTGCTGGATGTGATCGAGTGCGGCGTCGGCGAGCAGTCGGTCCCTCAGACGGGCGAGGTCGTCGGGATGGAGCTCACCGTTCTCCTGCCAGTGGAGATCGGTGGTGATCAAGGTGTGGATGTGCTGATGTGTCGGTCTCGCCATGGTGTCAGGAAACCCTGCCCAGGTCGCCGGCTCCCGGGCCGGATCTCCTGCAGACATTCGGAAGATCAGAACAGGCCAAAGAAGCGGCGCCGGCCGGCATCCGTTTCCGCCGCAGGGGTCTCGGCTCCGGGAGTCCTTCCGGGATCGGCCCCGGCAGCCCGGGACTGGCGACCGTCCTGCTGGTAGCGGGGCACGTTGTCCCCGATGGTGAGCAGCGCTTCCTTGTTCTTCCACCAGATCCAGTCGCGGATCGGGGGAGTGGCGAGCAGATCGGCACGGGTGAGGCCCAGACCAAGCTTCCGCGACGCATCCAGCAGCACGACGATCATGGCCTCGCCGTCTCTGCTGCGGGCCAGGGCCTCATTGGTGCGCTTGGCCCCGTTCAAGGCTGAGACGAGGACCCTCACCCTCTGGGAGACCGACAGGGTAGCTGGTTCCATGGTACGCATCCGTACTAGGCGGACCGTACCAGTCCCTCCGGGGTGGGGCTGACAATCTGGCCCTGCAAAGGTCAGACTTGCCGCAGTGCGTGCCTCCCATGGCCTCCCCATCACAGCCCCCCCGGCACTGGGTGATCGGGGATGTCCACGGCTGTGCCAGCTCCCTGCTCCGATTGGTCAACGATCTGCCTGCGGCCGATCGGATCATCTTCTGTGGGGATGTGATCAACCGGGGTCCCCAGATCGAGTCCGCCATGGACCTGGCCTGGAGCCTGGTGAGCTCCTCCCGGGCCGTCTGGTTGCGGGGCAACCACGAGCAGCGCCTGCTGGAAGGCCTGGCCGGGGTCCAGCGGCTCGATGCGGTCTCGCCCAACCGATGCGACACTTACCGCCAGCTGGGCGACCGGCGGTCCCGTCTCTGGATGGGGCGCCTGGCCAGCCTTCCGGTCACCTACTGGGGTGAGGGCTGGGTGGCGACCCACGCGGGCTTCGATCCGACCCGATGGTTGGCGGACCTCTCGATCCGCCGTCCCTTCTGGGAGGGCTATGACGGTCGGTTCGGAGAGGTGGTGATCGGCCATACGCCGGTGCCCCAGCTGCGCCGGCATCCGAACGGGATCGTCATGGTCGACACCGGTGCCTGCTACGGCGGCCGTCTCACCGCCTACTGCCCCGAAACCGGTGCCCAGCGCAGCGTGCCGGGGGTCCCGATCGAGCTGTGCCGCCTGTCCGATCGCCCCAAGAGGCTCCACACACTCGTCGGCGCCGACTCGAGCGTGTCGCCTTGCTGACGGTCTTTCGCAGCAACCGGGCCGAACTGCTGGCCCAGGTGCTGGCCGAGCAGTTGCGCCTCCACCCTCCCGATCCCTTCGAGACCGTGGCGGTGATGGTCAACACCTGGCCCACCAGCCGCTGGTTGAGTGAACAGCTGGCCCTGGGGCTGGGGGGAATCGTCGCCAATCTGCGCTTCCCCTTTCCAGGCGCGCAGCTGCGCCGAATCGTGGACCCCTTGGTCGGAGACGCGCCGGCCGGCGAGGATCCCTGGCGGGCCTCCGACCTGGTCTGGCCCGTTCTGGAGCTGCTTCCCGATCTGGTGCGGGAGCCCGAGGGGGAGCCTCTGGAACGCTGGCTGGTGGGGCGTGGCCACGGTTGGAGCCTGGATCTGCCGCTCTGGCAACTGGCGCGGGCCATCGCCGATTGCCTGGACGATCTGAGCCTGTACCGCACCGCCATGGCGGCACGGTGGTGGGACGGGCATCGCGAGGATGGTCGGGGGCAACCGCTCCCGGAGACCCTGCTCTGGCAGCCCCTGTTGTTCAACCGGCTGCGGCAGCGGCTCGGCGTCCGACCCTTCGGCCTGCGGATGCTGGAGGCGATCAAGCAACTGCAGCAGGGGGAGGCGGTGGCTCCGGAAGGGGTCTCCGGTCTGCGCCTGTTCGGCCTCAGCAGTGCTCCGCCGATCCAGGTGCAACTGTTGCAGGCTCTGTCAGCGGCGGTTCCGGTGGATCTCTATCTGCTGACCCCCTGCGCCGAGCTCTGGCAACGCTGCGGAGATCGCCGAAGGCAGCTCAGTGATGCCATCGCCCTGGAGCAGCCCTTCGGGCTGGACTGGCTCCTGGAGACCCCTCCCCTCGAAGCCCGCTTCGGTCGGCTCGGCGGGGAGTTCCAGCAACTGCTGGAAGGAACCGGGGTGTGCCAGCTCGGGGGCAGCGCGGAGCGAGACCTGTTCCTGTTGCCGGCGACCGCCGCGAGCCTGGCAGGTCGACCCCCGTCGCTGCTGGAGCAGGTGCAGCAGCGTCTGGCGGACCCCTCCACCCCGTCACCATGGATCCGACGGCCCAGGGATTCCTCGCTGGAGTTCCATGCCGCGCCAGGTCGGCTGCGCCAGGTGGAGATCGTGCGCGACCGGCTGCTGCAGCTGCTGGCCGCCGATCCGAGCCTGGAACCCCGTCACATCCTGGTGATGACTCCGGAGGTGGAGCGCTATGCCCCCCTGCTGGCCTCCGTCTTCGGTGACCGGGCCGCCACCGGGGTGGAGCTGCCCTGGCGTCTGACCGACCGCAGCCAGCACGGTGGCTCAGGAATCGTCAGCCTGATGCTGCAACTGCTGAGGCTCGGGGGAGAGCGGCTCACGGCCTCCGCCCTCGACCGCCTGCTGGCCTGCCCTCCCCTGCAGGCCCACTTCCAGCTCGAGCCCGACGAACCAGCTGCCCTCACCGCCGCCCTCCAGTCCTGCGGTTTCCGCTGGGGGCTGGGGGCCCAGGAGCGGGGGGGACGCGACTGCCATGGCCTGGACTGGGCCCTCGATCGCCTGCTGCTCGGCCTGGTGCTGCCCGATCGGCCGGGTCTGGCCATCTCCGGCCGTGCCCCCTATCCCCTCCCGGGCACGATCGAGCGGCAGGGACGCTGGATCCGGGTGCTCACGACCCTGCGCCGGACCCTGGAGGAGCTGGGGCAGGCCCATCCGGCTGCCCACTGGAGTCGGAGGCTGCCCGGCCTGCTGGACCAGTTGGTGGGCGAGGGGGGTGACCTGGCCTGGGAGGTGCAGGCGATCCGCGCGGCGATTCACGAGTGGCAGACGAGCGCGGCGGCCTGTCCGCTTCCCCTGGGCGCTCCCGTGGTGGCGGCCGTTCTGGAGGAACGGCTTTCGGCGGAGAGCGGCCGTTTCGGACACCGCAGCGGCGCCCTCACCATCAGTGCCCTGGAGCCGATGCGGGCCATCCCCCACCGGGTGATCGTGCTGATGGGGCTCGATGCCGGCCGGTTCCCCCGCCATCGCCACCGCCCCGGCTTCCACCCGATGGAGAGCAATCGTCAGCTGGGGGATCCCGATCCCGCCGACCAGGACCGCTACGCCCTGCTCGAGGCGATTCTTTCGGCCCGCGAGCACCTGCTGATCTGCTGGACCAGCCGGGATGGGCGCCGCGGCGATCCGCTGCCGGAGGCCACTCCGGTGCGCCAGTGGCTGGATCTGCTCCGTGGGGAGCTCGGAGAGGCGGGGTTCGCCGGCCTGCGTCGCGACCACGCGGTGAATCCATTGGATCGGCAGAACTTCCTGCCCGAGGGCGACCGACCACCTGCCAGCTGTGACCGGCGTCTGCTGGACGCCCGCCGCCGTCTCGAAGTCAGCGCCAGCCAGGGGGCCGCGGGCGCCGGAGCCCCCAGACCTCTGGCCTGCCAGCCCCGGCCCGCTCCAACGGACCCGGCCCCACCGCCCCCGGATCCTTACGTCGATCTGCGCGGCTGGTTGGTCGCCCCCCAGGGGGAGTGGCTGCGCTCCCTGGAGCTGCGGCCGAAGGAATGGAACGAGGCCATCGAGGATCTCGAGGCGCTCGTGCTCGATGAACGCCGCCGTGCCGCCCTGCTGCGCCGGGAGCTGCGCCACGGGGGTGACGACGATCCAGACGCCAGGGCACCCGACTGGCCGGCGATCACCCGCGGCCAGGGACTGCTGCCCGCCCAGGCGGCGGGAGAGCTCGAGACCCGGGAGCTGCAGAGCCGCTGGAGCTCCCTCCAGCGGGCGCTCACCGAGCTGGGTCCAGCCCGGCGCGAGCGACACGGCTGGCGACCGGCGGGTCGGAGCACGGCTCTGGAGGCCGATCTCCACTGGCGGGCCGATCGGCTGGTGCTGATCCAGACCGCCAAGGCCCGGTCCTGCCACCGCCTCGAGCTCTGGCTGGATCTGCTGCTGGCCCGGAGCAGCGGAGCGGAGCCTACAGAGGCTGTGCTGATTGCCCGCCAGAAGGAGACCTTCCAGATCCAGGAGCGGCTCCAGCCGCCACCGGTGGACGAGGCCATCGAGCACCTGGAGCAGCTGCTGGCCTGGAGAGAGGCCCACCGCCGTTCCTGCTGGCCGGTCCCGCCCTCGACCGGCTGGGCCTATGCCAGGGCCGAACACAGGACGCCCGGCAGCGGCGTCAACCGGGCTTCAGAGCGCTGGCAGGGCCAGCCATCCCGGCCAGGGGAGAGGACCGAGCCCGATCTGGCCCTCTGTTTCGGGGCCGATACCGGCTTCGAGGATCTCCTGGCGGGGCGCTTCGGCCCCTTCCAGGAGCTGGCGATATCCCTGGCTCGTCCGCTGCTGGAGCACGGAGCGAAGGGATGAGCCGGTCACCGACCGAGGCCACCGGCGACCGGCCCTTCGCGGCCAACGACCTGCCGCTGGGGGCCGGCATCCATCTGCTGGAGGCCAGTGCCGGGACCGGTAAGACCTTCGCCCTGGCGCACCTGGTTCTGCGCCTGGTCTCGGAGCGGGAGATCTCCCTGCGGCGGCTGCTGGTGGTCACCTTCACCGAGGCGGCGGCAGCCGAACTGAAGGACCGCATCGCCCAGCGGCTTCAGCAGGCGCTGGCGGCCCTCAACGCCCCTGGAGATCCATCGGTGGATGCCGATCTGGGGGAGTGGCTGGAGCGCTGGGACACCGGAGCGAGGCCGCTGCTGCAGGCCCGCCTGCTGCTGGCCCTCGAGGAGCTTGATGCGTCCGACATCACCACCATCCACGGATTCAGCCGCCGCACGCTGATGCGGCAGGCCCTGGAAGCGGGTCTGGCCCCCGAACTGAAGCCGGAACGGGAGGACGGAACCCTGCTCAGCCAGATCGTTCACGACTATTGGCAGGAGCACCTGCTGCCCTTGCCGCTTCACCTGTTCGAAGGGCTGCGGAGCCAGCGCCTCACGCCGCAACTGCTGCAGGATCTGCTCGGAGTGCTGCCGGGGGATCCGTCGTTGCGTCCCCCCCCTCTGATCGAGGGCGTCAGCGCCGATCGCGCCCTGCCACCCCAGCTGGAGCGCTTCTGGGAAGGGTGCTGGCAGCGATTCCGCGAGCACTGGGAGGAACGGGGCGCCGCCCTGGCCCAGGCCCTCAAGGACGCGCCGAGCCACTGGAAGGCCCTGGGAGCGCCCGCCGCCTCCACCTATCCGGCCAGGCCCCGCACGGACCGGGCGGTCGCCCTGCAGCACTGGCTGCAGGGGCAGCCGAGCCCAGGCTCCTATGGCGCCGTGCTGAAGGAGAAGAGCAGCTGGCTACCCGACTACTTCCACCCCGGGCCATTCAGCCGAGCGGCGAGGAGGGCGGGGGAGGAGGGCTCTTCCCTGCCCGAGCGGCCCTTGATGGAGGCCGTGGCGGCCCTGGTGGATGGTCCCTGGGAGCTGACCCTGGCCCATTTCTCCCACTGGGGGCTGGCGGAACTGGAACGGCGGCGCCGGCGGATGGGACGGATGGGCTTCGGTGATCTGCTGCGGGCCCTCGATCCCGGTCCTTCCGGGCAGGAGCGCACCACGATGCTCAGCGCGGTGGGCCGGCGCTACGACGTGGCCCTGATCGATGAGTTCCAGGACACCGATCCGATCCAGTGGCGCATCCTGCGCCGCTGTTTCGGCGGCGGAGAGCATCTGCTTGTGATGGTGGGGGATCCCAAGCAGGCGATCTACCGTTTCCGGGGTGGTGACCTGGGCACCTACCTGGGCGCCAGGGAGAGCGCCGACAGCCGCCAGTGGCTGGACCGCAATTTCCGTTCCGCCGCCCCCCTGCTCGATGGACTCAACCGACTGATGCGGAGGGGCCTGTCCCGCTCGAGCCTGGCCGTCCCGCCGCTGCAGGCCTGGGCGGGACAGGACCGGGGCGACCTGCTCGGGCCGGGGCCGGTGCCGCCGCTCCAGCTGCTCTGGCTGGGGGGGAATCGTCCCGCCGGGGAGGCACCCCCCAGCCGAACCCAGCTCGAGCGGACCGTGCCGGCGACGGTCGGCTCCCTGGTGCTGCAGCTGCTGGGCCAGGGCCTACAGCTGAGGCGGCACGGTCGCGACCGACCGCTGGAGCCCGCGGATCTGTGTCTCCTGGTTAGCCGCCATGACCAGGCGGAGAGCCTGCGCGGCGAGCTGGAACGCCATGGCATCGCCAGCAGGCTGATCAGCCGGGCCGATGTGTTCGCCAGTGAGGGGGCGACCCTCCTGCAGCGCCTGCTCGATGCCCTGGCGGAGCCGGGCAGCGATCGTCGCCTGCGGTTGCTGGCCTCATCGCCCCTGCTGGGCTGGAGTCCCAGGCAGCTGGCTGAGCCGGGTGACGCCGGTTGGGAGGCTCTGGCGGAGCGGGCGTCCCGCCTCGCCAGCCGTCTGCGGGCCGACGGGGTGCTCGCCGCCCTGGCCGAACTGCTCGGCAGTGAAGAGCTGGCTTACCTCTCCCTCAGTGGGCGGCTGTTGGCTGATCTGCAGCAGTGCGCCGAGCTGGTGCAGGAACACCTGCACCAGGAGCAGCTTTCCCCGGCGGCCTCCGCCGCATGGTTGCGGCGCCGACGGCTGGATCCGCCCGCCACCATTCCGGACGAGCATCAGTCCCACAGCGGTGTCGCGGACTCGGCGGTGGGGGTGGTGACAGTGCACTCGAGCAAAGGTCTGGAGTTTCCGGTGGTGATCTGTCCCTATCTGTGGCAGGCCTCCGGCCGCGACCCGTTCGGCGGCAGCCCGACCCGGCCCTGGCGGCGCTGGACACCTCCGGGGGCGACGGAGCCGGTCCTCGATCTGCATCGCGACCTCGGCTGGGGAGAGGGCCTGGATGCGGCCCGGCAGGAATGTGACGCCCTCGACGCCGAAGCGGAGCGGCTGGCCTACGTGGCCCTTACCCGTGCCCAGCATCTGCTGGTGCTGGGCTTCGGCCCCGCCGCCGGACAGGCCCGCAATCCCCTCGTTCCCTGGCTGTTCCCGGATCTGCCCCTGCCCGGAGTGGGCGCTGGGGGCGAGGAGGTCTATGGCCCGTGCAGCGATGCCGACTGGCTGCGACGGCTCGACCTGGAGATCGAGCGCCGCTCCCTGCCGATGGGCGTGATCACCGCAGACCGGCTGGCCCCGGTGGTCACCGGCTGGCAGCCTTCCCCCCCGTCAGGAAGCCTGGGGCGGGGACCGGTCCCCGCCTGGCCGCTGGCCACCGGCTGGGGGCGCAGCAGCTACTCCAGCTGGACCCACGCAACGGGACCGGGCGGGCTCGATCCCATCGCCCTGGAGGAGGGTCGCGAAACGGACGCGCTGGCGGAACCCGAGACGGCGCTGTCCCAACCCGGCCCCGACGCCCCTGGAGCCTGGGCGGAGCAGGGACCGCTGGCCCGCTTCCCGCGCGGCGCTGCTGCGGGGGACTGCCTGCATCGCATCCTGGAGCGGGTGGATCACCGCCAGCCCGGTGACTGCCCGGCCCACCGGGTGCTGGTGGGCCTGGAACTGCAGCGTGCCGGCTTGCCGGCCGACCAGATCCAGCCCGTTCTCACCTTCCTCGAGCAGCTGCGCTCCACCCCGCTGGGGGGGGAGCTGGGTGGATTCCAGTTCAGCCAACTCGCCCCCCAGCACAGCCTGCGTGAGATGTCCTTCGATCTTCCCCTGGCGGGCCAGGACCGCCCGAACCTGGTGCGGGCCACCGGCCTGGCCCGCGCCTTCCGTGAGCATCCAGGTGGCCGCTTCGGAGGCGACTATGCCGAGCGGCTGTCGGGCCTGCCGGTCGCCAGCCGCGGTTTTCTGACCGGGTCAATCGACCTGGTCTTCACGGCTCCGGACCCCGGCGGCCATCCGCGCTGGTGGGTCGCGGACTGGAAGAGCAACTGGCTGGGGTTGCGCGGTGACGAGAGCCAACCCCTGGCCTGCGGACCGCTCCACTACGACGAGGAGGCCATGACCCGACTGATGGTCAGCCACCATTACCCCCTTCAGTCCTACCTCTATCTGGTGGCTCTCCATCGCTACCTGGGCTGGAGGCTGCCGGGCTATCGGCCGGACCGGGATCTGGGTGGATTCGTCGAAGTGTTCCTTCGCGGCGTGCCAGGCCCCCTACCAGAGGCGATGTGTGCAAGCGTGCCCGCGATGGCGGTGCCGGGGATGCTCGTCGAAGCGGTCCAACCGGGGCGGCTCCATGCCCTCGACACGCTGCTCCGGGAGGGCCAGCCATGAGCGAGACTCCTCCCGTTGCAACGGCTGATGTCCCGGCCAGTGCCCTGGCCGAGGCCCTGGTTGAGGCCCTGCCGCGGCTGTATGGCCTGGCCCCTGATCCCCACCTGGATGATGTGCTGCGGGCCCTTACCGACGCCCTGGAGCGGGGCATACTCGAGCTGTCCTGGGGGGGGGCTCCCCCGCCGACGCTCCGCTGCGATGGCTGGCCCCGGAGGCATCTCCAGGCGGTGGAGAGCTCGGGTCTGGCCCGGGAGGAGGGCCCGGGTGGACAGCCGGGACCCCTGCGGCTGAGCCGGGCCACCGTGGGCTGGCGCCGCTGGCTCGATCAACGGGATGGAGTTCTCGACGACCTGCTGCAGCGGGGCCAGGCCCCGCTGACGGCGCCGATCGCCGCCGCCCCCCTGGCGGCGGCGGTGGCGACGGCCACCCGCCGCGGAGGACTTGATCGAGCCCAGAGCGAAGCCGTGGCCGCCCTGCTGCGCCACCGGCTGGTGCTGCTGGGCGGCGGACCCGGCACCGGCAAGACCAGCACCGTGGTGCAGATGCTGGCGGCCCGGCTGGAGCTCTGTCCCGCCCTGCGCCTCCATCTGGCCGCCCCCACGGGCAAGGCGGCCAGCCGCCTCCGCCAGGCCATCGCGGAGCGTGGGGCCACCCTGCCCGGCCACCTCGCCGGCCCGCTGGCCCAGGTCCCCTGCACGACCCTGCACCGGCTGCTGGAGAGCCGAGGCGACGGGTTCGCCCGGGATCGGGACCACCCACTGGCGCTCGACCTGCTGGTGGTCGATGAGGTCTCGATGCTGGATCTGCCGTTGACGGCAGCCCTGCTGGACGCGCTGCCCGGCGACGCCCAGCTCCTGCTGGTGGGGGACCCGGGTCAGTTGCCCCCCGTGGGGCCCGGGTCGGTGCTGAGCGCCCTGCAGGTCCCGGACCGCCTGGATCGGCTCGGTGCAGCCGCCATCCAGCTGAGCACCACCTACCGCAACGACGGCGCCATTGCCCGGGCGGCCGCGTGCCTGCGTGCCGATGATCCCGCCGGTCTGCGGGAGGTGCTGGCTGGACTGGAGGAACCGGACAACCTGCGCTGGCACCGTTGCCGAGGCTCCCAGATCCCCGCCGCGGTGTTGGGGCGCCTGAGGGAGCAGCAACGCTGCCTGAGCGAACTGGCCCTCCGCTGGACGCCCCTGGATCCGGCCTCCGGTCTGGCGCTGCTGCGTCAGCTGGACAGCCTGGCGGTCCTCGCCCCGACCCGTCTGGGTCCCTGGGGGGTGGAGACTCTGCACCGCCAGTTGCTCGGGGATGGCCTAGCCCGCGGGCCCGCGGGCTGGCCCGCGGGCACACCGGTGCTGTGTCAGCGCAATCGGAGCGAGCACGGTCTGGCCAACGGGGATGTGGGTGTGGTGGTGGAGGGGCCAGCCGGACGCCGGCTGCTGTTCGCCGGTGCACCGGATGCTGACGGGGGCCCGCTCCGGTGGCTCCACCCCAGCCGCCTGGCGGGGGTGGAGCCCGCCTGGGCCCTCACCATCCATAAGGCCCAGGGCAGCCAGTACGAGGAGGTGCTGGTGCTGATGCCCCAGCGCCGTCGAGGGGGGGCCGGAGAGAGCCGCGAACGGGACCCCCTTGACACCCGTCTGCTGTACACGGCCCTCACGCGGGCCCGCCGGAATGCCGTGCTGATCACACCGGATCGGTGGGACGGGCTCTCGAACCCGGACCCGCCGATCCGGACGGCCCCGCTCAACGGATGAACAGCATCTCCTGGTAGGTGGGCAGTGGCCAGCAGGTTTCGTCCACCAGCTCTTCCAACCCGTCCACCGCCAGGCGGATCTTGTGCATCAGTGGCAGCAGGGAGTCGGCGCAGTGGCGCATGTGGGCGGTTTCGCCATGGGGCGGACTGGCCAGGGCAGCCTCCAGGGCGGTGCAGTTGGCCAGCAGCTCCTGGTTGAGTGTGGCGATGCGACCGGCCATGCCCCGATCCGGGGGCAGGCCCAGATCCTCCTGGTAACGGAGGGAATTGGCCAGGTTGCCCAGGTAGGTCATCACGGCCGGATAGACCTGGGTGCGGGCGATCTGGAGGGCCAGCTTGGCCTCCACTTCCACCGCCAGGACGTACTGCTCGGCATAGACCTCAAAGCGGCTGTGCAACTCCACCGGAGTGAGCACCCCGGTGCGTGCGAACAGATCCTTCACGTTCTCCCGCTCCAGCACCAGCAGCGCATCGGCCGTGGTGGGGAGGTTCTCCAGACCCCGCTCGGACACGGCCATCTCGTGCCACTGGCTGGAGTAGCCATCACCGCCGAACACCACGTTGCCATGCGCTTCCATGATCACCTTGAGCACCTGGGCGGCGGCGGCCTCAAGTGACATCCCCTCGGCCATCTTCTGCTCCAGCTGGTCGGAGACGTACTGGAGAGAATCCGCCAGGATCGTGTTCATCGCCACCAGGGGGCCGGCCACCGATTGGTTGGAGCCCACGGCACGGAATTCAAAGCGGTTTCCGGTGAAGGCGAAGGGGGAGGTGCGGTTGCGATCACCCGGATCCTTGGGAAATTCGGGGAGAGTGTCAACACCGAGCTGCATCATGCCGCCATGGTCGGTGCCCTTGAGCTCCCCGTTCTTGATCATGGTGTAGACCTCTTCGAGCTGGCTGCCGAGGTACACCGAGATGATCGCCGGAGGGGCTTCGTTAGCACCAAGACGGTGATCATTGCCAGCGGTGGCCACGACAGCCCGCAGCAGAGGGCCGTAGAGATGGACGCCACGAATCACCGCTCCGCAGAACAGCAGGAACTGCATGTTCTCCTCCGGGCTGCTGCCGGGATCGAGCAGATTGCCCTGGGTGGCGTTGCCCACCGACCAGTTGACGTGCTTACCGGAGCCGTTGATGCCCTCGAAGGGCTTTTCATGCAGCAGGCAGTTCATGCCGTGGCGGCGGGCCGTGTTCTTCAGCAGGGTCATCGTGAGCTGCTGGTGGTCGGTGGCGACATTGGCCGCCTCGAAAAAGGGAGCGATCTCGAACTGGCCGGGGGCCACTTCGTTGTGGCGGGTCTTGGCCGGAATACCCAGTTTGTACATCTGGGTTTCCACGTCCTGCATGAACACCTGGACCCGCTGGGGAATGGCGCCGAAGTAGTGATCATCGAACTGCTGGCCCTTGGCGGAGGGATGGCCGAACAGGGTGCGGCCTGAAAGCAGCAGATCGGGACGCAGAGTGACGAAGGCGCTGTCCACCAGGAAGTACTCCTGCTCGGCACCGCAGCTGGAATTGACTGGTGCGACTTCGCTGTTGCCCAGCAGTTTGAGCAGACGCTGAGCCTGCTTATTCATGGCGGCGTTGGAGCGCAGCAGCGGGGTTTTCTTGTCGAGTGCCTCCCCGGTCCAGGAGACGAAAACCGTGGGAATGCAGAGGGTGATGCCGTTGGGGGTGGACATCAGGAAGGCGGGACTGGTGATGTCCCAGGCGGTGTAGCCGCGGGCCTCAAAGGTGGATCGGATGCCACCGTTGGGGAAGGATGATCCATCGGGCTCGCCCTGCACCAGCACCTTGCCGGTGAACTCGCAGATCGCCGAACCGTCGCCCTGGGTGGAAATGAAGCCGTCGTGTTTTTCGGCTGTGGAATTGGTGAGTGGGTAGAAGACATGGGCGTAATACAGAGCCCCACGGCTGACTGCCCAGTCCTTCATCGCCTGGGCCACCACATTGGCCACGGAAACGTCGAGTTTCCCTCCTTCCTTAATGGTTTTCTGAACCGATTTGAAGATCTCTTTGGGCAAGGACGACTTCATCTTGGCCAGGTCGAACACATCGCTGGCCCAGAGTTCAGCGAGGGGCGCAATGGGCAGCGTGGCGGGAGCCGGCCGATCCTGAATGGTCTGGAAGGCGGCGAGGCGCTGTGAGCTGGGCATGTGGTGCCGGGAATGTCTCGGCCTATCCAACGCGGCGGCTGGCCCGACGAGATGAAGCCGTTGTTACAACCTGCGAACCCATGCTCCGGCCGCACGGGCTCGACCGATCCCACGTTGTCCCCGGCCTCCGGGGGACATCCCCCTCCAGGCTCCACAGGCCTGGAGCCCGGGATGCCGGCCCGCGCCCCCTGGCTCGGTAGCCGTGATGGGACAGACTGAACGGGCCCATGCCAGGCGTCGATGATCCGCTATTACCTGCTCCTGCCGGATCCGAAGGGGGGGGAGGCCACGCTCGGCAGGATGATGGATGACCGCAGTGAAGCCTGCTTCGACACCAGCGTCACTCCACCCACCTGGCAGGGCTGCAGCAATCAGATCCAGCGCCGGCTCCACGCCCACGACAAGATCGCCGAGATCAGCCAGGCCCGTGCCGAGGCCTGGCTCCCGGCGGCGTTTGTCTGAACCGGTGGAACGGTGCGGTGAGCCAATGGCGGTCGGCAACCGATCCGGGGACAGGATGGAGCCGAGCCGGCGGATTCGGCGTCCCTGGGGTTGGTACGAATGTGTGGCAGAGGGAGAGGGATATCGGGTCAAACGGATTTACCTGGATCCTCGATCGAGAATCAGCCTCCAGAGCCACCGGCATCGCTGCGAACACTGGGTCGTGGTCCGTGGCTCCGGGTTGCTCGAGTGCGACGGCGAGCAGGTCGATGCCGATGTGGGCGCCACATTGTTCATCCCCCGGGGAGCCAGGCACCGGGCGTCGGCAGCCGATGCCGGCCTGCTGTTCATTGAGATCCAGAGGGGCCCCTGCCTGCTGGAGGGCGACATCCAACGCCATGCCGATGACTACGGCAGGGCTGAGGGCCCCTGAGTGGACTGGGTGGTATGGTTTTGTTTCCCCCTTTGATTAAGGGCAAGGCAGTCTTGCTTCGGGCCGAATGGCCGCGAGATTCGGGTTGCTGCCGGCCTGCGTTGAAGGAATTCCCAGGCCCAGTTCCCCAATCACCATCGTGTCCCAGCCTTCAGCGTGCGAGAGCTTCGCGTGCTCCGTCGAGATCAGCGCGTCCGCCGATCTGCCCTTCCCCCATCCCCTTACGAGCAACCCCATCACCACCACCCCCTCCGTCGAGCCGAGCGCTTCCAGCCCTGCCGGTGTCGATCTCGGCCGGCTCGACTCCGCTCCCCTGGAGCGTTCCCCGTCCCCAGCCTCCGGCCCCTCCCACCTGGAGGCACCGGTCTCGGCCGTCGCCCGGACCGCGACTGCTGCCTCCCTGGCCCCTGGCAACGATCCGGCCGAGCCAGCCCCCGATGGCTTCGCCGGTTTCGGATTTCCCTCTGAGCTTGTCGAGACCGTCGCCTCCTGTGGCTACAGCGATCCGTCGCCGATTCAGACAGCGGCCATCCCTGAACTGATGCTTGGCCGGGACCTGGTGGGCCAGGCCCGCACGGGAACCGGAAAAACGGCGGCCTTCGCGCTGCCCCTGCTGGCTCGCCTGGATCCCTCCCAGCGCACGCCCCAGGTTCTGGTGCTCACCCCCACCCGCGAACTCGCGTTGCAGGTGGCCGAATCGTTCAACACCTACGCCGCGCGTCTGAGCCAGGTTCGGGTGCTGCCGATCTATGGCGGCGCCGATTTCCGCGATCAGATCGTACGGCTCCGTCGAGGGGTCCAGATCGTGGTCGGTACCCCCGGACGGGTGATGGACCACATGCGCCAGGGCACGCTCGATCTCTCCGGCCTGCGCACCCTCGTGCTGGACGAAGCCGATGAAATGCTCAGGATGGGCTTCATTGACGACGTGGAATGGGTGCTGGAGCAACTGCCCCAGCAGCGCCAGGTGGTTCTCTTCTCCGCCACGATGCCTTCGGAAATCCGCAGGCTCTCCCGTAAATATCTGCAGGATCCTGCTGAAATCACCATTCGGCAGAAGGGAGCGGAATCCAGCACAATCCGCCAGCGCCACCTGATCGTCCACGGGGGACAGAAACTGGAAGCCCTCACCCGGGTTCTGGAGGCCGAATGCAGCGAAGGGGTGATCATCTTCGCCCGCACCAAGGCCATCACTCTGGCGGTGTCCGAGGCCCTCGAGCAGCACGGGTATGACGTGGCGGTGCTCAACGGTGATGTCCCCCAGTCCCAGCGGGAGCGCACCGTCGAGCGGCTTCGCAGCGGTCAGGTGAACGTGCTTGTGGCCACCGATGTGGCTGCCCGTGGTCTGGATGTGGAACGGATCACCCTGGTGATCAACTACGACATTCCCTTTGACAGCGAAGCCTATGTGCACCGAATCGGCCGCACGGGCCGAGCCGGACGCCAGGGTGACGCCATCCTCTTCCTCACGCCTCGGGAGCGCCGCTTCCTGTCGGGCCTTGAGCGGACCGTCGGTCTGCCGATCACCCCGATGGAGGTGCCCAGCAACGCCGACATCAATCAGAGTCGCCTGGATCGTCTGCGTCAGCGCCTCACCGCCGCCGTGACCGGCGCTGGCCCGGCCCCCGGCGCCGATGAGCACGAACAGGCCCTGCTCTCGGAAATTCTCCAGCGCGTGGGTCGTGAGATCGAGGCCAGCCCCGAACAGCTGGCTCTGGCGGCCCTGCGCCTGGCGGTGGGCGAGCGTCCGCTGCTGGTCCAGGGCACCGAACAGTGGCAGAGCAGTGCAACGGCGAAGGATCGCCAGCGTGACGACGAGGATCGCCGCGGCGGCCGCCGTCGCCTGGAGCGGGACGGCCGGTTGCCGGCTGGCGGCCGCGGAGCGATGGCGACCTCCCCGCCGGAGGCCGGCATGGAACGGTTCCGAATCGAGCTGGGTTGGCAGGACCGGGTGAAACCCGGGAACATTGTCGGCGCGATCGCCAATGAGGCCGGTCTCAACGGCCGCAGCATCGGCAGGATCCAGATCTTCGACACGCACAGCATGGTGGATCTCCCCAGCGGCATGCCCGAGGATGTGTTCGACGCGCTCCGGCGCCTTCGGGTGATGAACAAAGAGCTCCAGATCACCCGTCTGCCGGCCTGAGCGACCCGACACCCAGGCGAAGACCCGTTTCGATGAACCCGTTCCCCACCGTGATCCGGCGCCTGCTCTGCGTGGCCGGCGCCTCCTCGCTCATCCTGGCCGGCGGAGCCGAGGCCAGGGCCAATGGCACGCTGCAGTCGTCGCCACGGGGCTCGGATCAGGACAGCCGGGTCACGAAGTTCTGCCTGGCCGCGGTCCATGCCGCCTTCGAGGCCGCCCGCAAAGTTCCCCCGCCGGGCATCGGAGCCTATGCCTGCTCCTGCTTCCTTGACGAGATGAACCAGGGAACCGGTCTCGGGGCCGCCCAGTCGATCTGCCGTCAGCGGGCCCTGGCCCGCTACAGCCTCTGAAGGGTGACATCCTCGCTGCAGAGCAGGCTCATCTGCCGAGCCGTGAGGGATTCGATCGCGGCGATCAGGGTGGGTTGCACCTCCTCGGTTTCCGAGACCACCAGGGATTGGAGCAGATCAAAGCGATCCTGCGGCGCGAGTTCACCGTCATCGCACCAGGTCAGGCTCCAGGGAACAGGGGCAGCCATTGTCGGAACGGGATCACAAGGTGTTGATTTGACCACATTGGGGGCAAGGCGGCTCCAGATCTCTGATCTGCTGAATGATTTCCGCTCCGCTTCACTGTTCTCCATCTCCTCAACCCCGGGCAGCGGTGTCCTGCTCCAGCGGTGCCCGGGCCCACCAGGAGCGCTGCGGGGAAGGGCAGGGGGTGCCACGGCCCTCTACAGCGCTGTAGCCTCAGCGGCGCTGTAGAATGCAGAGGATTCACCGGCTACAGGGTTCCCATTGGATCTGATCCTGAGGATCCGCTCCAGGCGAGCACAGTCCTTGGGGAACCCGCCCTTGGGGAACCGGGATCATCCGCGAATCAGTTCCAGGTTCCCTTCCAGGAATGACCATCTACGTCGGCAATCTGTCCTTCCAGGCTGAACGGGAGGATCTGGTCGATCTCTTCGGCCAGTACGGTGAAGTTCGTCAGTGCAGCCTCCCCCTTGATCGGGAAACCGGCCGCAAGCGCGGTTTCGCCTTCGTTGAGCTCGCCGACGATGCCTCGGAACAGAAGGCCATTGACGATCTCCAGGATGTGGAGTGGATGGGCCGGATGATCCGGGTCAACAAGGCCAGCCCCCGCGAACGGGGGGGTGGGAGCAACCGTGGCGGCGGTGGCGGCTACGGCGGTGCTGGAAACGCCGGCGGCAACCGTTGGTGAGCCGCTTCGGGGACGCTCCCCCGCGTCCGTCGCCCCGGCCCCGGATCCCCAACCCGTCAACGTCCCGATCCACCCTGTCCCGGCTGCTCACCTCCCTGGGCCCCCATCGGCGGCAGGTGGTGCTGGCCTCGGTCTGTTCCGTCCTGAACAAGCTGTTCGACCTGGCACCGCCCGTGCTGATCGGCCTGGCGGTGGATGTGGTGGTGCGCCAGCAGGATTCATGGCTCACCGTGCTCGGGGTCAGCTCCGTGCCCGGCCAGCTCACCCTGCTGGCGGTGCTCTCGTTCCTGATCTGGAGCTCTGAATCCCTGTTTGAGTACCTGTACGGCGTGCTCTGGCGCAACCTGGCCCAGACCGTGCAGCACGAGTTGCGGCTTGAGGCCTACGACCATCTCCAGCACCTGGAGATGGCGTTCTTTGAGGCGGGCAGCAGCGGCCGCCTGATGGCCATCCTCAACGACGACATCAATCAGCTCGAGCGATTTCTCGACCATGGGGCGAATGAGCTGATGCAGCTGGTCACCACGGTGCTGGCGGTTGGTGCGGCCATGGCGGTCCTCTCCCCCAGCGTGGCCGGTGTGGCGATCCTGCCGATCCCGGTGATTCTGGTGGGGTCCCTGATGTTCCAGAAACGTCTGGCCCCCCGCTACCGGGAGGTGCGGGAGCGCGCCGGAGATCTCAACAGCAGCCTGGCCAACAATCTGGGCGGCATGCTCACGATCAAGAGCTATGCGGCCGAGGCCTGGGAGCTGGAACGGTTGCGGGGGGAAAGCGACGCCTACCGATCCAGCAATCGTCGGGCCATCCGCCTCTCGGCCGCCTTCATTCCCCTGATCCGCTTTGCCATTTTGTTCGCCTTCCTGGCGATCCTGGTGATCGGGGGTCTGCAGGCCTGGCAAGGGGTGATCGCCGTGGGGGCCTACAGCTTTCTGGTGTTCATCACCCAGCGGCTGCTCTGGCCCCTCACCACCCTGGGCCGCACCTTCGACGACTACCAGCGGGCGATGGCCTCCACCAACCGGGTGCTGGATCTGCTCGAAACTCCGGTGGCGATCCCCAGTGGGTCACGCCCCCTGCCCTTGGCTGGCGTCCGGGGCGCCCTGGACTTCCGCGGGGTCAGCTTCGGCTACCAGGGCCGTGAGCTGTTGCTGCACGACTTCAATCTCACGATCCCCGCCGGCCACACGATCGGGATCGTGGGGGCCACGGGTTCGGGCAAGAGCACGATCGTGAAACTGCTCCTGCGCCTCTACGAGGTGTCGGCCGGCGAGATCCTGCTCGATGGAATCCCCTTACCGGATCTGCAACTCGTCGACCTGCGCCGGGCCATCGCCCTGGTCAGCCAGGAAGTCTTCCTGTTTCACGGCAGCGTGGCCGAGAACATCGCCTACGGCAGCTTCGGAGCCAGCCAGGTGGCGATCACCCGGGCGGCCGAACTGGCTGAAGCCTCCGGATTCATCGATGCTCTCCCCCAGGGCTACGACACGGTGGTGGGAGAGCGGGGCCAACGGCTGTCCGGCGGCCAGCGTCAGCGGATCGCCCTGGCTCGGGCCATCCTGAAGAATCCCCCCGTGCTCGTGCTTGACGAAGCCACGGCAGCGGTGGACAACGAAACGGAAGCCGCCATTCAGCGATCGCTGGATCTGATCACCGCCGCGCGGACCACCCTGGTGATCGCGCACCGGCTGAGCACCGTCCGCCACGCCGACCGCATCGTGGTGATGGATCAGGGGCGGATCGTGGAGAGTGGCCGGCACGAGGACCTGCTGGCCCGGTCCGGCCCCTACGCCGGCCTGTGGCGGGTCCAGGCCGGCCTGCGCGCCGGAGAAGCGCTCACCCCCTGAATGTTCCAGCATGGGGGTGGCGTGATCTGCGGCACCAGGAGCCGGCAGTCACCCCGCGATGGTCCTGATGTCCGGTCCTACCCAGCTGCTTCCGAACCACCGAGGAGATCTGCTCGAGCTGCCCGTGCTGCAGTTGCAGCCGACCCAGTTGTGCGTGGGGCTGGCGGAAGTGCGGGCCCGCTCCGGGGATTTCAGACGGGAGTCCGTGGCCGAACGCCGCCGTTACCTGCGCACCCGCCCGGTCCCCGTGGCGGTCAGCAGCGCGGGGGAGCACTGGATGATCGACCGCCATCACCGACTTCGCTCCCTGCTGGAGGTGGACCCGAACGCCACGGCCTTCTGTTCCGTGGTGCTCGAGCTGAAGGGCGCCAGCCGTGGCCACTGCCTGGAGGAACTCAACCGGCGGGGTTGGTTGTACCTGCTCGATGCCCAAGGCCAGGGCCCCCACCCCCCGGAGCGACTGCCCAGCCGGTTGGATTCGCTGGAGGACGACCCGTACCGCAGCCTCGTCTGGAAGCTGAAGCAGGAGGGCCTGATCCGCTCCCAGCCCCAGGTGCCCTTCCTGGAGTTTCGCTGGGGGGCCTGGCTGCGGCTCCAGCCGTTGCCACCCTTCAGCTCGGAGACGCTCGGCCCGGCCCTGCCCAGGGCCAGGGAGCTGGTCCGGAGCCAGGGACATACCAGCGGGCTGCTGCGGGCCTCCTGAGCGGTCCGCCCCGTTCCTGGTGCCCACCGTCCAGCACCACAACTGGATCCCAGGGGTGGGGCTGGGGTGAAGCAGCGGCAGCAGAATGAAATAAGGTTTCACGATTAGAACCCGGGTTCCCGTTCCAAGACCTCGCCCCGGTCGTCCAGCGTCCATCCCCCCAGCCCACGCTTCAACAGCCTTCCATGGCGAAATCCCCCCGTCCCCGCTTCGGCACCATCCTTCTGGCCATGCTGGCCGGGCTGGGGGGCGGTCTGCTCCTGTCGGCTCCCCTGTCGGGTCTGCTCCATGGGGATCTGATCGCCGAAACCCGCAAACTCACCAATCCGTTCGCCGCCTGGGGCGGCAATGGGGAGGATCTGCTCGTACTGGGCACCGATGTTGGAGGGGGCAACACCGACGTGATGTTCGCCCTTCGGGTGGAGAACGGCACCACCCGCATCATTCAGGTCCCTCGCGACACCTACATCGACTCCGCGCGGTTCGGCGGGGTCAAGGCGAACGCCCTGTATGCCTACGGCGGGGCGGACGCCGTCAAGGAGGAGTTCTCCCAGCGGCTGGGGAGGCCCATCCATAACCATCTGATCGTGAACCTGGGGGCCATCCGTCGCATGGGGGATGTGCTGGGCGGGGTTGAGGTCAACGTGCCCAAGCGGATGTATTACGTCGACAACAGCCAGGGGCTGTACATCGATCTGCAACCCGGCCTGCAGACCCTCAAGGGTCGCGATCTGGAGGGATTCCTCCGCTGGCGTCACGACGAAGCGGGCGATCTCGGCCGGATTGATCGCCAGAAGCTGGTGCTCAGCGCCCTGTTCCGCAAGCTCACCCGGCCCGAGAACCTGGTCAGGCTGCCCAGCCTGCTGGCCGCCGGCGGTCAGGATCTGGAAACCAACCTGGGCCCGATGCAGATCGGGGGTCTGATCACGGCCATGGCGGCCACCACCCTCGATACCGAACGGCTTGATGGCCGCCCCTTCGACCAGAACGGCATCAGCTACTGGGAAGCCGACTGGCCTTCGGCGACGGTGGAAGCCAGCACCACCTCCGCGGGTGAGTCCGACCGCTACCGATTCCTGTTCTGAGCCGCCACCAGGTCAGCCGCCAGGGCCCCAGCCATCGGCAGGGCCGTGCCATAGGGCGCGCTGAATCCCGTGAAAGTCCATAGACCCTCCGCGCCCACCACGGCTCCCACGAGGGGCCTGTGGTCAGTGCAGAACGCCACGGGTCCCTGCTGGTAGGCCCCTTCGAGCCGGCCCAGGCGAGGATCGAGCTGCTCCAGGCCCTGCCGCAGTCGGTGCTCCATCAGTGTCGGATCGGGCGGCGGAGCCTCGATCGGATCACTGGGCACCAGGGTGATCTGGCCGGCCAGGGCTCCCTCTCCCCAGGGGGCCAGCCCGGGGTCGACGATCCAGCCGTGGTGATCGCGATCGACTGCTCCGGCTTCGAGGGCGGGGCGAGACCAGTTGCGGGGCAGCACGATCCGGCCGCGCCGCACCTGCTCGAGCCACGGCAGGCCGCCGGGGAGCCGCTCCAGCCGCAGTACGCCCGCCCAGCTGTGGCGGAGGCGCGAGGGCAGGCCGGGCCAGAGGGTACGGCAGAACGCCCCTGCCGCCAGCACCACCTGGCCGGCCGCCAGCTCCCCCCCGTCCCCGCGAGGGGGCATCGGGCCAAGGCTGAGCGTCCAGCCCCCACCCCGGCGAGGCTGAAGGTTCGTCACCTGCACCTCCAGACGCCTCACGCCGCCAGCCTGCAGGGCCCTGGGCACGGCCTCAAGGAAGCCGCCGCCATCGACGCGTCCCGCCGGCCGGATGGCCGTGAGCCAGGCGAGCGCGGCCGGGTGGAGCCGAGGCCAGGTCGTTGTCAGGGAGCCGGGCCGGGCGGAGCCCCAACCGTGAAGCACCACCTGGCTCGGGTGAAATCCAAGGGGGCCATGGCGGCGTTCGAGTTCCCGCCAGGCGCGACAGGCGGAGCGACCCTGCATGCCGCCGTAGCTCAGCCCGGTGGCCGACGGGAGGCTGGCTGAGGCCGGTCCCACCAGGGTCGGGGCCTGGCCCCGATCGACCAGCGCCAGAGCCAGCAGCGATCCGGCCAGACCGGCTCCGACCACCACCACCGGGAAATCAGAGCCGGAGGCGTCCTCCGCCATCGCTCAGATCTGGAGGGTGAACGAGGTGATGACGCGATGGAACAGCTCCTTCACCTTCGGCCAGCGCACTTCGTTGGTGCTGGCGGCCAGGGTGTATAGACGGCCCCGATCCACCACCACCGTGGCCAGCTCATGGCGATCCCGGTCCGCCAGGTGGACGGCGTACTCCAGGTCATAGAAGGTCTGGCCACCGGCATGACGTTCCACCGCCTCCACCAGATCGGCTCCCCGGCCGCTGCCCTCCGGCGCGATCACAATGCGCCGAAGCTTCTCCCCCACGGCCACGGCGCCGCCCAGGGATTCGAGTTCATTGGTGGGCGTCACATCGGAGATCACCAGGCTGAGCGTCTCGTCGCTGTTGATCAGGTCGTGGAAGACCACCTGTGGACCACCACTCACCGCCACCCGGGTCCATCCGGTGGGATAGAGGAAGGCGTAGCGCCCATCCGGGCTCTGGAACGAATTCAGCCCGCCTGCCACGGCGCTGCAGCCCGTGACACCCCCCAGCATCAGGGCGACGGCGATCAGCAGGGCCAGCAGGCTCCGCGGCGCCGGACGACGGGGGGACGGAAACGGACGCTGCGCCATGGACTGCCGAGCAAGCGGATGGGGCGCCGAGGCACCGGCGTCATTCTTGCCTGCCAGCTCCAAAGGCCTTCCCGTCCGTTCATCGCCAAGCGGGAGGGGCTCCTAGATTCCGCCCAGTTGCGGGGACCCCCTGAGCGGCTTCACCAGGCCCCTGGCCCGGCTGATCGATCAGTTTGAGCGTCTGCCGGGCATCGGACCCCGCACCGCCCAGCGGCTGGCCCTGCATCTGCTGCGTCAGCCCGAGGAGCAGATCCGCGCCTTCGCCGACGCCCTGCTGGCCGCCCGCACCCAGGTGGGCCAGTGCCGATCCTGCTTTCACCTTTCGGCGGAACCGCTCTGTGAGTTCTGTCGCAACGAGGACCGCTCCAATGGTCAGCTCTGCGTGGTGGCCGATTCCCGGGATCTGCTGGCCCTGGAGCGCACCCGGGAATACAGGGGCCGCTATCACGTGCTCGGTGGGTTGATCTCCCCGATGGATGGGGTCGGTCCGGAACTGCTCCAGATTCCACCGTTGGTGGCCCGGGTCGACCGGGAGGGAACCCGGGAAGTGATCCTGGCCCTGACCCCGAGCGTGGAGGGGGACACCACCAGCCTCTATCTGGCCCGGCTGTTGCGGCCGTTCACGCTGGTGAGCCGGATCGCCTACGGCCTGCCGGTGGGGGGCGAACTGGAGTACGCCGATGAAGTCACCCTGGCCCGTGCCCTGGAGGGCCGGCGCACCATGGAGTGAGCAAGCCCAAGCCCATGACCCGTCTCCCCAGCCAGCGGTCCGCCCACCCACTGCCGCAGGAGCGTCTGCCGGACTGGCTGCGCCGACCCATCGGCCAGGTGTCCCAGCTGGAGCGCGTGCAGGGGGTGGTCAAGGGACAGCGCCTGCACACGATCTGTGAGGAGGGTCGCTGCCCCAACCGTGCTGAGTGCTATGCCTCCGGCACGGCCACCTTTCTGCTAGGTGGACCGATCTGCACCCGCAGCTGTGCCTTCTGCCAGGTGGACAAGGGTCAGGCCCCCGTTCCAGTCGATGCCGGAGAAGCGGAGCGGGTGGCCGAAGCCGTGGAGCAGCTGGGCCTGCGCTATGTGGTGCTGACCGCAGTGGCCCGTGATGACCTGGCTGACCAGGGCGCCAGCCTGTTCACCACCACCATGGCCGCCATGCGCCGCAGGCAGCCCCAGATCGCCATCGAGGTGCTCACTCCGGATTTCTGGGGCGGACACCGGGGCGAGGCCGACGGGCTGGTGGCCCAGCGGCACCGGTTGGAGACCGTGCTCGCCGCCCAGCCAGTGTGTTTCAACCACAACCTCGAAACGGTGCGGCGGCTCCAGGGGGTCGTGCGCCGAGGGGCCACCTACCACCGTTCGCTGGGGCTGCTGGCCACCGCCAGGGAGCTGGCCCCCGCGATTCCGACCAAATCGGGACTGATGCTGGGCCTGGGCGAAGACCAGGAGGAGGTGGTGGAGGCGCTCCAGGACCTCCGGACCGCCGGCTGTCAGCGCCTCACCCTGGGTCAGTATCTGCGCCCCTCCCTGGCCCATCTGCCGGTGGCGCGCTACTGGGAGCCCGATGCCTTCGAACGGCTCGGCACGATCGCCCGGACGATGGGCTTCGAGCAGGTTCGCAGCGGACCGCTGGTGCGCAGCAGTTACCACGCCGGCACCGGGAGCCCATGAACCCCTGGTCGGCGATCTCGATCGCTCGACCGTGGGGAGGCGCGGCCCTGGCTGCGGCGGCCCTGGTGTTCACGGCCGGGATCGCCAGGGGAGAGAGCGAAGAGCTCACCGTCCAGGTGCTCTCGATCGGGGATGGAGACACGATCACGGTGCGCCGCAGCCAGCAGCGGTTCACGGTGCGGCTGGCCTGCATCGACGCCCCGGAGATGGCCCAGAGTCCCCATGGCGCCGCCGCCCGCCAGGCCCTGCAGGCCAGGGTGCGCCTCGGCCAGACGGTGCGGATCCGGCCCCAGACCACCGACCGCTTCGGCCGCACCGTGGCGGAGGTGATCGCCGGGGTGAACGTGAACCTGGCCCTGGTGGAGTCCGGCATGGTCTTCGTCTACCGCCAGTATCTGGGCGGTTGTGATGCCCAGGCCTATCTCGGGGCCGAGACGCGGGCCAGCAGGCAACGCCTGGGGGTGTGGCACAGCGCGGCTGGCATCACCAGACCCTGGGACTTTCGCCGGAACCGCTCCACGGCCAGGCCCGCTGCCCCAGGTGGAGGAGCACCCGCCCGGCGGCGCTATCGCTGCAAGGAACTCTCCTTCCAGCAGGCCCAGCTGTTGCTGCGCCAGGGCCATCGCTATCTCGACCGCAACGGCGATGGGCAGGCCTGTGACAGCCGGGGCTGAGGGCACCCCATGCGACCAGCGGCCAGCCCTCCCACCCGTTGGAGGCGTCCGCCCAGCCTCGGCTGCTGCAGGGATCACCGGGCTGCCGATCTAGTGGAGAACTCCGAGAGGACTGGCGAGGAAGGACATTGGAGAAACTGCCTCCAGCCAGGGAGAACTGCACGCCACTCCGGGTGAGTTGAGCCCCGCCATCGGAGAGCTGAATCAGATTGTCGCCCCGGAGGGTGCGTTCCCGGGGATGGATGGACTCCCCTGCTGGGAACAGATCGAGAATGGGGGTTCCACTGCGACTTCCACGATTCATCCAGAGGGAGTCCCAACCATCCGCATCGGGGACGGTGTCCGAGAGCATGATCTCCCGGCGATGACAGGGTCGCCCTGGTGGTCCTCCGGGATGCCCCTGGGACTCCAGTTCCAGAGCACGGTTCTGTCCGAGGTGTCATCGCGCGAGCGCGGATCATCGCGCGTGGAACCTGCCTGGCCTTGAAGCACAGGATCTTGAATCCTGGAACCAGCGGTGCCCACGGGATCAGCCGAACCGACCCGCCACACGGCCAGGCCGGCACGCTCCTGGGGCACGCCGCCATGCCGACTCCCGGCAACAGGGCTCGCCTGGATCACGGATCATTCTTCAGATCCCAGCCATCTCCCCTTCCACCCGGGCCGGCCGCGGCGCCAGGAGGGCGGGGCCCCGATCTGGGATCAGGGCGGAAGGGTCCGCTGCGCAGTGCCGATCGCCCGGGGCCCCAGCGCGGTCCGGGATCGACCGGAACGGCGAGGGGACTCCTACCTTGAAGCTCCCTCCTCCCGCTGCCGATGCCGGCCCTGGCCCTGCCTCCCGAGGCCTATCTGTGGTTCAAGACCCTGCACATCGTCGGCGTGGTGGTCTGGTTCGCCGGGTTGTTCTATCTGGTGCGGCTGTTCATCTACCACGTGGAGGCCGATGTCCTCGAGGAACCATTCCGGGGCGCCTTCCGGGCCCAGTACGCCGTGATGGAACGGCGCCTGGCCAACATCATCACCACCCCCGGCATGGTGGTGGCCGTGCTGATGGCGGTGGGTCTGCTGATCGCCGAACCGCTCTGGCTGAAACAGGGCTGGATGCACGCCAAGCTGGCCGTGGTGCTGGCCCTGCTCACCTATCACGGGTTCTGCTACCGGCTGATGGGTCAGCTGCGGGAGGGGACCTGCCGCTGGAGCGGTCGCCAGCTGCGCGCGCTCAACGAACTTCCCACTCTGATGCTGGTGCTGGTGGTGATGCTGGTGGTGTTCAAGGGCCAGTTCCCCACCGGGGCCGCCACCTGGTTCCTCGTGGCGCTGGTGGTGGCGATGGCCGCTTCGATTCAGTTCTATGCCCGCTGGCGGCGCCTGCGTGGTGAACGGGAGGCCCTGGCCGGTGGCACCTGATCACCCCCTGGTTCCCGTGCTGCGGGAGGTGCATCCCTCCAGCTGCCCCGAGCGGCTGAACTTCCACTGCCATACCACCTGCAGTGATGGCAGCCTCCGGCCCGAACTCCTGGCCGAGCAGGCGATCAGCCTGGGCCTGGAGCATTTCGCCGTCACCGACCACCACAGCACCGAGGCCCACTCCGCCCTCCAGGCCAGGCTGGATCTGGAGAAGACCCGCGGCGCCAGCATCCCGACCCTCTGGAGCGGCGTGGAGATCAGTTGCCTGCTGGACGGTTGCCTGGTGCATGTGCTCGCCCTCGGATTCCAGCCCGGCCACCCGTCCCTGTCGCCCTATCTCACCGGATCCGCGGCAGTGGGCCCGGCCCTGCGGGCAGGGGCCGTGAGGGAGGCCATCCATACCGCCGGCGGTCTGGCGCTGCTGGCCCATCCCGCCCGCTACCGGCGTCCCTCCCGGGAGCTGATCGCCTCGGCTGCCGCGCTCGGCTTTGATGGCGCCGAGGCCTTCTACGACTACGGGCAGGGTCAGCGCTGGCAGCCGACACCCCTGGTCTGCGACGCGATCGCCAGCCAGCTCCAGGAGCTTGGATTGCTGCTCAGTTGCGGCACCGATACTCATGGCCTCGGCCTGGGTGGCCGCTAGGCTGGATTACAGGTTTCCGTTTCCTGACCATGGGTCTGCTCGATCGTCTGCTCGGCAACCGCTCCGAGGGGTCCTTCTCCTCCAAGCCCGCCAAGGACAAGGCATCGCCGGCCAAGAAGGAGGACACCATCTACCTCGACCCCGATACGTCGAGCAGCCTGGGCGACACGACATTCATGCGTCGGTCCAACACCATCCGCCACACCTTCCCCGGCAACCTCGATAACCCCGGTGACAAGGAGATGGTCCAGGAGGTCGCCTCCATGAACGCCAGGCTCGAGAGAGCCACCGCCGGCCTGCCCTCTGTGGCGGCTCCGGAGGCCACCCCCAGCCTCACCGGTGGCGTGCCCAAACCCGTCAAGAAGACCTTCGTCGAGAAGATGAGTGCCGCCGAACTGGGCCAGCGGCTTCGGGGCGCCGCCGTGAGCGGCGTCAATGCGCCGGGCAGCCCCGCCGGCTCCCGCACCGCCCCCAGCGGGGCGGAGGGTCAGCCCAAGCTGGGCCAGCAACCCGCCAAACCGGGCGCGATCGATGCCTTCAAGGACATGGCCCGGGATCTCAACACCTGAGCCGGGCCCCAGGCCGGAGCGGATCGGCCCTCCGGCTCCGGATCTGGCCCGTCCAGCTCATCCCTCCACGAGGGAGTCGCTGCTGAGCACCAGATCGCCCAGATGCCTCAGCTGCTCGGGTCTGGCTCCCTGCCAGAGCCCGCGGTGATGGGCCTCGAGCAGGCGCTCGGCCATGTCCCGCAGCGCCCAGGGGTTCGCCTCCCGCAGGAACGCCAGGGTGGGCTGGCATCCCAGCCAGCTGTCGCAGATGGCTCCGTAGCTCCAGTCGGGCACCCGGCCGGTGCTGGCGTCATAGGCGAACAGGTAATCGAGGCTGGCGGCCAGCTCGAAACCGCCCTTGTAGCCATGGGCCCGCATCCCCTCGATCCAGCGTGGATTGAGTACGCGGGAGCGCAGCACCTTGTCGAACTCCTTCTCCAGGCGGTGGAGCCTCGGGCGCTGGTGGCGCGAGTGGTCGCCGAACCAGAGGGCCGGCGCGGAGCCCCGCACCCGCTCGGCCGCCGCGCTGAGCCCCCCTTGAAACTGGTAATAGTCGTCGGAATCGAGCAGGTCGTGCTCCCGGTTGTCCTGGTTGTGCAGCACCACCTGCACCTGGCTCAGCCGTTGCTCCAGCCCGCTCCGGTCGGCCCTCGCCTCACCGGACGCCTCGTAGCGCCAGCCGCTCCACTGGAGAAACGCCTCCCCCAGATCAGCCCGCTCCTCCCAGTGGCCGCTGTCGATCAGCCCCTGCAGGCCTGCCCCGTAGGCCCCGGGCGCTGAACCGTAGACGCGGGCGCAGTGGCCCTCGGTTCGGGCCGCCGCCGCCAGGGGATTGTCCCGCTCGCTCTCGGGCAGGCCCGCCACCAGCGCCGTGGCCCGGTTGATCCAACCGACCAGCTGGGGAAAGGCATCGCGGAACAGGCCGGAAATGCGCAGGGTCACGTCCACCCGCGGCCGCCCCAGCAGGCTCAACGGGATCACCTCCAGATCCACCATCCGACGCGTCGGACCATCCCAGATCGGCCGGACCCCCATCAGGGCCAGAACCTGGGCAATGTCCTCACCGCCGTTGCGCATCGTGGCGGTGCCCCAGACCGAGACGGCCAGATGGCGCAGGTCCTCCCCCTCATCGAGGCCATAGAGCTCCAGCAGCAGTTCGGCGCTGCGTCGCCCCAGGTCCCAGGCGGCTTCGGTGGGAAGGCCACGCAGATCGACGCTGTAAAAGTTGCGACCGGTGGGCAGCAGATCGGGACGGCCCCGGGTGGGGGCACCGGAGGGCCCGGCGGCGATCCTCTCCCCCCCCACCCCCGCCAGAAACGACTGGCGTTCGGCCTCACCACAGGCCAGCAGCCGCGGCAGGAGCTCCCGGCGAATGCGCTCGATCACGGCCGTGCCCACCGCTCCCAGCCCCGGGACCACTCCCGCCGCTTCCTCCACCAGCAGGGGGGGCAGCAGCGCCAACGCCTGCTCCTCCAGGAGCGCCACCCCGTCTCCGATCCGGCGCAGGCCACCCTGGGCCCTGGGGAAGGCGCGCTGCAGGATCGCTTGATCGGCCGGGTCGAGGGCCGCCTCCTCGGGATCGGACCAGGGATCGAGCCGAAGGCCCAGATCCTGGGCCAGGGCCTGGGTCAGGCCGGGACCGTCGGGCAGGGGGGGGCGCGCCAGGCAGAGCAGCAGTTCCAGCAGGGCATCGCCGGTGGGCAGGGAGCCGAAGCTGTGCAGGCCGGTGCGGATCTGGGCCTCCTTGAGTTCGCAGAGGTAGCCGTCGGCGGCCTCGAGGCGGCTGTCGAGATCCGCTCCCGCCCCCCCTGTCTCCCCCGGCAGCTCCATGGCCGAGAGCCGTTCGGCCAGCCGTTCGCGCAGGGGGGCCACCCGCTGGCTGCCCAGCTGGCGGGCCTCCCAGTACTCGTCGAGCAGGGCTTCCAGTTCCTGCTGGGCTCCATGCAGGCCGGCGCGCCCCAGGGGAGGGGTGAGGTGATCGAGGATCACGGCCTGGGAGCGGCGTTTCGCCTGGGAGCCTTCCCCCGGATCGTTGACGATGAACGGATAGAGGTGAGGCATCGGCCCGAGCGCCCACTCGGGAAAGCACTGCTCCGAGAGCCCCAGCCCCTTGCCGGGCAGCCATTCCAGATTGCCGTGCTTGCCGACATGAACCACCAGCTGACTCGCCGCCTCCGTGCGCAGCCAGAGGTACTGGGCCAGATAGGCATGGGTGGGGGGAAGGTCGGGACTGTGGTAGGTGAGGCTGGGATCACGGTCATAGCCACGTTCCGGCTGGATCAGCACCAGCACCGCGCCGAAACGCAGGCCCCGGATCGGGAACGCCGGACCGGCTGGGGTGGTCTCCAGCCCGGCATCGCCGGCCGGTGGACCCCAGCGGGCCTCCAGGAGTGCTCGACCGGCCTCGGGCAGGGCCTCATACCACACCTGATAGGCCTCCAGGGGCAGATGGGCCAGGGGGGGGCGATGGCCGCTCTCGGGATCGTTGCTGCGGCCCTCCAGCAGATGCCGGATGAGCGCCTGACCGTCCCGGGGGCGCTCCTGGGGGAGGTCGTAGCCAGCCTCGGCCAGCCAGTTGAGCATCGCGGCGGTGCTGGCCGGGGTGTCGAGGCCCACGCCGTTGGCCACCCGACTGTTGCGGGTGGGGTAGTTGGCGAGGATCAGGGCGATCCGTCGCCGCTGGGGCGG
The DNA here is from genome assembly GCF_056633155.1 of Cryptocyanus atlanticus LEGE 06306. Taxonomy (NCBI): domain Bacteria; kingdom Bacillati; phylum Cyanobacteriota; class Cyanophyceae; order Synechococcales; family Prochlorococcaceae; genus Cryptocyanus; species Cryptocyanus atlanticus. The sequence goes on from NZ_JBSJOZ010000011.1 coordinate 44,536, forward strand.
TGTCTGGCGCAGCTCCACCCAGGCCCGCGTCAGGCGGGCGATCCAGGCCAGCCGTTCGGGATCGGGCCGGTGGTGGTGGAGCGCGGTGGCGAGGCGCTCATCCGCCCCCTGCATCTCTTTGAAGGCCCCCACCCGGGTGGTGATCCGACCGTCCAGCTCGGGAAGAGCCACCTGCAGGCTGAGGTCGAGCGGTCCCAGACCGATGCTGCTGGTCTGCCAGCGGTCGCGGCTGGAGCCGCTGCAGAGCAGCTGCAGCACGGGCACGTTCAGGGCCTGCCAGAGGGGAGCCCCCAGGCCGGCCTCCTCGAACTGCACCGAGGCGAAGGAGGTGGTGCAGAGCACCGCAGCCACGCCCTCACGGCCCAGCAGATCGGCCACCCCCCGCTGCACCCCCTGCTCCCGCAGGCCACTCACCCAGAGTGCCCTCGGGCAGAGACCCTGCTGCCGCAGGGCGCGGAGGGTGGCGGTAGCGAGCTCGGTGTCACCGGCCTGCAACAGAGCCCGGTACAGCACCACCCCCACCCGTGGGCCGGGCTCGGTCCGCCAGTCGTGGGGGGCCGGATCGGGCAGGGGTTCCGCCCGGGGGAGCCCGGGGCTGCGGCCCTCCAGCAGCTCCTTCAGCACCAGCAGCACCTGCCGCAGGTTGCTCTGGCCCCCCTCCCGCAGACAGCGGGCGATCGCCACCGCCAGGGCCGGTTGCACCGAGCTCAGCTCGGCCAGCGCCCACTCCTCCCCGGCGGTGCCGGCCGCCACGATCAGCTGCCGCCCACTCCCTTGGGCCCAGCGCTCCAGCTGCTCAAAGCCATAGCTCCAGTGCCCACGCCCCCCCAGAAGCCGCACCAGCACCAGCCTGGCCCGGCTGACGCTGTGGGCCAGGTAGTGATCGAGCACGGCCGGATGCTCGAGGGCGGACAGGTTCAGCCCACGGGCCGGTACGCCCAGCAGATCGGGCTCGGCGGCCAGCAGGGCCGAGAGGGTCGCCAGGTCGGTGTCGGCCGAGCTGAGCACGAGGACGGGAGCCTCCTCCTGCTCCACGTAGCAGGGATCCCCCCGATCCCCGCCGGCGCCCGGAACTGCCGCAAGCCGATGCATCGGCCCATCCTGGACCCCGACGGTGAGAAGATCGGGGCCAGCGCAACTCCCGGCGCCGCCAGCACCGCCCTCTCCCGACGCCGTTGAGCATGCAGAAGTTTCTCCCGTACGCCTGGTTCGGAGGCCGCTGCGTGCCCTTCGCGGAGGCCACTCTCTCGGTGGCCACCCACGCGTTGCACTACGGCACCGGGGCGTTCGGGGGGATGCGGGCCCTGCCGAACCCCGCCGATCCCGGGGAGATGCTCCTGTTCCGGGCGGATCGTCACGCCAGGCGGCTCAGCCAGAGCGCCCGGTTGCTGCTGGCCGAGTTGCCGGAGGCCACCATCCTCAGCGCCATCCGGGCCTTCCTGAAGGCGAACCGGCCCACCACCCCGATCTACCTGCGTCCGTTCGTCTACACCAGTGATCTGGGCATCGCTCCCCGTCTGCACGACATCGAGACGGATTTCCTGATTTATGGGATCGAGCTGGGCGATTACCTCTCCCCCGATGGAGTCAGCTGCCGCATCAGCAGCTGGTGCCGCCAGGAGGACCGCTCCCTGCCGCTGCGGGGCAAGATCAGCGGTGCCTACATCACCAGTTCCCTGGCCAAGACCGAAGCCGTCAAGAGCGGTTTCGATGAGGCCCTTCTGCTGAACAGCCGCGGCAAGGTCAGCGAAGCCAGCGGCATGAACCTGTTCCTCGTGCGGGATGGGGTGCTGATCACCCCCGGTGTCGATCAGGACATCCTGGAAGGGATCACCCGGGCCAGCCTGATGGAGCTGGCCCGGGATCTGGACATCCCGGTGCTGGAGCGGGCCGTGGACAAGACCGAGCTGTTCGTGGCCGATGAGGTCTTCCTCAGCGGCACGGCGGCCCGGGTCACTCCGGTGCGGCGGGTGGAAACCACCGATCTGCCCAGCGAGCGGCCCGTGATGGAGCGGTTGCGGGATCGTCTCACGGCGATCACCGAAGGGCGCGACGACAGCCACGCCCACTGGATCAGCCGCATTCGCCTCGACGATTGAGCCGACCGGGCCGACTCCGTCTGGGCCCGGACGGAGCCCCCGAAGGGCGATTTCTAGACTGATCCCCATTCAGGAGGTGCGATGAGAGCAGCTGTGGAAGGGGGCGTGGCGAGGGACGACGCCGCGGAGGCGACGGCAGCCGACGCTCGGGTGGGGTTCCTCGAGCGGCTCCATTCCCCCGAGCGGCCGGTGCTGGTCTTCGATGGCGCCACCGGAACCTCTCTGCAGCAGATGGATCTCAGCGCCGAGGATTTCGGCGGTGCGGCCCTGGAGGGCTGCAACGAGAACCTGGTGATCACCCGGCCGGATGCGGTTGAGGCCGTGCACCGTCAGTTCCTCGAGGCCGGCTGCGATGTGATCGAGACCGACACCTTCGGTGCCGCTTCGATCGTGCTGGCCGAATACGGACTGGAAGCCCAGGCCTTCAGCCTGAACCAACGGGCGGCCCAGCTGGCCCGGGCCCTGGCGGATCACTACAGCACCCCGGAGCATCCCCGGTTCGTGGCCGGTTCCATGGGACCCACCACCAAGCTCCCGACCCTCGGCCACATCGACTTCGACACGATGAAGGCCTCCTTCCGCGAGCAGGCGGCCGGGCTGCTGGCCGGCGACGTGGATCTGTTCATCGTTGAGACCTGCCAGGACGTGCTGCAGATCAAGGCAGCGCTGCAGGGGCTTGAGGAGGCCTTCGAGGCCGCCGGAGAGCGACGGCCCCTGATGGTCTCGGTCACGATGGAAACCACCGGGACGATGCTGGTCGGCTCCGACATCGCCGCGGTGGTCTCGATCCTGGAGCCCTTCCCGATCGATGTGCTCGGCCTCAACTGCGCCACCGGCCCGGAGCAGATGAAGGAGCACATCCGGTATCTGAGTGCCCACAGCCCCTTTGTGGTGAGCTGCATCCCCAACGCCGGCCTGCCCGAGAACGTGGGCGGGGTGGCCCACTACCGGCTCACGCCCCTGGAGCTGCGCATGCAGCTGCTGCATTTCGTCGAGGATCTGGGGGTGCAGGTGATTGGCGGCTGCTGTGGCACCACTCCCGAGCACATCGGCGCCCTGGCTGATCTGGCCAGGGATCTGCGGCCGAGCCCGCGGCCCGTGCGACGGCCGGAGCAGGGGCTGAGTCGGCCCGAACTGCAGTGCGAGCCGGCGGCCGCCTCGATCTACGGGATCACCCCCTACCACCAGGACAACTCCTTTCTGATCATCGGGGAACGGCTGAATGCCAGCGGTTCGAAGAAGGTGCGGGATCTTCTCAACGCCGAGGACTGGGACGGGCTGGTGGCCGTGGCCCGCTCCCAGCTGAAGGAGAACGCCCACGTGCTTGACGTCAACGTGGATTACGTGGGTCGCGACGGCGAGCGTGACATGCACGATCTGGTCAGCCGGCTGGTGACCAACGTGAACCTGCCGCTGATGCTCGATTCAACCGAGTGGCAGAAGATGGAAGCGGGCCTCAAGGTGGCCGGGGGCAAGTGCATCCTCAACTCCACTAATTACGAAGACGGAGATGAGCGCTTCTTCAAGGTGCTCGACCTGGCCCGTCGCTACGGCGCCGGGGTGGTGATCGGCACGATCGACGAGGAGGGCATGGCGCGGACAGCGGAACGGAAGTTCGCCATCGCCCAGAGAGCCTATCGCGACGCGATCGAGTTCGGCATTCCGGCCCGCGAACTCTTCTATGACCCGCTCGCCCTGCCCATCTCGACCGGCATCGAAGAGGATCGCAGAAACGCGGCCGCCACGATCGAGGCGATCGCCAGGATCCGTGGAGATCTCCCTGGTGTGCATGTGCTGCTGGGAGTGAGCAACGTCAGCTTCGGGTTGTCGCCGGCGGCTCGGATCGTGCTCAATTCCGTCTTCCTGCATGAATGTTGCAGCGCCGGCATGGATGCCGCCATCGTCTCTCCGGCCAAGATTCTGCCCCTGGTGAAGATCAGTGCCGAGCATCAGCAGATCTGCCACGACCTGATCCAGGACAACCGTCGTTTTGCCTCTGGGGAGCAGGGCGCAATCTGCACCTATGACCCCCTCACAGTGCTCACCACCCTGTTCGAGGGAGTCAGTGCCAGGGAGGCCCGCGAATCTGGACCCAGCCTTGCCGATCTGCCGGTGGAGGAAAGGCTGAAGCAGCACATCATCGATGGAGAACGCATCGGACTGGAGCCCGCACTGCAGCAGGCGATGGAAGCCTATCCACCCCTGCAGATCATCAACACGTTTCTTCTCGATGGCATGAAGGTGGTGGGTGAGCTATTCGGCTCCGGCCAGATGCAGCTTCCCTTTGTGCTGCAGAGCGCAGAAACGATGAAAGCTGCTGTGGCCTTCCTTGAGCCGCATATGGAGAAAGTGGAAGGGGAGAGCAGCGCCAAGGCCACCTTTCTGATCGCCACGGTGAAAGGTGACGTCCACGATATCGGAAAGAATCTGGTGGACATCATCCTCACCAACAATGGCTATCGAGTCATCAATCTGGGCATTAAACAAGGCGTTGATGCGATCATCGAAGCCCAGCGGAAGCATCAAGCGCACTGCATCGCCATGAGTGGTCTGCTGGTCAAGTCCACCGCCTTCATGAAGGACAATCTGCAGGCCTTCAATGAGGCGGGAATCAGCGTGCCGGTGATCCTCGGCGGCGCCGCCCTCACCCCCCGATTCGTCCAGTCGGATTGTCGGGCCGTCTACCGGGGTCAAGTGATCTATGGCCGGGATGCCTTTGCTGATCTCCGCTTCATGGATGCCCTGGTGGAGGCCCGCAGGGCCGGGGAATGGGACGACGCACAGGGGTTTCTCGGGGCCGTTCCGGCGGGCCTGGGCCTCGAGCCGATCCCCCCCGCCGCCAACGAACGCGTCACCGCCGCCGCCCCAGCCCGCCTGGAGCTGGCCGGCCCCGGGGACGGGGACCACCGCTCCGACGCCGTGCCCGAGGAACCGGCCCTCGCGGCGCCCTTCCTCGGCTCCCGGGTGCTGCTGGAGAGCGAGATCCCGCTCGATGCGGTGTTCGCCTACCTCGATCGCCAGGCCCTCTTCGCCGGCCAGTGGCAACTGCGCAAGGGGCAGCGGCAGAGCCGGGAGGAGTATGCGGCCCTGCTGGCCAGCAAGGCCGAGCCGGTGCTGGGCCACTGGATCGAGCGCTGCCGCCAGGAGTGTCTGCTCACCCCCCGGGTGGCCTATGGCTACTTCCCCTGCGGCCGCATGGGGAACACCCTGGTGGTGTTCGATCCGGATCAGGGGGAGCGGGAGCTGGGCCGCTTCGCCCTGCCGCGCCAGCGGAGCGGTAACCGCTACTGCATCGCCGACTTCTACCGCGACTGTGTCAACGGAGGGCCCAGCGACGTGCTGCCCATGCAGGCGGTGACCATGGGGGAGACCGCCACCGCCTTCGCCCGGGAGCTGTTCGCGGCCGATCGCTACACCGATTATCTCTACTTCCACGGCCTCGGCGTGCAGATGGCCGAGGCCCTGGCGGAATGGACCCATGCCCGCATCCGCCGGGAGCTGGGGTTCGGTGACCAGGAACCCACCACGCTGCGGGAGGTGCTGGCCCAGCGCTACCGCGGCAGCCGCTATTCCTTCGGCTACCCGGCCTGTCCCAACGTGGGGGATTCCCGTCAACAGCTCGACTGGCTCGGCGCCGGGCGCATCGGCCTGACGATGGACGAGAGCGATCAGCTCGAACCCGAGCAGAGCACCACCGCCCTGGTGGCGCTCCACAGCCAGGCCCGTTACTTCAGCGCCTGAGCCCGGCCGGCCGCCGCCCTCGATGCCAGGCTGGGGCGATCCTCCGCTCTCCCCCCATGGTCATCGCCGGTCCCGAGGGTGTCGATGCGGCAATCGCCGCGGGGATTGATCTCGACGGAAGCCCCATCCCCCCCGAAATGCTCAGCCTCTACAGGGAGGTGATGGCACTGGAGGCCCAGCGGGCCCGCAGCGGTGTCACCAAGTCGATGCGCAACCGGATCGTCAAGACCGGCGCCAAGCATTTCGATCAGGACAGCCTTGACGCCCGCCTGCGCTCAGCGGGCTGGGAGGGTCTCAAGCCGAAGGAGATCGCCTTTTTCTACGGCTGAGGCCGGGCTCAGAGCTCTTCCATCGTGTCGATCACCCGCTGCTGGAAGGCCTCCAGATCGGTGGAATCGCTCAGGTCGATCCCCTCACCGGCGGCATTCTGACTGAGTTCCTGGAAATGGAAGGCCCCTTCGCCATGGGCGAGGAATTCCATGGCGGAGCTTTCACCGCTTTCCCTGAAGGCATCCAACAGGGCCATGAAGGCAGCATCTTCGGTGAAATCCCAGCGCATGTAAGGGTGTCGGAAGGTCGGAAGGGCTGCGGGCGGTGGGCCTGGGGCACCACCGCACAATGACCTTTAACGCCTGCCCCCCCGAATCCGTCAACCTTCTGGGTGCCTTTCGTGCCCCTCACTGGGCAGACTCACCAGGGAAATGAGCGAACGACCCGTGGAAGAGCTCCGGACCCCGGCCAGCGGAACGGCTCGTAATGTGCTGGGGGAACCGCTCGTGGTCTGCGGTTGCGATCCGATGACCGGCTGGTACCGCGATGGGAGCTGCGGCACCGACCCCAGCGATCTGGGTCGACACACCGTGTGCTGCGTGATCACGGAGCTGTTCCTGAGCTACTCCCGCTCCCAGGGCAACGATCTCTCCACACCGATGCCCGTCTACGGCTTCCCGGGGCTCAAACCGGGCGACCACTGGTGCGTCTGTGCCGCCCGCTGGCTCGAGGCCTACGAAGACGGCGTGGCACCGCCTGTGCGCCTGGAGGCCACCGAGGCCTCCAGCCTCGATCTGATCCCCCTCGAGATTCTCCGCGCGGCCGCCGCCTGAGCCGCCAGGCCGGACTCACCAGGGAATCTCGGAGCCATCCCAGGCCAGGAAGCGGCCACTTTGCTCAGGCCCCCGGTGCTCCAGCACATCCAGGAGCTGCTCGGCGGCCTGTTCGGGGGAGAACAGGCGCTCGGGGGGCACGGAGGCGCGAAACGGAGCCGAAAGCGCGGTGGCGGTGGTGCCGGGATGGAGCAGGGTGACGCAGGCCAGCGGCAAGCGACGGCGCCACTCCAGGGCCAGGCAACGGAGCAACTGGTTCTGGGCGGCCTTGGCGGCTCGGTACCCGTACCAGCCCCCCAGGGCGTTGTCTCCAATGCTTCCCACCCGGGCCGAGAGGCTGGCGAACTGAACGGGACGATCGCGCACGAACAGGGGTTCCATCCCCTGGGCCAGCAGCACGGGGCCATGGGCATTGACGCTGAACAGCCGCTCCAGGGCGGCCCGCCGGACCTGGCTGAGCCGTTTCTCCGGCTGGAGCTCGCCAGCATGCAGCAGGCCGGCGCAATTGATCACCAGCCTCAGGGCGACGCCCTCGCGGCGGAGCCGCTCCCGGGCAGCATCCAGGCTGGCGTCGTCCTCGAGATCCAGGGTCAGGTGCCTCCGGGGATCGAGGGGCGGGGGGGTGGGGCCGGACCGGTTGCTGCCCCAGAGGCGGAGACCCGGGGCACGCCGCGCCAGAGCGGCGACCAGGGACCGGCCGAGGCCGCCGCAGCCCACCACCAGCGCATCCCCCTGCCAGCGGGAGAGGCCCGGAGGCCGGTCGGGAGGGGCCGGATGGCGCATGATGGCCGCATGGCACGGCGGATCGGGATCCTGGGTCAGGGAGCGTGGGGCCGCACCCTCGCCAGTCTGTTCCGATCGAGCGGCCATCGGATTTCCACCTGGTCGCGGCGGCAGGGCGCTCCCGCCGAAACCCTCCTGCCCGGGCAGGATCTGATCGTCTGCGCGGTGGCGATGTCCGGCGTCCCGGAACTCTCCCGGACCCTGAGCCCCCACTGGCCCGCCGGACTGCCGCTGCTGAGTGCCACCAAGGGCATCGATCCGGAGCAGCTCTTCACGGCCTCCCAGCTCTGGCAGAACGCCATCGAGGGCCTGGCCACGGTGGTCCTGAGCGGTCCCAACCTGGCCACCGAACTGGAGCAGGGTCTGCCGGCCGCCAGCGTGCTGGGGTCGGTGCACACCGAACTGGCCGAGCGGCTGCAGCAGGACCTCAGCGGAGACACCTTCCGCCTCTACACCAACCAGGATCCGCTCGGCACCGAGATCGCCGGTGCCCTCAAGAATGTGATGGCCGTGGCGGCCGGGGTCTGTGACGGGCTGGGGCTCGGCACCAATGCCAGGGCGTCCCTGCTCACCCGAGGCCTGGCGGAGATGGGTCGCCTCGGCCATGACCTCGGCGGCGACCCCGACACCCTCTATGGTCTGGCCGGCCTGGGGGATCTGCTGGCCACCGCCAACAGCCACCTCAGCCGCAACTTCCGGTTCGGACTGCTGCTGGCCGAAGGACTGACAGCCCCCCAGGCGATCGCCCGCATCGGAGCCACGGTGGAGGGGGCCTCGACCGCGGCGGCGGCCCTGGCCCTGGCTCGCCGCAGCGGCTGGACCCCACCGATCTGCGAGCAGGTGGTGGCCATGATCGAAGGCGAGAGTTCCCCCCAGCTGGCCGTGAAGGTGTTGATGGAGCGAACCCTGCGATCGGAGGTGGGATGAGGCGGCCGGCGGCGCTGATCAGCGCCTTCACCGACTCACCCCTGCAGGGCAACGGTGCAGCGGTGGTGCTCCTGGATCAGCCCGCCGCACCCACCTGGATGCAGGGGGTCGCCTCCCAGCTCAGGCAGTCGGAAACCGCGTTCCTGCTGCCGATGGAGCGCCTCGACCCCACAGCCCCGGACGGGGGATGGGCCCTCCGCTGGTTCACGCCCACCTGCGAAGTCTCCCTCTGCGGCCATGCCACCATCGCCGCCACGCTGGCCCTGGGTCACTGGAGCCGGCTGGAGGCTGGAAGCACCACCCGCCTGCGGAGCCGCAGCGGACGGTTGCCGGTGAAGCTGGAGGGCCTCGAGCCGGATCGGGCCTCCATCGTGCTGCCCGGCTCGGACCTGCGTCCCCAGCCCCTGCCCCAGGACCTGGGGGCCCTGCTCGGAGCACGGCCCCTGGAGAGCTGGTCGTCGGGGCTGGGCTACTGGGTGGCCCGGCTGAGTGAGGACGACGACCTGGGGGGCCTCGATGGCCCCGGCCTGGCCCGGTCCCTGGAGGGAGATCTGCGCCAGGGGCTGGTGCTCATGCAGAGCGCCGGCCGGGCTGCCTGGCCCGCCGTGCAGGGGAAGCCGGCCGATTACGGCCTTCGCTTCTTCGCCCCCGGACTGGGCATCGAGGAGGATCCGGTGACGGGGTCCGCCCATGCCCTGGTGGCCCCCTGGTGGTGCACGCGGCTCGGCCGGGAGTCGGTGGTGGGCTGGCAGCCTTCAGCAAAGAGCGGTGGCATGCTGTGCGAACGGCTGCTTTCCGGCATGATCCGGCTGTCAGGTTCAGGGCAACTGCTGTGGGATGGCCACTTGAGTGCTGGGTCCGGCGATGGCAGCTCCGCGGAGTGGTGCCGCTGCCTGGCCGCCAGCGGCTGAACGCGCTCCTGATCGGGGCACCGCTCAGTGTGGTGGCGATCGGTCTGGGGTTCCTGGCCCAGCGGTCCCTCACTCCGGCGGCCTCCAGCCTCGATGCCCGGGTGCTGGATGCTCTGCTGCCCGCCACCCTGGCCGACGATCCCGATCAGCGGGCCGAGGCAGCGCGGCTGGCGTCCCTGCAGGCCCGACGCGCGGCGCCGGCGGCCCCCACCCTTCCGGGTGGGGGAGGAGAGGAACTCGCCCTGGCCGAGCCGGCGGCCGGCCGGCCGGTTCCCCTTGAGGCCAGGGTTGCGCTGCTGCGCCATGCCGGCACCCCGGAACTCTCCGCCACGGGTTCCTGGACGCTGCGCAGCGGTGATGGGCGGATCCTGCTGCAGGGGGCGGCCCGCACTCCGGTGAATCTGGGCCGCGTCGCCATGCCGGAGCTCTGGCTGGACACCGGGGCGGGTGAGGCCCTGATGGTGAACGGGGAGGCCTACCCCGGACGGTTGCGCCTGATCCGTGAGGGCACCAGTCTCACCGTGGTCAACCATCTGGATCTGGAGCGCTACATCGCCTCGGTGGTCGGTGCCGAGATGCCCAGTTCCTGGTCGCTGGAAGCGCTCAAGGCCCAGGCGGTGGCGGCCCGCTCCTACGCCCTGGCCCACCTGGCCCGCCCCGCCAGCCGCCACTGGCACCTGGGCGACACCACGCGCTGGCAGGCCTACCGGGGACTCGCCTCCGTGACCGAGCGCACCACGGCGGCCACGGCGCGCACGTCCGGTCTGATCCTCAGCTACCAGGGCGGCATCGTCGAGAGCCTCTACGCGGCCAACAGCCAGATCACCCTGGAAGCCCATGGCCACCTGGGAGCGAGCATGAGCCAGGAGGGGGCCCAGGAGATGGCCAGCCGCGGCCTTCGCTACAACCAGATCCTGGGCCACTACTATCCAGGCGCCTCCCTGGCGCGATTGCAGATTGGTGGTGCGGGCTGAACGGCTCTGGCGCCGAGGCCTGGAGCGCACGGTTGAGGCCCGCCGCCAGGGTGCCCTGATTCCCCTGAGGACTGAGCGGATCCCGCCCGCCGGCTGGGAACCGTTTGAACTGCGCCGGCTGCTCACCGCCACCCCGAAACATCTGAGAGCCGGAGGCCCGAGACCCAATCCATTTCTGCCCTGGGACCGGGAGCTGGAGGTGGAGCGGCTGGGGACAAGCCATCTGGTGCTGCTCAACAAGTATCCGGTCCAGAGGGGTCATCTGCTGCTGCTCACCCAGGGCTGGGCACCCCAGAACGGTTGGCTGGAGCCCGCCGACTGGCGGGCCGTGGAGCAGGTGAACGCCGATACCGGTGGCCTCTGGTTCTTCAACAGCTGCGCCGAAGCCGGCGCCAGCCAGCCCCATCGCCATCTCCAGCTCCTGCCCCGCCACACCGGTGAGCCCCCCTGTCCGCTGGCGAGCCGCCTGGCCGCCCAGTTGGAGGGCGCCACCCCGCGCTGGCCCTGGGCCTACCGGCTCAGTCGGCGCGACCCCGGCCTGGGCCCAGGCGAGCTGGACGCCCTCTATCGACGCCACGCCCGGGAGCTGGGCCTGGGTTGCCGGGAGCAACGTGGCCGGCCCTGCCACCCCTACAACCTGCTCTTCTGCGATGACTGGTTCCTGACCGTACGGCGCCATCGGGAGCACAGGGCCGGCTTCAGTGTCAACGCCCTCGGTTTCGCCGGATACCTGTTGCTCACCGATCGGGCCGACCTGGACTGGTTCGAGCGCCATGGTCCCTGGGACCTGCTGGCGGCCGTCGCGGTTCCTGACGGCAGCGGAAGCGGACCCGACCAGCCCTGAGTGAGCCTCCGCCGCTGAATTCCGTGAAAGCACGGTTGCGGGTGCCCCACCGGTGGTCCCTTTCTGGAAAGAAGCGGCGGCTGTCTCCGGCACTCGCCGCCCACCGGACGGTCGCCAGTGATCGTCCACTCCATCCCCCTTTCCATCCACTTCTCCATCGCCCCCATGAGCCTGGCGTCCTGCACCACCGCCCCCCCGGCCCGCCGTCCGCGGCCCAGTCGCCGACTGCGTCAGCGCAACGAGCGGGTGGACCGCTACCGGGAGCTGGTCCGACCCATCGCGCTGCACTACGCCGCCCTCTGCCGTGAAGGCAGCGACGACCTGCACCAGGTGGGGCTGCTGGGTCTGATCCGGGCCGCGGAGCTGTTCAACAGCAAGGAGGGCACCCCGTTTCCGGCCTTTGCCCGGCACCACATCCGTGGGGCGATCCTGCACTACCTCCGGGATCAGGCGCCCACGATCCGGCTGCCCCGCCGTCACCAGGAACTCGAGCAGCAGCTGCGGCGCCTGCAGCGCAGCGGCAGGATCCCCCAGCCCGGGCCCGTCGCCGAGGGAGAGCTTGGACGGCTGCTCGGCCTGAGTCCGGAGCAGTGGCGGCGCTTCGAGCAGTTGCGCCAGATCGGACGGGTCGTTCCCTTCGACATCACAATGGAGGAGCATGTCGCGTCGGAGGAGCTTGAGGAGGAGCCGGCCCCAGACGGCCGAGCCCTCGCGTTGCTGGAGAACCTCGACCGGCGTCAGCAGACCGTCGTGAGGGAGGTGGTCCTGGCCGGTCGCAGCCTGCGGGACACGGCCCGGCTGATGCAGCTCAGCCCCATGACGGTCCACCGGCTGCTGGCCCGCGGCCTGTCCCAGCTGCGTTGCCGCCTCCAGGCTGATCCCCCCGCGGGTCTCATCCCTGAGACGGGACCTCATCGCGGGCCATCTGCTGCTCCAGAGTGCTGATTGCCGCGTTCAGCGCGGCCAGCTGCCGCTCCACGCCATCTCTCCAGAAGGTCAGCATGCGAAGCTTCCGCTCCTGATGGTGGCGACGGCTGGTTGCGGGATCGCAAGCCCCGGCGCTGCAACAGGGGAAGGACGGAAACATGGGAAAATGGGAGGAGGCCCATCGGTTCTAGCGGGCTTCCCGCCACGGATGCGATGCCGCTCCCACCCCGTGGGCAACCCCGGGCAGGTCCGCAAAACCCCTTGCCAGCCAAGGGATCCTGCCTCAGTGAGTCCTGAACGGGACTCGCAGCCGTTCCCCAGAAGCCCTTGCCGAGAATCAGCGTGAGAACAGTCGGTCCCATTGGTCTCACGCAAATGATCGTGCTGACCGTGCTGGGTGCCGCTGCTCTGGATGCTCCGGCCGCCTGGGCCTACGTGCCGCTGATGGCGGGACAGTCGGCGAGACCCCTCCAGGGTGTCTTCAACACCGTGCCGGTGCTCCATTCCAACCAACCGGAGGAAGTGTTCGGGCCGGGAATTCTGGTGAACACAGCCCCCGGCAGCGCCATCGCCAGGGAAACGGGCCAGTCCCTTCCCAATGCCGCCTTCACCTTCGACGGTGAGTTCGGTCTGCACATGCACCACAAGTACTACCCCGAAGACGCCACCCGGCTGGGTTACGGGTTGGTGCGCGGCCAGCTGACCCTGGCCACCATCGTGATCAATCCGGGGCCACGGCCGGTCACCCTTGAGCTCGAGCAGGGCGCTGTCCGCAACAGTTTCGAAGCCCCCTATCTCGCCAACCACCTGATGGGGGTCAAACCCCTGGGACCGAGGCCCTGGAACACCGGACCCGGAGATGCCACCGCCGTGATCATGCTGCGCCGCCAGCTTGACGGGCGCCTGCCCGACACCTTCACCATTCCTCCCTACAGCCGCTCCGTTCTGTTTCATACGAAACTGCCGGCGCGGGGCATCGCCAATGGCCTGATCAAGGGCCGGAGCGACGGTCCCTTCCAGATGGCGGTGGTGGCGGCGGAAGACCCCCGCAGCAACGCCGATCTGCTGGCGGTGCTGGATCAGGGTCTGCTGGCGCCGGGACGGATCTATCTGGCCATGCTCCCGAAGATCCAGAATCGTCAGGTCTTCTCCCGGGTGGGGGGCGTGGCCCTCGGCGACGCCTACCAGGCGAGCCTCAGCCACGATCTGAACCAGAGCCCGCTTCACGTGCCGCTCACCAGCACGAACCGCCACACCTTCGGAACCCGGGAGGTCCAGGTGAATGCCCTGGCCAGCCGGATGATCGATTCCTCCCTCGACAACGTGGGCACCTATGGGGTCCGGTTCGATGTGGATCTCAACCTCAAGGGCAGTGGTCCCCACGAGCTGGTGCTCAGTCACCCCACCCCCAATGGGCGCCAGTTCGTGGCCTTCCGGGGGTCGATCGGCATCGAAACAGACGAGGGATACGGGGAGGTGCACCTGGGCATGCGCTCGGGGGAAAGCCACGCCCTGACCCAACTCAACCTCAGGCCCGGGGTCAACAACCGGGTGCGGGTGAGCCTGGTGTATCCGGCGGATGCCACGCCGGGCCATCTTCTGAGCGTCGTTCCCGCCTCCCAGCTGGCCCTGTTGCGGGAGCGGGAGCGTCAGATCGAGGTCGCCCGCGCCGCGGCGGCCGCGGCGGCTGCCCGCAAGAGCAAGCCCGCCGCAACGGTCCCTCCGGCCGTGGCCGCCGGAGCGGCGGATCCGGCCCCGGCCACCCCCAGACCCCAGCCGGTGCCCGCGGCCCGGCCACCGGTCGCTCCGCCCAGACAGGCCGTGCCCAGGCCCAGGCCCCCGATCGTTCCCGCCTTCCTCCCCCCCCTTCCCCCCCTGACGCTGCCGCTGCTCAACAGGAATCCCAACCTCACCCCGTCCCCGGCGGGAGTGACGACCCCTCCCGCCGGCGTGGCCACCGTTCAGCAGACCCAGGATCTGCTGGATCGCTATCGGCAGGCCGCCGCCGCCCAGCAGCGTTTCCTCAGGGAGATGATGGGGCGATAGTCCCGCCAGGCCCCTGAGCCCACCGTGCAGGCAGACCACGACAAGCCCCTCCGACGGCGTATCCAGTTGGAGCTGCCGGTCCATCTGCTGACCCAGATCGACGCCCTCAAGGATGAGCTCGGCCACCGCAGCCGCGGAGCGCTGCTGGAGCAGTTGCTCAAGGATCTGTTTCGCGCCCCGGAAGGGGAACCGGACGGGGACAATCCGGAGGAACGGGAGGGGGATCCTCTGCTGGAGCGCGGGGCCCTCGTTCTGGTGACAGCCCCCCAGCAGGGCACCCTGGTGTTCGAGACCGACCCTGAATCGGAGGTCGAAGCCGAACCCGAGCCCCGCGCCAGGGCCAGCCGACGCCCCACCGGTGCGGGCGGAATCGACCTGCCCGGCTTCGTGCGGCAATCCTCCGCCCGCCTGCGCCAGAGTCTGCGTCCGACCCCGCAGGGCACGAGCGAACCGCTGCCGGGACTGGCCACGGGCGCTCTTGAGCAGGCCCTGCTCACCGTGCGGGAGCACTGGATGACCCTGTATGGCACCGAAGCCGGCGAGATGGTGCTGGAGGCGGCCATGCTCTGGCTCGGCCAGGAGGTCTGGCCCCAATCCGACCAGGCCGAGGGACGACCGTTCACCTGGACCCTGCTCGAACAGTGGATCGAAGGTTTCGTGGCGGAGTGGCCCGCCGGTCCCCCCAGCTTTGACCGGGTCATGGTGGCGGCGGGGCTGCTGGAGGATCCATTCAGTGGAGGCACCCTGAGCGTGCGCATGCCCACGCTGATCCGCCGCTTTGTGCACCGCTTCCGGCGGCGCCGTCGGGGAGCCTCCTTCCAGGCGCTGGAGCACACCATGACCATCCAGGGGGCCCTCAAGCTGCTGGATCTGCCGACGACCGCCGGGCACCGGCTGAGCCTGGAGCAGATCCGGGAGGCCTATCGGGATCAGGCCCTGAACCACCATCCCGATTCCGGCGGCAACGCCGACGCCATGCGCCGCCTCAACGAGGCCTACCAACTGCTCAAGGAGCTGTATCGCCGCTCAGCCTGAACTCCTGGAACGGGCGGGAGGAGCCTCGCTCCCGGTCGTCCCAGTCGGGTCCAGATTTCAGTCCAGAATAGGGTCGCGACTGAGATTCGCAGACCGCACATCTGGCCTGGACCCGGCCCGGGCAATCCCCGAATGGTTGTCGATTTCAGTTGTCGGCTGTGTGGGTTTTGTCGGGTCGGTCGGTCGCCCCCGTCCCCCATCTCGCCCCATCGGCTCCTGGATGAGGCCTCCCGGGATCCAGCCGGACGCGACATCCATGTCCAGAGTCTGCGCACCGCTGTGTCCAATCACGGCGCCCACACTCAGAAGCCAGGCTGTGAATGGGCTCCAGGAATAGCGTACCTGTGGTGTACACAGGTACGCTGACCCGATCCAGCTCGATCCCACCAACATCCGTCCACCCCGCCGGCGGACCCAGCAGCGCTCAACTCCAGTCCAAAGGGACCCGGACTGGACTCGCTGTCAGTCCAATTACTAGACCCAGATGGGCCGGATGGAGGCAGTGGGCGGACTGGCTGGCTGGGTGCATCCCGCCAGCCCTGGGCGGTGCAATCCGCAGCCAGGGCGCCCAGGCCACCGCCAGCGAACAGCCGTCGCGCCATTCTAATCTGAGACAGATGATGGGACCCGTTGTGCGTCTCAACGGAGCGCGACGGCTTCTGCGCCGACCCGGAAGGGGACTGGACAGGCAAGATCGAGGTCCGGTACCTCGCGGTCCTGACGCACTGTTCGCATTCCGATCCATCCGGTCCGGGGCCGAACACCAGAGGAGTCGCCCGGATCTCCGATGAAACCAAGCCTGGGTCCCGGATTGGGTCTCAGCTGAGATGCGCGCTAGGAGATAAGGGGGCCGTGGCGAAGGCGGCCCGGGTCCACTTGCATCCGTGACCCCAACGCCTCAGCCAGGCGTCTGCATGCCCTGGATCAGGAAGTCAAAATAGGGAGCCGTCATGGCGGCGTCCTCCGTGCTGAGCAGGGCCAGCGAGGCGTCCTTGAGACTCCGCATGCTCTCCACCATGCCGGCCATCGGCACGCCCAGGCTGTTGTACATCTCCCGGGCACCCAGCAGGCCGATCTCCTGAATCTTCTCGGTGCTGCCGGCCATCACGCCATAGGTGACCAACCGCAGGTACCAGCTGAAATCACGGAGACACTGGGCCCGCTGCTTCTGCCCGTAGGCGTTGCCACCCTGGGCCACATAGTCGGGCTTGCGGGCGAACAGCTGGCGGGCCGATTCATCCACGATCTTCTTTTCATTCTCGGTGAGCACCCGAGCCACCCGAACCCTCCGGGCTCCACCGGAGAGGAACTCCGCCATCGTGCGGAGCTCCCCACCGCTGGGATACCGCAACTGATCATCGGCTTGGAGGATCAGATCCCGAACGACGCTCATCGAGGACACCAGGCGCAACGCCAGTGTATCGACGGCGGCTCCAGACGGGATGGGGCGCACTGGAGCTGTAACGGCCCTTTGCATCTAGGGTTCTGAAGCCACCGTACCGCCGTCGTTCCCCGTTGATCGGATTGTCCCTGCCGGCTCCAGGCACGGAGCTCCAGCTCCGCATCACCGGTCTCAACCATGAGGGCCAGGGGGTTGGACGGATCGGGGTCCCCGACCAAGCCGACGGGGACGCTGGGCGGGCCGTGGTGGTGTTCGTGCCCCAGGCCCTGCCCGGCGAGGAGGTGCGCGCCCGGGTGAGCTTCCGGGCCCGCAACCATCTGGTGGCGGAGATGATCGAGCGGGCCTCCGACGCTCCCGAGCGGCGCCAGCCGCCCTGCATCCTCGCCACCCGCTGCGGTGGGTGTGCCGTCCAGCACCTGGGGGACCTGGAGCAGGCGGCCTGGAAACAGGATCTGGTGCAGCAGGCCCTCAGGCGGATCGGTGGGCTGGAGCTGGCGGTGGAGCCGATCCTGACCTCCCCCTCCCCCCTGAGCTATCGCAACCGCACCACCATTCCCCTGGAGCGCACCGCCGATGGTGTGCTGCGGGCCGGCTTCTACCGCAGCGGCAGCCACAGGATCGTCAACATGAGTCGTTGCCCGGTGCTCGATCCGCGCATCGATCGGCTGATCGCCCCGCTGAAACAGGACCTGGAGACAAGCGACTGGCCCGTCGATGTGGATCTGCGGGAGGGGGGAGGCCTGCGGCACCTGTCCCTGCGGGTCGGGCACCACAGCGGCGAGGTGCTGCTGACGCTGATCAGCAGCCACGATGGGCTGCCCGACCTGGAGACGATGGCCGGCATCTGGATGGAGCGCTGGCCGGAACTGGTGGGGGTGTGCCTCAACCTCCAGCCGGCGGCCACCAACACTCTGATGGGGTCACGCACCACGGTCGTGGCCGGTCGCTCCTGGTTGCGGGAACGGTTCGCCGGCCTGGAGCTCCGGATCGGTCCGGACACCTTTTTCCAGGTCCATACCGCCCAGGCGGAACGTCTGGTGCCGCTGCTGGAGGAGGCCCTTCTGCCGGCGGCCGGTCGCCGGCTGATCGATGCCTACTGCGGCATCGGCACCTTTTCCCTGTCGCTGGCCGCAGCCGGAGCCCAGGTGCTCGGGCTCGAACAGCATCCCGCCAGCGTCGAGCAGGCCCGCCTCAACGCCGCCCTCAACGGCTTGAACGGGCTGACGGTGGAGGCCGTCGACGTGCGGGACGCCCTTCCCGCCGCCCTCGAGACCGCCGATGGGCTGCTGCTCGACCCCCCCCGCAAGGGCCTGCCCGCGGGAGTCTGCGACGCCGTGCTCGATGATCCGCCGGAGCGGATCGCCTACCTGAGCTGCAATCCAGCCAGTCTGGCCAGGGACCTGGCCCGCCTCACCGCCGCCGGCACCCTGCGGCTGACCCGGGTGCAGCCCCTGGATTTCTTCCCCCAGACCAGCCATGTGGAGGGTCTGGCCGTTCTGCAGCGGATCTGAGCGGATCCCCGGGTCCGCCCCGCCGCGGGGGCCTGCGGCCTCACCCCCGCAGCAGGGCCCCGAAGCGCCGCTCCAGGGTGCGGAGAATGCCGGCGTGGGCTGCTTCGACCTCGGCTTCGGTGAGTGTGCGGGAGGAATCCCGGTAGCGCAGGCGGAACGTCTGGCTGGCCGATCCCGCCTCCACCTGGGGGCCCTGGTATCGATCCATGAGTTCGGCGGATTCGAGCAGGGGACGCCCCGCCTGGCGCATGGCGGCCAGCAGGTCGGCCGCGGTCAGGCTGGAGGGCACCACCAGGGCCAGGTCCCGTTCGGAGGCCGGCACCGTGGGATAGGAGCGGAAGGCTGGCTGCCAGCGGCTCTTCCGCGTGGCGGCCCGGAGCAGGGCGGCTAGATCGAGCTGAAACAGATAGGTGGCCTCCGGCAGATCAAGGCCGTCCGCGGCGGCGGGATGGAGCTGGCCGAACCAGCCGGCGGAGCGCCCTTCCAGCACCAGGTCGGCGGCCCGTCCGGGGTGGAGCAGGGGACGGGCGGGTAGGGGCCGATCCTCACAGGGGAGCCCCAAGCTCAGCAGGGCCCGCTGCAGAACGCCGCGGGCCTCGAAGTAGTCGGGCGTGCGGGGTTTGCCTCCACTGCTCCAGAGCTCGGAGCGGCGCTCACCGCTGATCACCCCGGCCAGCTGGGCCTCCTGCCGGGGGCCTGACGTGCCGGCGTGAAAGACGTTGCCGATCTCGAAGCCCCAGAAGCCGCAGCCGGCGCCCTGCCGGTTGCGGCGGGCCGCCAGCAGCAGCTCATCGACCAGCGTGTCACGCAAGTGGCCGTAGTCGGCCAGCAGCGGATTGGCCAGCGCCAGCCGTGCCGGTGCCGCCGGCCCATCCAGGGGCAGCGCAGAGTGCTCCGGCACGAGCGAGAACGCGCAGGTTTCCTGAAGGCCGGCCTGACAGAGGGCCCGGCGCAGGCGCCTGGCCGCCTGCTGCTCCGGATCAAGCCCACCTGGCACAATCGGATCTGGCAGGCGGGACTCGAAGCTGTCGTAGCCGGCCAGCCGTGCCACCTCCTCGATCAGATCCACCTCCCGCCGGAGATCCATCGACCGGGACGGCGGCACCGTGACCGCCCAGCCGCCCTCGACGGGATCGAGCCGGCAGCCGAGGGCCGAAAGGGTGTCCTCGATGCGTCCATCCGGCAGGTCAACGGGCTGCCCATCGATCCGCACCGGACCCAGCAGGTTGTGGAGCGCGTCCCGACGCAGGTGGACAGCCGGCGACTCCCGAGGCGGGGACTGGTGCAGCCAGCGGTTGGTCGGCTGCGCACCCGCCAGCTCCTGGAGGAGCTGGGTGGCCCGGTCGGCCGCCAGCAGGGTGGCCTCGCGCGGCAATCCCTTTTCGAAGCGGCTGCTGGCATCGCTGCGGACCCCCACGCTGCGGGCACTGCGGCGGATCGCTTCCGCGCTGAACGCCGCCGCCTCCAGCCACAGGTGGGTGCTGGCGGCCGTCACGGCGGTGTCAACCCCGCCGATCACGCCGGCCAGCGCGACCGGCTGATCGGCGTAGGTGACCACCAGGGCTTCCCCGTCGAGACGGTGGCAGGACCCATCGAGGGCGGCGAAGGATTCACCGTCGCGGGCCTGGCGCAGCCCGATGCGGGCCGGGTCGGGCCCGCCGCCATGGAGCCCGGCCAGACGCTCCCGGTCGAAAGCATGGAGGGGCTGGCCGGTTTCAAGCATCACCAGGTTGGTGATGTCGACCACGTTGTTGATCGGCCTGAGCCCCGCCCGCTGCAGACGACGCTGCAACCAGAGGGGGGACGGGGCCACCGTGACCCCCTCCAGCGCCGTGAGGCTGAACAGCCCCCCCCGCTCCATCGCCGCGGCGCTGGCGGATTCCGGATGGAGCGGTTCAGCCGGAATCGGCGGAGCGGGGGGTGGCAGGGTCAGAGCGGCACCGGTGAGCGCGGCCACCTCGCGGGCGATGCCGCGCATGGAGAGACCATCGGGGCGGTTGGCGGTGATGGCCAGCTCCAGCACCTGATCGTCGAGGCCGAGCAGGGGGCCCACCGGGCTCCCCGCCGCGGGCGGCTGGGGTGAGAGCCCATCGAGAACCGCGATGCCCTCGGACGCCTCCGCCAGACCCAGTTCCTTCAGGGAACAGATCATCCCGCTGCTGGCCACCCCCCGCAGCTCCGCCGGCTTGATGGTGAGATCCACCGCCGGCAGATGGGCGCCCACCAGGGCCACGGGGACATGCAGGCCCGCCCGCACATTCGGCGCCCCGCAGACGATCTGCAGCAGACCGTCGCGGTCCCCGGGGGGACCCTCGCCCGGACGGTTCTCCGCCGCGCCGACCCGGACCCGGCAGACGCTGAGGCGGTCCGCGTCGGGGTGGGGGGTGCAGGCCTCCACCACACCCACCACCACCCCCCGGGCGCGTCCGGCCAGATCATCGATCGCCTCCACTTCGAAACCGGCGAGGGACAGCCGTTCGGCGAGTTCCTCCAGGGGCAGGTCGCAGGCCACCAGCTCCTTCAGCCACTGGAGCGAGACCCGCATTGTCCTGGAGCGTTCAGAGCATGGATCCTAAGGATGGGGGGTCAGAGCTCGAGGCGGTATCGTGGCGGATCAGCTGACAGTCACGCCCCAGCGGCGCACGTCCTTTCCATGGCCAAAAACAAGGGCGTCCGGCTCGTGATCACCCTCGAGTGCACGGAATGCCGGTCCAATCCCGCCAAACGGTCCCCCGGGGTGTCCCGTTACACCACCCAGAAAAACCGTCGCAACACCACCGAACGGCTGGAACTCAAGAAGTTCTGCCCTCACTGCAACAAAAGCACGATCCACAAGGAGATCAAGTGAGGGTGGAGGGCTGCCGCACTGACGGCGCCCTCCGCAGATCGTTTCTTCCGTCCGTCCCCAGCCGTCCGCCATGTCCAGTTCCTTTTTCAAGAAGCGCCAGTCTCCGATCAAGCCCGGTGATCCGATCGACTACAAAGATGTCGATCTGCTCAAGAAATTCATCACCGAGCGGGGCAAGATTCTTCCCCGGCGCCTCACCGGTCTCACCGCCAAGCAACAACGCGATCTCACCAACGCGGTCAAGCGCGCCCGGATCGTGGCCCTGCTTCCCTTCGTGAATCCCGAGGGCTGAAGGGCCCCGATCCCACTGCCACGGAGCGTCGTCCTTGCACCCGGGGGATCTGGTCGGCCTGATCAGCTCGAAAGGGCCTGAACTGGCCGTTGTCGAGAGCGTGGCCGGCAGCCGGGCCCGGCTGCGGGTGGGTGTCCAGGGACGCACCGAGCAGGTTCCCCAGCGGCAGCTCGATCTTCTCGCCGAACTTCCAGCCAGCGAGAGAGTCCCCTCCCGGCTGGAGCAGGCCCCCTGGGCCCTGTCTCCGGCCAGCCTGGCGGCTGCCCAGCCCCGGCGCCGGGACCTGGCCGCCGCCTGGTTGCTGCTCCTGGAGCTGGCCGAGGCCGAGGCGGACCTGGGTCTCCAGGATCTGATGGAACTGGTGGCGCCAGCGGATACCCCCCTGGCCCGGGCCGCCTGCTGGCTGGCCCTGCAGCAGCCCGACCAGCAGCTGTTCCGCTGGCGTCATGGTCGCCTGCATCCCCGTTCCAGCCGGGATCTCCACCAGCTGCGCCGGGATCGTCGCCGGCTGCTGCTCGCCGAACGCCACCAGCAGGAGTGGGCCGAGCTGCTGCGCCGGCGGCAACCGATCGAGGCAGCGGCCCTGGATCCACTCCGGCGGGAGCAATTGGAGCTGTTGCTGGCCCTGGCGGCGGGGGGGGAGGAGATCCCGCTGCCCCCCGATCTTCGCCGGGCGCTGCAGCTGGCCCACTGCTCCCCGGAGCCCGGAGCCGTGCGCCATCTGCTGGTGGACCTGGGCCAGTGGGATCGCCACGCCCTTCCCTCCCTGCGTCGCACGGTCTGGGAACGGGGCTTCGTACCAGCCCTGCTGGCCGAGGCCGAACGGCTGGCGGACGGAGCCGAGCGGGAGCAACCGGGAGATGGGCAGCGCCGCGACCTCACCGGCCTGCGCAGCTGCACGATCGACGATGCCGACACCGAGGAGATCGATGACGCGCTCAGCCTCGAGCGCTTGCCGGAGGGCCGCCGCCGGATCTGGGTCCACATCGCCGATCCGGGTCGGCTGGTGGTCCCGGGTTCAGCCCTGGATCTGGAAGCCCGGCGCCGGGCTTCCAGCCTCTATCTCGCGGCCTCGGTGGTGCCGATGTTTCCCCGGCTGCTCGCCGCCGGGCCGTTCAGCCTGCGCCAGGGACAGCGCTGCGCCGCCTGGAGCCTGGCCGCCGAACTCGACGACACCGGAGCGGTGCTGGAGCATGAGCTGGTGCGCAGCTGGATCCGGCCCACCTACCGGCTCACCTATGAGGACGGGGATGCCCTGATCGAGCTGGCGCCACCCCAGGATCCCGATCTGGCCGAGCTGCACACCCTTCTCCTGCGCCGCCGCCGCTGGCGTGAGCAGCGGGGGGCCCTGCTGATGGAGCAGAGCGAGGGGCGGATCCGCTGCCGCGGAGATGAGGCCCAGGTGGAGATCACGGATCCCTCGCCGGCCCGGGGCCTGGTGGCCGAGGCCATGATCCTGACCGGGGCGGTGGTGGCCGAGCACGGCAGAGTCCACGAGCTGGCCCTGCCCTACCGGGGACAACCCGCCGCTGAACTGCCCCCGGCGGCGCTGCTGGAGGCCCTGCCGGATGGGCCCGTGCGCCACGCGGCCCTGAAGCGGTGCCTCAGCCGCGGAGTCAGCGGCGTCAGCCCATCCCCCCACTTCAGCCTGGGGCTGCCGGCCTACGTCCAGGCCACCTCACCGATCCGCCGCTACGGGGATCTGATCGTGCAGCGGCAGATCGGAGCCCTGCTGGCGGGCGAGGCCCCGCTCGACGCCCCGGCCCTCGCCGAACTCCTGGAGGAACTGGAGCCCCCGCTCCGGGAGGGCATCCAGATCAGCCGCGAGGACCAGCGCCACTGGCAGCAGGTCTGGTTCGAGCAGCACCGGGAGGGGTCCTGGAGTGGTGTGGTCCTGCGCTGGCTGCGCCCCCAGGACCGGCTCGCCCTGGTGCATCTGGAGGACCTGGCCCTGGACCAGGCCGTGCGCTGTCCGGAGGCCTGTGAACCGGGGGACAGCGTGATGGTGCAGGTGCAGCAGGTGGATTCCCTCTCCGACCTGCTGCGGCTTGAAGCCCGCTAAGGGGTCAGCCGCGAAGCCCGCAGCCAGGGTCCCCAGGGATTGGCCACGCCGATCAGGTCCAGGGGCGCCCCGTCCTTCTGGCCCATGAGCCAGCCGTGCAGGGCCGGCTCCAGGGTGATCAGCGGCCAGGCACCATCGTCGCTCTCGACGGTGTAGCCGCCGCTGGCGTCGACGCGCAGAGTGCCGCGGAACCGCCGTTCATGGGGTTCGGACGGGGCGCTCCAGGGACTGGGAGGGGCGCTGCCCTCCAGGGTGCCGTCCGCTCCCAGCAGGGCTGGGTCCCACAGGGCACGGCGCTGGCGCTGGCGCCAGTCCGGATGGTGCCAGGGGGTGTCCCAGAGGGGCACCGGGCCGGCGGGGGCGATCGGATCGGCGATCAGGGCCTCCTGCAGGGCGGCCACCGGCAGGGCGATCGGGGGGATGGCCCGGTTCAGGCAGAGCGCCGCCGCCGCCCCGGCGGCCTGGCCGATGTTGAGGATCAGCGGTTGGAGCCGGGTGGCACCATTGGCCATGTGGCTGCAACTGAAGCACTTGTCGGCCGCCAGCAGGTTCTCCACTCCGGCGCTGACCAGGGCGCCGTAGGGGATGGCGAAGGGGGTGCCGCTCCAGCGGCCACCCCAGCGGCAGCTCTTGGCCGCCAGGGGCCAGTCGTCACCGGGGTAGTGGTGATCGTTGGCATAGTTGCCCACCGCCACGGCCGTGAGCCGGCCCCCGTCGTCGTGGGGCAGGGGAGCCCGGGGCAGCAGATCCTGCTCCCGCACCAGGGCCTCTCCCACCAGGCGCCGGCCCTCCCGCCAGTAGGGCATCAGGGCGAGCGGACTGGTGCCGCTGAGGGCCTCGCCCGCCTCCAGCGGTCCGGGGAACACCCCCGCCGGCTGCAGCCACCCCCCGCTGGCCTCCTGCAGGGCCCGGGCGAAGGCCTGGCTGTGGGCGCGCATCGCCTCGAAGAGGGCGGCCTCCTGGTGCGGGTCGCCCCGGAAGCCCCGGCCCGGATCCCCGTGCCAGTCGTTGCCATGCAGGGGCCAGTTCAGCATCACCAGGCCGCCGGGCAGACGGCCGTAGGTGAGGGTGCGCTCGAGGCCAAAGCGCTCCGTGGCCCGCTCGAAGGGCGGCGCCGGGGGGGGCGGGTCCGGCCGCGGATCCCCCACCAGCTGACCCATGGTGACCCAGGTGGGGGACTGGACGGGCTGGCGACGAAAGAAGGGATCGCGCTCCACCTGCTCCAGAGTGGGGGCGCTGGGCTCACCCCAGCTCTCCCTGGGTTCCCAGCCGTAGCGGCAGGGAACGGCGGCCAGGGGGAACAGATCGCCCCGGTCACTGCCGTCGATGGCCAGCTCCAGAACCAGCCGCACCGGACCGGCCGGGCCCTCCAGCTCCAGGGCGTTGATCCGGTTGCCGCTGCGCAGCACCCCCAGCAGCCGGCAGCCACTCCACCAGCGCAGCCGCGGCTCCGCCCTCACCCAGCGCCGCAGGATCCGCTCGGCCGTGGCGGGGCGCCAGCCGAAACAGCTCACCCAGTTCTGATCGAGTCCCTCGGGCTCCTCCCGTTGCAGCGTCCGCAGCAGGGCTCCCCAGAGGCCGCTCTGCCAGGGAGTGAGTTCATTGCCATCCGGTGCGCAGACCCCGGCGGCGCTCACCATCCCCCCCAGCCAGGCGCCGGGGGTCAGCAACAGGGTGTCGGCCCCACCCCGGGCCGCCTGCAGCGCCGCCGCCACCCCGCCGCTGCCCCCACCCCAGACCACCACGGCGGCGCGATCCTCGATCAGGGCCATCAACGGCTCAAGGCTGCCGATCAGCTTCCCATTCGGGCCGATCGGACCGGGCCTCACCCCAACCGAAGGGCCCGGGGGGACTCCCTGGGGCGGGCCGGGGGCACTGGGTAGGATCCGGCGCCGGGGCGGGGCTGTTTCGGCGGCGCAGCGGACCTTTCATCAGCGCCGATGACCTACACGCTCACCACTCCGCTCTATTACGTCAACGACAGGCCACACCTTGGCAGCGCCTACACCACCCTGGCCTGCGATGCCCTGGCCCGCTTCCAGCGCCTGCTCGGGGAGAAGGTGGTGTTTCTCACCGGCTGTGACGAGCATGGGCTCAAGATCCAGCGCACCGCCGAGGGGGCCGGCCTCACCCCCCAGGCCCACTGCGACCAGGTCAGCACCCAGTACCGCGAACTCTGGCGGCGCTGGCAGATCAGCAATGACGGCTTCATCCGCACCACCGACCCCCGCCACCGGCAGATCGTCGAGGCGTTCTACGCCCGGGTGGTGGCCTCCGGAGATGTGGTGGAGGGTCGCCAGCGGGGCTGGTACTGCGTGGCCTGCGAGGAATACAAGGACGATCCCCCGGAGGCCGGCTCACCGGACTGCCCGATCCACCAGCGGCCGCTGGAATGGCGTGACGAACGGAATCTGTTCTTCCGCCTCTCCCGCTACCAGGGGGCGATCGAGGCGGTGATCGCGCGGGAGGGCTTCATCGCCCCGACGAGCCGACGCCGGGAGGTGGAGAACTTCGTGGCCCGGGGCCTGCGCGACTTCTCGATCTCCCGGCTGGACCTGCCCTGGGGAATCCCCGTGCCGGGCCATCCCGGCCACACCTTTTATGTCTGGTTCGATGCCCTGCTCGGCTATCTCACCGGCCTGCTCGAACCGGGTGACCCGGCCGACCTCGACCTGCTCCGCCAGCGGGGCTGGCCGGCCCGGGTCCATGTGATCGGCAAGGACATCCTGCGCTTTCACGCCGTCTACTGGCCCGCCATGCTGCTTTCGGCGGGGCTGGAGCTGCCGGCCCAGGTGTTCGGCCACGGTTTCCTGACCCGGGAGGGACAGAAGATGGGGAAATCGCTGGGCAACGTGCTCGACCCTGGCGCTCTGCTCGACCGATGCGGCGCCGATGCGGTGCGCTGGTATCTGTTGCGGGACATTCCCTTCGGGGAGGATGGCGACGTGCAGCAGCAGCGCTTCACCGACCTGGTCAACAACGACCTGGCCAACACGATCGGCAACCTGCTGAACCGCACCTCTTCGATGGCCCGGCGCTGGTTCGGGGGAGCCGTTCCCCTCCCCGGATCCGCCGCCGGAGAAGGGCACCCCCTCGCCCTCGCCGCCGCCACCGCCCGGGAGCGGGTGCTGGAGGGAATGCATCGGCTCGACTTCCGTCAGGCGGCCGAAGCCGCCCTGCAGCTCGCCATCGCCGCCAACGGCTATCTCAATGAGCAGGCCCCCTGGAGCCGGATCAAGTCCGAGGGCGGCCGGGAGCAGGTGGCCGACGATCTCTACGCCGTGCTGGAGGCCAGCCGGCAGGTGGCCCTGCTGATCGCTCCCTTGCTGCCGGATCTCTCCGGCAGGATGCTGCTGCAGCTGGGGGAACCCGAATGCCTGGGCGGGCATCCGGATGGGAACTGGCTCGAGCGCCTGGGCTGGGGCGGGCTCCGCGCCACCGCGGCCCTGCCGGAGCCCCAGCCGGTCATGGCCCGGCTCGAGCTGGAGAACGGACTGTGAGGGGTTCGGTGGACCGCTCGATCCGTTCCCTCCTCGGCCTGTCCCTGGCCCTCGCGCTGCCCCTGGGAGTGGTGCTGGGCTGTGCCCGGCCGGCCGCGCCCCCGGAGGACCCCCAGCCCTTCGTGTTTCGTTCGCTCAACCTGCGCCAGCAGGACAGCGAGGGCCGCCCGGCCTGGGAACTCACCAGTCCTGAGGCCCGCTACGACCTGCAGCGGAAGGTGGCCAAGG
Organism: Cryptocyanus atlanticus LEGE 06306; assembly: GCF_056633155.1. NCBI lineage: Bacteria > Bacillati > Cyanobacteriota > Cyanophyceae > Synechococcales > Prochlorococcaceae > Cryptocyanus > Cryptocyanus atlanticus. The sequence goes on from NZ_JBSJOZ010000011.1 coordinate 71,769, forward strand.
TGCGCCAGCCCCGCGGCGTGGTCCATGTCAATGGCAAGCCCCGCTACCGGATTCAGGCCACCAGCGGCACGGTGCTCAACGACGGCGAGGTGATCCAGCTCGAAGGTCAGGTGCGCATCCAGCTGGTGGGACCCCAGCCGGCGGTCATCAGCGGAGATCGGGTCCGCTGGACCCCTGGGCGGGCCCTGATGGAGATCGATCGGCGGCCCCTGATCACCGACCGAAGCACTCGGCTGAGCGCCGGTTCGGCCCGCTTTCTGATCGACCAGGACAAGGTGGAACTGCGGGGGCCCACCCGGCTGGTGCAGCCGGGCATCGACCTGCGGGTCAGCCGGGCTGACTGGTTTCCGGCCACGGGGGTGCTCACGGCCGGCGGGCCCGTGGTGGGAACGCGAACGGAATCCGACGCTGGGCAGACGAAGCGGGTCCAGACCCTCACCGCCTCCGGCCTGGAGGGCAACACCCGCAACGAAGTGGTGGAGGCTCTGGCGCCGGTGCGGTTCACCGACCCCTCCCGCAAAGCGGTGTTGAACACCCGCCGGCTGCGCTGGAACGTGAAGGACAAGACGCTCAGCACGTCCGAGCCGTTCGACGGGGTCCTCGACAAGCTCGAGGTGGAGGGAGATGCCCTGGTCATTCAGCTCGCGAGCACAACGGTCACCATCCCCTCGGGCTGCCGCGTGCGCCAGCCCGGGGAGCGGTTGCGGGCCCGGGCGTGCCGCTGGAACTGGAGGACCCAGGCGATCGAGGCCCGGGGAGGGGTGCAGATCAACCAGGACGCCAACGAGGGGGTCACCCGCAGCGAACTGCTCAACGGCAAGCTGGGGCACGACGGCCAGGCGGACTTCACGACTCCGGGGGGTCGGGTGCAGTCGCAGCTGAAGGTTCCTCCTCCCTCGGATCGACCTCGCCAGCCGGCTCCAGTGACCTTCTGAGCCGGCGGGACCAGCCTTCCGCCCAGAGCTCGTCGCTGCGGCTGAAACAGCGGGGTGACCAGCCGCCCAGCAGGAGCCAGCCCCCGGGGCCGATCGGTTGCACCAGCACGGCAGGCGTGCCCTCGGGCAGGCCCGCAAACTCCCCACGGCCGGGATAGAGCCGGAGGTTCACCAACGAGATCGCCTTGCCGGTCTCGCAAGCCCTCTCGCAGATGGGGCCGGGCCTGAAGCCCCCTGGGCCGAGCACCCCACGGCGCAGCAGCGTCTGGCCGTGCCAGTGGATCAGCACGCTGGCCGCCGGTGTGGCCACCAGCAGCATGTGGCTGCCCCAGGCCAGCTCCTCGGCCAGGGTGTCCGGCAGACCGGCCTGCAGCTCCAGCCCCTGCTCCCCTGCCAGCTCCACCCGAGCGGGGGCCAGCGGTGCGGCCCGGCTCCAGAGCACGGCCACGAGCATCAGGGCCACGGCCATCAGGCTGGCGAGGATGGCGGCCCGCTCCAGGGCCGGGGACAGGGTGTCGGCGCTCAGCTGGTTGAGCACGATCAGCGCCAGGCCGAGCAGTCCAGAACCAAGACAGAGGCGGGCCGGGTTCGGCAGGGCGGTCACGGAACGCCGGCGGCGAACGGGTCAACGCTGGCACACATCCCGACGCAAAACCGGTTGATCGCCGCTCGGCTTGCTGCAATGGAGAGCTTCAACCCCCCTGAGCCCATGGATGCCAGCAAGGCCTTTGCCGCGATCGCCCTGGCGGCCGTGGCCTGCGATGGGGCGCTCGGCCAGGAGGAAGCCCATGCCCTGCGCAGCCAGCTCGAGCATCGAACGCCCTATGCGGACCTCTCGGAGCGCCAGATGGGGGATCTGTTCGACGCCCTCCTGAGCGAGCTGCGGGCAAGGGGGATCGAGGCCCTCGTGGCGGCGGCGGTGCCGGCCCTCGATGGGGAACAGCGCGCCACGGCCCTGGCGGTGGCGGCCCAGCTCGTTCATGCCGACCGGGTCCTGGCAACCAGCGAGCGGGCCTTCCTGCAGGCCCTGAGTGCCCAGCTGGAGCTGCCAGGCGGTCAGGCGGATCAGATCATCGCGGCGATTCAGGCCCTGAACCGCGACAGCCTGGCCCGCTGACGGCAAACTGAGACGACCAGGCCCTGCCGCAACAGTCGTGCGTTCGCTGCTCCGATTTCTGGCCGTTCTCACGGTCTGCCTGCTCCCGGTTCTGCCGGTGCCGGTCGCTGGGGCGGTCGGGGTTCGGGACCTGCCGGCTCCGCCCCAGCAGGACCATGTGCTCGATGCCGCCTCCCTGTTCAGTCGCGCCACCACGGCCGAGCTGGAGAAGCGGCTGGCCGATCTCGGCACCGATCACATCGCGGCCCGGCTCGTCACCGTGCAGCGCCTCGACTACGGCCTCGACCTGGAGAGCCTCGGCCACCAACTGCTGGACTCCTGGGGCCCCGCTCCCGCGGGCGATGGGTCCCTGCTGCTGCTCATCGACGGCCAGACCAACACCGCCGCCGTGGTCGCCTCCACCGATCTGCTCGACCAGCTGCCGGCCCCCCTGCTGCGCAGCACGGCGGAGACCACCATGGCCGTGCCCCTGAGGCTGGGGGCCCGTCACCGGCAGGCCTCCCTCGATGCCCTCAACCGGCTTGAGACGGTGCTCGACGGCGGGGAGGACCCCGGCCCCCCGCAGGAGCCTGAAGAGCTTCCGGTTGTGAGCAACGTGCCCACCAGGGAGGAGACCGCCTCGGGAAACGGCCTGGTCTGGGTCGCCGTTCTGCTCGGGGCCGGCACGGTGGTACCGATGCTCACCTGGTGGGTCTTCTCACGCTGATCCCTGATGGCCCTGAGTGACTGGATGGGCACCTTCCGAAAGGCCCGCTCGATCGATCTCGACAACAACCTGGAGCGGGCCTACGAAGCGGCGCTGCTGATTCAGAGCCTGGAGCTGGAGTACTACAACGATCGGCCGGTCAGGCCCGAGCTCCAGCTCAGCCTGCCCAAGCCCGTCCAGGCCCAGATGCTGCGGCGCTTCCGCACCGCCCTCGAGATCTGCCGCACCGTGCTCGAGGATCTCGCCCCCCGGCGCCACGAGCTCGATGCCCAGGAGCAACGGCAGCTTCAGCTGATCGAATCCGTGGCAGCCCGCTACGCCCCCCGCGCCGCCCAGACGAGCCTGAGCCGCTCTCCCGAACTCCTGCCCCGCAGCCTGCTGGGCGCTCTGGAGCGGGTGCGCAGCCAACTGAACCCGGAAGCGGAGGCCAGCGTGGTGGCGGGCTTCCGGCGCCGCCGCGATTCCACCCTGGTGTCGCTGCGCATCCTGCTCCTGCTGGTGCTGGTGCCGCTGCTGATGCAACAGGCCAGCCGCACCTTTCTAATCTCCCCCCTGGTCGATCGGCTGGCGCCCGATGTGCCGTTCCTGAGCTACACGAAACCCCAGCTGGAAGAGGCCGCCGTCGAGAAGCTGAGGATCTACAAGGCCGAGATCGAATTCGACGCGCTGCTCAAGGGTGAGGATCTGCCCGATGCCGTGGCCATGCACAAGGCCCTGGCGGTGCGGGCTTCGGAACTCAAGGACGAGGCCGACGGCCAGAGCACCCGCGCGATCAAGAACGTGCTCTCCGATGTGGTCGGGTTCTTCGGCTTCATCCTGGTCTGCCTGTTCGGCCGGGAGGAGATCCGTGTGCTCAGGGCATTTCTGGATGAGATGATCTATGGCCTGAGCGACAGCGCCAAGGCATTCGCGATCATTCTGTTCACGGATATTTTCGTTGGATTCCACAGCCCAGAGGGCTGGACAGTACTGCTCGATGGTGTGGCCAACCACCTGGGTCTTCCCCAGCGGGAGAACTTCATCCTGCTGTTCATCGCCACCTTTCCAGTGATTCTTGCCACCATCTTCAAATACTGGATCTTCCGCTATCTCAACCGGGTGTCTCCGTCCTCGGTGGCAACTCTGCGCAACATGAATGGAGGTGGCTGATCTCTCCCCGGCCACCCCGGCCCGGGCCCTGGCGCCCGGCCTGACCCTGGTGAGCGGACCCAGCCGCAGCGGCAAGAGCCGCTGGGCCGAACATCTGGCCAGCCGCTCGGGCCTGCCGGTGCTCTACCTGGCCACCGGACCGCTCCGGCCCGATGATTCCCACTGGCAGCAGAGGCTGGAGCGTCATCGCCGCCGTCGCCCCGCCAGTTGGGGCAGCTGGGAGGTGGGTGGAGCGCTGGCCGCGGGCCTGGGGCGGGCTCCGGCGGGACAGCTGCTGCTGATCGATTCCCTGGGCACCTGGGTGGCCCACCACCTCGAGCTCGACCAGCCGGCCTGGGATGAGCGACAGCAGGAACTGCTGAGCGCCCTCGGCTCGCTGAGCGCCCCCCGGCTGCTGGTCTGTGAGGAAACTGGCTGGGGCGTGGTGCCCCCCACCGCGGTGGGGGGCCGTTTCCGCGATCGGCTCGGCCGACTCCAGCAGACCCTCCATGGCCAGTGCGACGCCAGCTGGCTGGTGGTTCATGGCCGCGCCCTCGATCTGCTGGCCCTCAGCCAGCCGGTGCCGGAGGTCTGAACCATGCCCCGTCTGGTGCTGTATCAGCCGCAGATCCCGCCCAACACCGGCAACGTGGCCCGCACCTGTGCCGCCACCGGCACGGAACTGCACCTGATCGAGCCGCTGGGGTTCCGGATCGACGATCGCCAGCTGAAGCGGGCCGGTCTCGACTACTGGCCCTGGGTGCAGCTGACGGTCCATGGCGACGTCCCGGCCTTTCTGCAGGTGCGGCAGGGGAGAGGCGGCCGTCTGCTGGCCCTCAGCGCCCGGGCCGAGCGGCCCCACCATGCCTGCCGCTTCCGCGAGGACGACTGGCTGCTGCTGGGTCGCGAGAGCGACGGACTGCCGCCGGAGCTGATCGAGGCCGCCGATGGCAGCCTGAGGATCCCCATGGCGGGATCCATCCAGGCCGGTGGCGGCGTGCGCAGCCTGAATCTCTCGGTGGCGGCGGCGGTGGTGCTGTTCGAGGCGCTGCGTCAGCTGGAGACTGGGATCTGAGCCGCCGAACCGGGGGCCGAACCGGGGCTGACGCTCGCCAGGCTGCCCCCTCAGGCTTGTCTGGAACCGTTCAGACCGCTACCCTCGGCGCGGCCTGGGGATAGTGGCTTCTCCGCCAGGCATTGTCCGATGGGTGAATTACCGCATGAAGCCTTCGCATCTGATCCTGCCGCTGATGGGAACCATGCCGGTTCTCACCCTCGTGGCTGCCGGCGCCATTCCTGGCATCGCCGACTCCCGTGCTCCCGGCTTCGACGCGATGCCGGAGGGGCTCTTCGACGTGCAGCCCCCCGCTTCCCAACCGTCATCCCTGCTGGCCTCCCTGCCGCGACCCCAGGCCGACAAGGTGTGGGTCAAGGCCCGCTCCAGCATCAGCCTGGAGGATCTGGCCACCCAGCTGAAGATTCAGGAGTCTCCCCTGGCCGTCCTCAACGATGTGGACGAGGACCATGCCTTCACCGCAGGGGACTGGGTGGTGCTCCCGTCCCAGAAGGCCTCCCAGGCCAAACAGCTGACCGCCCTGGACACCAGTGAGCTGAGGCGCACGGCTCCGCTCAGCACACCGCCGCCGCTTGAATCCACCGGTGTGGCCCGCTACGGCGACAACCTTGAGAAGATCGCCCAGCGCTACGGCGTCAGCCTCCAGCAGCTGCTCCGCCTCAACCCCGGCCTGGAAGCGGCCCGGCTGGTGGCCGGAACCCAGATCCGCCTGGCCAACTCCGCCGCCGGTCGTCCACGCATGGTGCTGGGTCTCAACCCCGTGGGCAGCGGGGGTCTGAGCTGGCCCGAGCGTCCCACCTACCGGCCGGGTGGGGAGACCAACCCACCGGTTCCCGGCCGCACCTGGATCTGGCCCACCAAGGGCGTGTTCTCCTCCGGCTATGGCTGGCGCTGGGGTCGCATGCACAAGGGCATCGACATCGCCAACAACGTGGGCACCACCATCGTGGCCGCCCGGGAGGGACAGGTCAGTTTCGCCGGCTGGCATGACGGGGGCTACGGCTACCTGGTGGAGATCCGGCATCCGGACGGCAGCAAATCCCTCTACGCCCACAACAGCCGTCTGCTGGTGCGGGTGGGCCAACCCGTGGCCCAGGGGACAGCCATTGCCAGCATGGGAAGCACGGGCCGCAGCACCGGACCCCATCTTCATTTCGAGATCCATCCGCCTGGACGCGGTGCCGCCAATCCCTTGCAATTTCTCCCCGGCAGGGCCTGAATTCCATCCTTGCCAGGCCTGAGTCCCAGCCGCGAGACCGGAGCCCCGATCGTTTAAAGTCCTTACACCGCGGCTCGGTAGCTCAGCTGGTTAGAGCGTGGGATTCATAACCCCAAGGTCGGGAGTTCAAGTCTCCCCCGAGCCATCGCTTTGGTTCGTCTCCGCGTCGTTCGTTCGAAGGGCCTGCTGCCCGGGTTGAGTGGTTCCCCTCAGGGGGGGCTCAACCCGGGGGCCCCGTCAGCGCATGTCGATCGCATTGAGGCGATCGCGGAAGCTGGCGGCGGAGGAGCCGTCGGCCAACGGTGGTGCGGGGGGAAGATTCGGAGCCGGAGCATGGGCGCCATAGCGCCGCTGGCGGCCATAGCCCTGGGGTCGAACCTCGACGGCCCGGAGCAGCGGGCCGGTCCCGACCCGGCCGGAATCCTGTTCCTCCCCCTCCTGGCGGCGCAGGGGTGTGGCCTTCAGTTCGACCCGGAGCTGGTTGAGCAGCCGGAAGTGGCCGGTGGCGTTGTATTTGCGGAGCAGGGAGGGATCCCAGGGCATGGCGGCAGAAGGGCGGCGGAACGGGGGGCGAAACGGGGGGCGAAACGGGGGGCGGAGAGAACGCGCTGGCGGGCCCGCCTGGGGAGGCGGCTGGGACGGGCCAGGGTCACCGTTGGCGAACTGGGGTTGGCGCCTGCCCGTTGGCGCGCCAATGGCGGAATCGGAGAACGGGCGTTGCGGATCGGCTGTTCAATTCCGCTTCCTTAGAGGATAGCCCCGAGGGAGCCAGCGATCCGTGATAAATTGTTGCCGCAGCAAGGTGTAGTCGGTCCGAGTTCGGACTTTACCCGGCTGCCTCTCCTTCGTCTCTGTCCTCAGACACCTTCCCCCCCATGACCGTCAACGCTCCCCTGCGGGTTGGGCAGCCTGCCCCCGAGTTCACGGCCACCGCCGTGGTGGATCAGGAGTTCCAGGAGGTGAGCCTCTCCCAGTACCGCGGGAAGTATGTGGTGCTCTTCTTCTATCCCCTCGACTTCACCTTTGTCTGCCCCACTGAAATCACGGCCTTCAGCGACCGCTACTCCGATTTCACCAGCCGCAACACGGAGGTGCTGGGCGTCTCGGTGGACAGCCAGTTCTCCCACCTGGCCTGGATCCAGACCGACCGCAAGCAGGGTGGCCTGGGGGACATCGCCTATCCCCTCGTCTCCGACCTGAAGAAGGAGATCTCCAGCGCCTACAACGTCCTCGATGAGGAGGCCGGCGTGGCCCTGCGGGGGCTGTTCATCATCGATCCCGATGGTGTGATTCAGCACGCCACGATCAACAACCTGGCCGTTGGCCGCAATGTCGACGAGACCCTGCGGGTGCTCCAGGCCTTCCAGTACGTGCAGTCCCATCCCGATGAGGTCTGCCCCGCCAACTGGACCCCCGGCGAGATGACGATGAAGCCCGATCCGGTCGGGAGCAAGGAGTTCTTCGCCGCCGTCAACTGACGCCTCCAGGATCCTGAGCCGCGACTAGGCCCCCTCCGGCCCGGTCGCGGCTGGCCGCACGCAGGCCCGATTCAGCCCAGCAGGGAGCAGAAGAGTCGCCGTCCATCCGTGCCACCGGTCAAGGCTTCGCAGGCTCGCTCCGGATGGGGCATCAGGCCCAGCACGTTGCCCGCCGGATTGGTCAGACCCGCCACGTCCCCCACCGATCCGTTCGGATTGGACACGTACCGGAGCGCCACCCGACCCTCCTGCTCCAGTGCCGCGAGGGTGGCTCCATCGCAGTGGTAGCGGCCTTCGCCGTGGGCGATCGGCAGGGTGATCGCCTCCCCCTCCCCGTAGCCGCTCAACCAGCGGCAGGACCCTGGACTGACCCGGAGTGGGGCCGGAGCGCAGATGAAGTGGAGGCTGCTGTTGCGGCTGAGGGCTCCCGGAAGGAGCCCCAGTTCCGTCAGCACCTGAAAGCCATTGCAGATGCCCAGCACGGGTCCTCCGCTCCGGGCAAAGTCGACCACCGCCTCCAGCACCGGAGCGAACCGGGCGATCGCTCCGCAGCGCAGGTAGTCGCCATAGCTGAATCCACCGGGGATTACCACGGCGTCAATACCCGCCAGGTCCCGCTCCTCATGCCAGAGGAACCGGGTCGGGATGCCGAGACAGCCCTCGGCCGCCCAGCGCACGTCCCGGTCGCAGTTGGAGCCGGGGAAGACCACCACACCGATCGTCATGCCACGGCCCCGGAGCCGGGAGCGTCCGCATCCGGCAGTTCGCGCAGATCCAGATCCCAGTTCTCGATCACCGGGTTGGCCAGCAGTCGGTCACTGAGCACTTCCAGCCGGCTTCGGGCGGTGTCGGCGTCGGGGGCCTCGATCTCCACCTCGACGGCCTTGCCGATGCGAAGACGGGTGACCCCCTCCACCCCCAGCCGGGCCGTGGCGGCTCGGGTGGCCTCCCCGGCAGGATCCAGGACCGAAGGTCTCAGGGAGACCAGCACGCGGGCTTGAAAGCGGGGCACCAGGGGGGAACAGATGTTTGTTAAATCTTGGCAGCCCGTCTTCCCCTGCGGACCGGCGCAGCGCCACGGTGATCCGATGGGAGCGGATCGCGAGGGGCCATGGGAGGCCACTGTCTGGGGCAGCCTCATCTGAGGCGGCCATGGTTGGGAGGGCCCTGGCCGGGGGAGGGCAGACTGGTTCTTGCCCTGGCGGCCAGCCTGCTGCTGGGGGGATTGGACGGGGTCATGGCCCCCGCGCTGCGGGCCGCGCCCCAGGAGATCAGCCTGGAATGCCGCCTGGGGGAGGGGCCCTGGCAACCCTGCCGGATGACGATCGAATCGGTGGGGGAGCGCTGGCAGATCGAGCAGAACGGCCGGCGGGTGGACTTCCGCCATGACGGCCGGGGGGTCGTGCAGATGCTGCGCCCGGGCGAAGCCTGGCAGAGCGTCAAGGCCAACTGGGTGGAGGATCAGGCCCTGTGCTGGGATGGCCTCTGCGCCAAGGGCGACTTCCCGCTCGACTGAAGCAGGCCGGCCAGGGCCGCCTCGAAGCGATCCCGGTCAAGGCTGAGGCCCAGCAGCACGAGGTCCAGAGTGGCCTCCGGGAGATCGCTGCCGTCGCCGGGGCTGGTGTCGAACCAGCACTCCAGCCGGGGGCCCACCGCCTGGATCTGCAGCACCCGGCTGCGGCCGGGCTGCCGCAGCCAGCCCTTGAGCCGCAGGATCCCCTGCTCCTGGATCTGGGCCCGCAGGGTGGCTTCGAGGGCCGATCGCTCGAAGGGGCCCGTGCAGCGGATCACGATCGACTGCACCGGCACATGGTGATGGTCGTGGCCCTGCGCGTGATCGGGATCATCCCCGTGGTCGTGATGGACCGGATCGGGGCGGGACGCATTGGGTGCGGTGGCGGCCGACTCCAGACCCAGCAGCAGCTCGGGCGGGAGCACTCCCCGGCTGATCGGAAGCACCGAGGTGCCGGCCCGGCAGCCCCGGCCGACGCGCTCCCGCACCGCGTCCAGCTGGGGGCCATCCAGGCGATCAGCGCGGCTCACCAGCACCAGATCCGCCGCCTCCAGCTGATCGTGGAAGAGCTCCTCGAGGCCGGTGAGGTGATCGAGGCTGGGATCGGCGGCCCGCTGCCGCTCCAGCGCCGCGGGATCCCCCACCACGCTCCCGGCCGCGAGGGCTTCGCCGTCCACGACCGTGACCACCCCGTTCACGCGGGTTCGGGTGCGGATCTCGGGCCACTGAAAGGCCCGGACCAGCGGCTCCGGCAGGGCCAGACCACTGGTTTCGACCACGATGCCGTCGAGCTGGTCCGCGCGGGCCAGCAGGGTCTGCATCGTGGGCAGAAACTCTTCCTGGACCGTGCAGCAGAGGCAGCCGTTGGCGAGTTCCACCAGCCGGCCGTCGAGCTCCTCCTCCGGGCAGAAACCGCAGCTGCGCAGGAGCTCGCCATCGATCCCCACTTCGCCGAACTCATTGACCAGCACGGCCAGGCGCTGCCCCCCGTGGAGCAGGAGGTGGCGCAGCACGGTGGTCTTGCCAGCACCGAGAAATCCGGTCACCACGGTGACCGGGAGACGTCTGGACGGAGTGACGGCCATCTCAGGGCACCAGGGAGGACCAGGTGAACGTGCCCCCCACCCCGATCAGGATGCCGGCGCTCAGGCCCAGGCGGGCGGGAGGGAGGCCCCGGGCCCAGGAGCGCACCAGGGTGAGGGAGGCCAGCAGCAGCGCGCCCTGGCTGACAAAGAGTCCGAGCAGGTAGAAACCGATCGGCAGGGATTGCCAGCCGATCACCGCGTCGCTCAGCACGTAGCCATGCAGGGCGAAGGCGGGCAACAGGGTCCAGCGGGGCAGGCGGCCGAGGGCGACCAGGCCCACCAGCACGAGGGAGAGCGCCACGAGGGGTTCGGCGCCGGGCAGTTCCGGCAGCAGCAGAGCCAGGCCACTGGCCGAGAGCCCCACGGCCAGGAGGCCGATCACCCACCGCAGGGGCTGGCCGAGCCCGACCAGGCCCAACCCCAGCAGGAACAGCAGGTGATCAGGACCAAGCAGGGGATGGCCCACCCCACTGAGGAAGCCGCCCAGCGGACCCGGCTGGATCTGGAACAACTCCATCAGGTGATGGGCGGAGGCGGGGGTCGCTCCGAGGAGGAGCAGTGCCGCCGGTAGGAGCACCGGCACCAGCAGCCGGGCCCGCGACGGGGCTCTCAGGGACAGAGACATGGTGGACGTCCGGTCCGCGCCGGGAAACGAGAGGGCAACCGGCGGGTGTTCTGACTGGCCCGCTCCGGGGGAATCCGGAGAACGGGCGTCACAGCTGCGGGACAGCGCCGGATTTCCACCGGACTTTCCCCGTTTCCTCCGGTGGCTGTTCCCCACCGGAACCGGACGCCGATGTTACCGGTGCTGGGCTCAACGGCAGCCCAGGCTCTCCAGGGTCGACACACCCGTGCTGGGATTGACCCCGCCGGCCCGGGCGCAGAGGGCCTTCTGCTGGCTCAGATCCAGCACGGCGTCGCTGAAGTCGGCCCCCTCAATCGTGGCATCGGTGAAACGGCTCTGCATCAGCATGGCGTTCCGGAGCACGGCGCCCCTGAGATCGGCCCCATCAAAGCGGCTGGCGAAGGCTACCACGTTCTCCAGGTTGGCCCCCCGCAGGTCGCTCTCCTGAAGGTCGCTGGAGTTGAAGACGGCTCCGCGGAGATCGGCGTCGCTGAAGTCGTAGCCCCGCAGGGAGGCCTTCAGGAACTCCTCCTGCCGGAGGTTGCGGCCATGCATGTCCGGCTGGAGATCCTGCAGCGCCCGCTGGCCCCGCAGCTCCGGAGCGGTGATCGCCCAGGCGGGGGTGGCCACCTGGAGCGTGATCAGCAGGCCGATCAACAGCCCCGGCAGCAGGCCGGACAGGAGGCCCGGCAGCGGCAGCGGCCCCGGGCTGGTTCTGCGGCGCCCCTGCGGTGGCGCAATCGCGGCGGGTGGGAGAACGGAAGGATCGGCCTGCAACGCACACCTAGCGTGACCGCTCAAGTTATGGCAGGCACCCCGGCCGCCGTGGCCGCGTCGCCGCTCTCCCCCGATCCGATGTCATGAGCATGTCCCTGCGCGTGGTGGTCCCACCCCACCCCCTGATCGGCCACTGGCTGACGCTGCTGCGTGACCGCACGACCCCGGCCCCGCTGTTCGCCACGGCGATGGCGGAACTGGGACGCTGGCTCACCTATGAGGCCCTGCGCGACTGGCTGCCCCACCAGCGGGTCACGGTGGACACCCCCCTGGCCAGCACCGAGGGACAGGTGGTGGACGGCTCCATCCCCCTGCTGGCGGTGCCGATCCTGCGGGCTGGTCTCGGGCTCTGGCAGGGGGGGCAGACCGTGCTCCCCACAGCCCGGGTGGCCCACATGGGACTGCGACGGGAGGAGAGCAGCGGGGAAGCCCACTGCTACCTCGACAGCCTGCCGGCCACGATCGGGGATCGGGTGGGGGTGCTGGTCTTCGATCCGATGCTGGCCACCGGGGGCAGCCTGCTGCAGGTGCTGGAGCGTCTCAACGAGAAGGGGGTCAACGGGGACCGCCTGCGGGTGATCACGGCCCTGGCCGCCAGCCCCGGCCTGGCGCGGGTGGGCGAGCGTTTTCCCAGCCTGACGCTCTACACCGGCTGCATCGATCCGGAGCTGGACAGTGCCTTCCGGATCGTGCCCGGGCTGGGTGATGCCGGGGACAGGCTCTGCGGCTCGGAAAGCCCCGGCTGGCCGGCCGAAGCCCAGCCGTAGGCTCAGCCGATCCCGTCCCCATCGCATGGCCGTCGCCCCCACTTCCGGCAGCCCGCTGCGGCTTGGACAGCCCGGTGGGGCGAGCCGGCGGAGCAGCCTGGGGGGCACGGTGCGGGTACCGGGGGACAAATCGATCTCCCATCGAGCCCTGCTGATCGGCGCGATCGCGGAGGGGGAAACCTGCATCGAGGGTCTGCTGCCCGCCGAGGACCCGGTCAGCACGGCGGCCTGTCTGCGGGCCCTCGGGGTGGCGATCTCACCGATCCAGGCGGGTCAGCCGGTGACCGTGCAGGGGGTCGGACTGGATGGCTTCTTGGAGCCCGAGGACGTGCTGGAGTGCGGCAACTCCGGCACCACCATGCGGCTGATGCTCGGGCTGCTGGCGGGCCGCACCGGCCGGCACTTCGTCCTCAACGGCGATGCGTCCCTGCGACGCCGGCCCATGCGGCGCGTGGGTCAGCCCCTCGAGGCCATGGGAGCGCTGATCCGCGGCCGCGCCGGCGGAGACCTGGCCCCCCTGGCGATCGAGGGCGCGGCCCTGCATGGGGCGGTGCTGGGTACGCCGATCGCCTCCGCCCAGGTGAAATCGGCCATCCTGCTGGCCGGCCTGACCGCCCACGGAACCACCACGGTGATCGAACCGGCCCGCTCCCGCGACCACAGCGAGCGGATGCTGCGGGCCTTCGGCGCCGACCTGGAGATCGGCGGCGAGGCGGGGCGCCACGTGACCCTGCGCCCCGGCGGCGTGTTGCGGGGTCAGCCTGTGGTGGTACCGGGCGACATCAGCTCCGCCGCCTTCTGGCTCGTGGCGGGTGCGATCACCCCCGGAGCCGATCTGACGGTGCAGAACGTGGGGCTGAATCCCACCCGAACGGGCCTCCTTGAGGTGCTGGCCGCCATGGGAGCCCACATCGAGACGCTCCAGCCCCGGGAGGTGGCCGGCGAACCGGTGGGCGACCTGCGGGTGCGCCACGGCCCCCTGCAGGCCTTCGAGATCGGTGGGGATCTGGTTCCCCGCCTGGTGGATGAAATCCCGATCCTGGCCGTGGCCGCCTGCTGCGCCGAAGGAACCAGCCGGATCCGCGACGCGGCCGAGCTGCGGGTGAAGGAGACCGACCGGCTGGCGGTGATGGGTCGTCAGCTGGGCGCCATGGGTGCCCGCATCGAGGAGAGCGCCGATGGGCTGACCATCGAGGGAGGGGTGCCGCTGCGGGGCGCCGAGGTGGACAGCGAGACCGACCATCGCGTCGCCATGAGCCTGGCGGTGGCGGCCCAGGTGGCCAGCGGCGGCACGCTGCTGCACCGCAGCGAGGCGGCGGCGGTGTCCTACCCCGGGTTCTGGGATGAGCTCCAACGGCTGCAGCGCTGAGGGGGGGCTTCGGCCCCGGATCACCGGCGACGGGAGCTTCAGCCTCTACAGCGTCGGGATCGGCGAAGGCTTTCACCGCGCCGATGGCGCCCTCGGCGAAGCCCGCGGCACCTACGTGCGCCCCGCGGAGCTGCAGCATCATCCGGCCGGGCGGGAGCTCTGGGTGGTGGATGTGGGGGTCGGGCTGGGCACCAACAGCGCCGCGCTCCTGGAGGCGGCCTCGGAGCGGGGATTGCGGCTGCGCTGGTTCGGCCTGGAGAACGACCCCGAGCCGTTGCGCCTGGCCCTGGAGCACCCCCGGTTCCGTGGTCAGTGGGGGGCCGCGGGACTCGACCTGCTGATGCAGCTGCGGGACAGGGCGGTCTGGACGGGCCGTCACGGCTGCGGCCGGCTGCTGCCGGGGGATGCCAGGGCAACGATCCGGACCCTCTCGGAGCAGGCCGCCGGCCGCTGTGATCTGGTGCTGATGGATGCCTTCTCGCCCCAGCGCTGCCCCCAGCTCTGGAGCCTGGAATTTCTGGCGGCGCTGGCGGGTCTGCTCAGACCCGACGGGCGGCTGCTCACCTACTCCTCCGCGGCGGCGGTGCGGGGATCCCTGCAGCGGGCGGGTCTGCAGCTGGCATCGATCCACAGCGCTGGGGGTCGCCAGGGGTCCGGGATCTGGAGCGAAGGCACGGCGGCCAGTCCCTTCCCCCTCCCCACCTCCGCCTGGCTGCGCCCCCTGTCCGCCATGGAACGGGAGCATCTGGCCAGCCGGGCCGGCGAGCCCTATCGGGATCCGCTCGGCCACGCCGAACCGGCGGCGATCCTGGCGGCCCGTCGGCGTGCCCAGGCCTGCAGTGGGGCGGAACCGGCCGGCCGCTGGCGACGGCGCTGGGAGCTGGGAACGGGGGGAGCACCGATTCCGGCGGAAGGGTCCCGGTAGATTCCCGGCCAGATGCCGTCCGCCCATGCTCGCCGTTGCCATCCTGGCCGCCGGGAAGGGCACCCGGATGAAGAGCGACCGGCCCAAGGTGCTCCAGCCGCTGGCCGGAGCGACCCTGGTGGAGCGGGTGCTGGGCAGTTGCCGGCAACTGGTCCCCGACCGGCAGCTCTTGATCGTCGGGCACCAGGCCGAGCGGGTCACGGCCGCCCTGGCGGGGGTGGAGGCCCTGGAGATCGTGCTGCAGGAACCGCAGAACGGTACGGGCCATGCGGTGCAGCAGCTTCTGGGTCCCCTGGCCGGCTTCGAAGGCCAGCTGCTGGTGCTCAACGGCGATGTGCCCCTGCTGCGGCCCACCACCCTCGAGGCCCTGCTGGCCAGCCATCTCGCCAGCGGCGCCGCCGTGAGCCTGCTCAGTGCCCGCCTCGCCAACCCCAGCGGCTACGGCCGGGTGGTGGCCGAGGCGAACGGAACGGTCGAGGCGATCGTGGAGGACCGGGACTGCAGCGATGAGCAGCGCCGGATCAATCTGATCAATGCCGGCATCTACTGCTTCGACTGGGGAAAACTGGCGGCCGTGCTGCCCCACCTGGCCCGGAACAACGCCCAGGGGGAGCTCTACCTCACCGACACGGTGGCCCTGATGAGTCCCGCGCTCCACCTGGAAGTGGCGGACGCCGATGAGATCAACGGCATCAACGACCGCATCCAGCTGGCCCAGTGCGAGGGCGTGCTGCAGGAACGGCTGCGGCGCCACTGGATGGCGGAGGGAGTCAGCTTCGTCGACCCCGCCAGCTGCACCCTCAGCGATTCCACCACGTTCGGCCGTGATGTGGTGGTGGAGCCCCAGTGTCACTTCCGTGGCACCACCAGCATCGGCGCCGGCTGCCGCATCGGCCCCGGCTGCCTGATCGAGGACAGCCAGCTGGCGGAGGACGTCGAGGTGATCCATTCCGTGCTGCGGGGGGCGCGCGTGGCCCGGGGCTGCGTGGTCGGCCCCTTCACCCAGCTGCGACAAGGCGCGGAACTCGGTCCCGGCTGCCGGGCCGGCAACTTCGTGGAGATCAAGAACAGTCGGCTGGCCGAGGGCTCCAAGGCGAACCACCTCAGTTACATCGGTGACGCTGATCTGGGCGCGGGCGTGAATGTGGGCGCGGGCACGATCACCGCCAACTACGACGGCGTGTGCAAACACCGCACCGTGATCGGCGCCGGCTGCAGGACCGGCGCCAACTCCGTGCTGGTGGCTCCGATCGTGCTGGGAGCCGGGGTCACGGTGGGGGCGGGCTCCACCCTCACCCATGACGTGCCCGCCGGAGCCCTGGCCATCGGCCGGGCCCGCCAGCAGGTGAAGGAGAACTGGAGGGAACCGCGCTAGCTGAGCTCCGGGTCCGCCAGGGGCAGTCCCAGCTGGCCCTGCCAGTCGGTCAGGGGCCGCTGCCAGCCCTCCTCCAGTTTCTGGGCGATCAGGCAGGGCGAGCGCAGGCCCAGTTCGAAGCCGCGCGCCAGGGACCTCAGCAGCGGTTCAAGCGGTTCATCCTCCTGCAGAGCCTTGAGGATTCCCCCGAAGATCAGCATCGCCGCCAGGGGGGATCGGTTCTGGGCCAGGTTGAAGGCCTGCAGACCGAGCTCACCGGCGCCATCGGTGCCGAAGCCCGTGAGCACATGCACGATGTCGTGGGTTTCGCGCAAGCGGTGCACCACGAACTGCTCGGGCGAGCTGATCGCACGGGCATCGATCAGGCTCTCGGGGCTGAGGCCCTGGCTGCGCAGCTGCTGGGCGTAGACCTGGCCCAGGCTGCCGGGCGGCAGCAACTCGAGGGCATCGAGATCGATCGCTGGCGGCCGCCAGCCCTGCCTCACCAGCTCAGCCAGGGCCGGATCCGCCAGCAGGTGGCGGAACATCTGGGCCGAGAGCGGGCTGTTCTGCAAGCCCCGGGCCACCGCAAACACGCTGTCGAGGCTGTCCGGGTTCTGCAGGAACTGGGCCAGCCCGGCCACCATCCGCAGCGACTGCAGACGTTGCTTGAGATTCAGGAGCACGGCGGCGGACCAGCAGGGTTGTTAGAGCATGAAGGCGTCCAGCAGCGGCAGCAAGCGCTCCAGGGCAAGGCCGCGGCTGCCCTTGAGCAGCACCACATCGCCGCGCTCAAGCCAGCGGCGCAGGGGCTCGGCCGCCAGTTCGGGGGTCTCCACCAGGGCAAGTCGCTCCAGGGCCGCCGCGGCGCTGGCCATGGCGCTGCCCTCGGCGGGTCCCACCACCAGCACGAGGCCGTCGAGGCCCAGCTCCGCCGCCCGCTGCGCCACCTGGCGATGCAGCTCCACGCTCTGCTCACCGAGCTCCAGCATGGTGCCCAACACGGCGTAGCGGTGGCCGGCGGGCTCTGCGGCAAGCAGCTCCAGGGCCGCCAGCACCGCCTCCGGCGAGGCGTTGTAGGTCTCGTCGAGCACCGTGAAACCCCCCAGGCTGAGCCGGCGGCTGCGCCCACCCGGCACTTCCGCCGTGAGCTGGCGCAAGCGGGCCGGATCGACCCCGAGCTCCCGGGCCACGGCTAGGGCCAACAGCAGATTGCGGGCATTGTGGCGGCCCGCCAGGGGGAGGCGAACCCGCTCAGAACCCCAGGTCCCCTTCAGCTCCAGCTCGGCACCGGCAGCGGCGGAGCCCCCGGGTCCCAGTCGGCCGAGCAGATCCGGAGCCGGCAGGTGCCGATCGCGTTGAGGGGTGGAACCCGGATCGGGGTCTCCCTCAAGGCCGACGCGGACCACCCGTCCTGCCCAGACCCTGGCGACCGCCGCCTCGAGCAGCGAATCCCCCGCTGGGATGACCAGCAGGCCACCGGGGCGGAGCGCGGAGGTGATCTCGCACTTGGCGGTGGCGATCGCCTCCCGGCTGCCGAGCCGGCCGATGTGGGCGGTGCCGATGTTGGTGATCACGGTCACATCCGGCTCGGCGCAGCGGGAGAGCCGTTCGATTTCGCCGAGACCCCGCATGCCCATCTCCAGCACCACCGCCCGGTGTTCAGCCGTGGCCTTCAGCACGGTCAGCGGCACCCCCACATCGTTGTTCTCATTGCCGGTGCTGGCCAGCACCGGCCCGAGGGGAGTGAGGGCGGAGCGAATCAGCTCCCGGGTCGTGGTCTTGCCGGCCGAGCCGGTCACGGCGACGACCGGGACCCGCAGCCGCCGGCGCCAGGCCAGGGCCAGCTGTTGGTAGGCCTCGAGGGAATCGCCCACCAGCCAGAGGGGGCGGCCCGTGGCCCGGGAAAGGGAGGCGGCCTCCTCCGGGCCGAGGCGATCCCGCTGGGCCAGGGCCGCCAGAGCGTTCTTCCGCAGGGCCCCGTCGAGATAGCCGTGCCCGTCGAAGCGCTCCCCCACCAGGGGAACGAACAGGCAGCCGGGCTGGAGGCGCCGGGTGTCGGTGCAGACGGACGCCAACGGCATCCCGGGATCGATGGGATCCGCGGCGATCGGATCCCCCCACAGCTCGACCAGATCGCCCAGACGCATCCGCTCAGCTCACTTCCGATGGTTCGAGCACTATCATCCCGCCCCCCACCCGGGCACTCCGGCCGAGGCTGCGGCCCCGGCGGTCGACCAGACGCAAGCGCTCGAAGCCGGCCGCCGCCGCCAGGGAGCGCCACAACTCCGCCTGTTGGAGGCGCTGGGGGTGGGGCAGGGCGGCGAAGCCGTCGGCCAGGGTGAGCTCCAGGAGGGCGGCGGCGGGCAGGGGTCGGGCCGCCGCCACGAGGCCCGGAGGCCCTGCCGAGCGCAGCTGCTGCAGGAGGGGATCGGGCGGAGGGTCCGGCGGGGGGGGCGGCTCCGGCGGGGCCTCAGGGGCGGGCTCCAGGGTGAGGTCGGGCTCCGGCGGGAGAGCCGGCTCCAGCTCGAGAGACGGCTCCGGAACGGGATCCGACGGCTGGAGGTGAACCGGCCGGGCCCCAGGCTCCGAGACCGGCCCGGAACCTGGGCGGGCATCGACACCGACTCCGCCGCGACTGGAGCCGGGGAACCACCCCCGGGGGGGAGCCAGCAGCAGCACCACCACCAGCAGCCCCAGCAGCACGGCCACCAGCGGCCAGAACAGCCCACCGATGGAGCGGGGCCAGAAGGGGGGCAACGGAGGATCGCCCTGGCGCTGCCGTCTCCCCAGCTCCCAAAGCCCCAGCCGCAGGCTGGCGGCCACGGCCCGCAGATCCCGGAGCAACAGGCGCCAGGGACTCTGGTACGGAGCGGGCAGGCCCGAACCGCCCTCGCGGCGATCGGGGGCGCTCCGCTCAGCCACCGCCACAGACCATGTTCAGCCGTTACCCCGGCGCAGCAGCTTCGTGATCGGGTTGCGGGACAGGGCCGACGGGGCGCCGGCCGGTTCGAGCGCCCGGCTCGGATCCGCATCCTGACCCAGGGAGAACTGCTCCACTGCCGCGGGCGATGGGGTGGGTTCCTTCACCCCGCGCACCTCCCGGTACATGGCGTCGTAGGCGAAGGCCGAACGACTCCAGCTGTGGTCCGCCGCCATGGCGCGACGCTGCAGCTCCCTCCAGCTGTCGGTGTGGCGGTAGGCCTCCCAGGAGCGCACGATCGCGGTGTAGAAATCGATCGGCTCGTAGCGATCGAAGCAGAAGCCCGTGCCGCTGCGCTCGGCCGGCACGTGCGGCGGCACCGTGTCCACCAGCCCACCCACCTTCCGCACCACCGGGATGCAGCCGTAGCGCATCGCCAGCATCTGGCTGATGCCGCACGGCTCGAACCGGCTGGGCATCAGGAAGGCATCGGCCCCGGCATAGATCAGCCGGGCCAGGGCATCGTCGTAGGTGAGGAAGACGGCGAAGCGGCCGGGGTGATGGGCCGCCATCTGCCACAGCCCCGATTCGTAGCTGCGATCACCCGTGCCCAGCACGATGATCTGGCTGTCGGTGTAGGCCAGCACCCGGTCGGCCACCTGCAGCAGCAGATCCACCCCCTTCTGGTCCACCAGACGGCTGACCATGCCCATCACGTAGGTGCCGGGACGGACCTGCAGCCCCATCCGCTCCTGCAGGGCCCGCTTGCTGTGCGCCCGGGGTGCCAGATCCTCGGCGGTGAACCGTTCCGGCAGGGTGGTGTCGGTGGCCGGGTTCCACTCCTCGGTGTCGATGCCGTTGAGGATGCCTCGCAGCTTTCCGGAGATGAAGTTCAGCAGTCCGTCGAGGCGCTCGCCGTAGTCGGGGGTGAGGATCTCCCGGGCGTAGGTGGGGGACACCGCGTTGACGCGATCGGCATAGAGCAGGGCCGCCGCCATGGTGTGATCCCCCTGCATGTACCAGGGAACCCAGGTCATGCGATCCAGCTTCCAGCGCCAGGGCCCCTGATACCGAAGGTTGTGGATCGTGAAGACGGTGCTGATCTCCGGGTCCTGATGCATCCAGACCGGGATCATGCCCGTGTGCCAGTCATGGCAATGGAGCACTTCGGGCTTCCAGTGGTTCCAGGCGAATTCAGCGGTGGCGTTGGCGAAGAAGGTGAAGCGCCAGTCTTCGTCTTCCCCGCCGTAGATGCGCTCCGGATCGAAGACGGGATGACCCACGAGATAGATGGTCAGTCCGTTGCTCGGGTGGCGGGTCTCGTAGATGGCGAAGGGGGTGCCCATCGCTGTGCCGCGCCAGATCGGCTCGGGGGGAATCGCCAGGCGACTCCAGAGCCGTCCGTACCCCGGCAGCATGATGCGTACGTCATGGCCCAGGGCGGCCAGTGCCGGGGGAAGGGACCCCACCACATCGCCCATGCCGCCGACCTTGACCATCGGGGCGCACTCGGCGGCGGCGAACAGCACGCGCATGGGGAGAAGCCTCGAAGGGCCGAACTCTACGGGGATCGCCCACGGCACCGACCGGAGGCCCGGAGCCCGGCTCAGGGAAGAACGGTGACTTCGGTGCCCATCTCGACGAGCTCGAACAGGTCCCGCACGTGTTCATCGAACAGCCGGACGCAACCATGGGAGACGGCCTGACCGACACTCTCCCGGACGGGCGTGCCATGGAACCCGGAGCTGACGCAGCCGGTGACCTCGAGATGCTCCTGACCATTGAAGCCTCGGCGACCGGCGCAATCTCGGTGGAAGCCGATCCAGCGGCTGCCGAGCGGATTGTGCGGTCCCGGCGGAAACAGGCGGCCGCTCACCGGGTGCTTCCAGGTGGGATCGGGGGTCATCTCGATCACCGAAAACCGTCCGAGCGGGGTCTCCCAGCCCGGCATGCCCACGGCCACGGGGAAGCGGCGCAGTTCGCGGCCATCCTCGAGCACGCGGAGCTGGCGCCGGCCCCGATGGAGCACCAGGGAGCGCTGCGGCGCAGGGGCCGGATCGGGCGGGAGCTCAGTGGCGCCGCCAGCGGCCGTCAGGATCGGCAGGATGACCAGCAGGCTGGCGAAGGGGAGCGTGAGGCGGCGAGGCACGGGGGCTGGGAGGGTCGGCGCTGGGGACCGTCAAGCTAGCGAGCACGGTGGCGGCGGGCCTGGGCAGGGCCGGAAGCTCCCCCTCAGGGCAGCCAGGGGGAGCCGGAGAAATCCGGGTCCCGCTTCTCCAGGAACGCATCGCGCCCCTCCTGCCCCTCGGCGGTCCGGTAGAAGAGGTGGGTGGCCTGGCCCGCCAGCTCCTGGATCCCGGCCAGACCATCGGTTTCGGCGTTGAAGGCGGCCTTGAGGCAGCGGATCGCCGTGGGGCTGTGGCGCAGCACCTCCCGGGCCCAGCGCACCCCTTCCGCCTCCAGTGCCTCCACCGGCACCACCGCATTGACCAGGCCCATGGCCAGGGCCGCCTCGGCTCCGTACTGACGGCAGAGGAACCAGATCTCCCGGGCCTTGCGCTGACCCACCAGCCGCGCCAGATAGCCCGCTCCGAAGCCCCCGTCGAAGCTGCCCACCCGGGGGCCCGTCTGGCCGAACACCGCGTTCTCCGCCGCCAGGCTGAGGTCGCAGAGCAGATGCAGCACCTGGCCGCCGCCGATGGCGTAGCCCGCCACCAGGGCGATCACGACCTTCGGCAGGGAGCGGATCTGGCGCTGCAGATCCAGCACGTTGAGGCGGGGCAGACCGTCCTCGTCGAGGTAACCGCCATCGCCCCGCACGCTCTGATCCCCCCCCGCGCAGAAGGCGAAGCCGCCGTCGGCGGCGGGACCCACTCCGGTGAACAGCACCACGCCCACCCGGGGGTTGTCGCGCACGCGGCTGAAGGCGTCATGGAGTTCCACCACCGTGCGGGGGCGGAACGCGTTGCGCTTGGCGGGGCGATCGATGGCGATGCGGGCGATGCCCTCCTCGCAGAGATCGAAGCGGATGTCCTCGTAGCGGGCCGCGGCGGTCCAGCTCACCAGCTCCGGGCCGGGCAGCACGGGCCCGGAGCGGGATCGGTCCGGCGTGGGATCGGCGCCCATCAGGCCTGCGGCGGCGGTGCGGCCATTCTGCGGCGCAGCTGCTCCCGCAGCCGGGCATCGGCGCGACGGTCGGTGCGGACCTCCAGCAGGGCCACGGGCCGGCTCAGGGCCCAGGCCAGAGCCGCCTCGAGATCCTGCAGACGCTCCAGCCGTCGGGCCTCCACCCCGTGGACGGCCGCCAGGGCGGTGTGATCCAGACGCTGGGGCATGGCGAACAGGCGCTCGAAGTCCATGGCTCCCCCGCCCGGGCTCTCCTCCTGGCGGATGGGCAACTGCTCGAAGATGCCGCCGCCGCCGTTGTCGATCAGGATCACCGTGAGCCGGGCGGTGAGCTGGCGATGCCAGAGCCAGCCGTTGGCGTCATGGAGCAACGCCAGGTCGCCGGTGACCAGCACCACCCGGCCCAGGGATTCGGCCAGCCCGGCGGCCATCGAGAGGGTGCCGTCGATCCCCGAGGCGCCCCGAAAGCCGAACAACGGCCGGGGCGGCCCG
Organism: Cryptocyanus atlanticus LEGE 06306; assembly: GCF_056633155.1. NCBI lineage: Bacteria > Bacillati > Cyanobacteriota > Cyanophyceae > Synechococcales > Prochlorococcaceae > Cryptocyanus > Cryptocyanus atlanticus. The sequence goes on from NZ_JBSJOZ010000011.1 coordinate 94,383, forward strand.
GCGGGATCGGTGAAGGTTTCCCAGTCGCGCACTGGACTGCTGCTGGCCAGCAGGACCGGCAGCTGCTCCGGCAGCAGCCGGGCGAGGGCGCGGGCCAGCGCCGGTTCGCTGGGCGCCCCACACCGCCCGATCTCCAGGTGCCCATCGAGTCCGGCCTGGCTGCGGGCTTCCGCCGCCCGCCAACGCTGCCCCAGGGAGCGGGCGTCTTCGGCCGGCGAGCCGGCCTGCCAGAGCGTGGCCGGCAACGCGTCGCACCAGCGGGCCAGTCCAGACCCCTCCCGGGCGACGGCGGTGCCGAGCGGGTCCTGATTGCGCGGATCCGCCTCGGTGATCAGGACCTGATGCCCCCCCAGGGCCTGCAGCCAGCGCTGCAGCCGGCGGCTGGCCGGGAGCGGTCCCAGCCGCAGCAGCTGGGCCGCCGCCAGCTGGGGCGGTGGTGCCTCCAGGATCAGGTCGTAGGCGCCGATCAGATCCAGATCCGGCTGACCGCGGAGGCAGGAGAGGCCATCGGCGAGCACGGGCCAGCCGCTGCGGCGCTGCCAGCGCCGCAACGCCCGCCGGTGGGCCGGCAGATCCCGGGGGTCGCCGCGCCAGGGACCGGCCACGATCAGCCCGGGCCGATCCGGATCGAGCCCGAGCAGCGCTGGCGCTCCCCCCGAGGGCCCCGATGGGGGGGGAGGCGGGCCTGGCGGGGGTGGCGGCAGCTCCGCCTCACCGGGGGGCCAGCGGGCGGCCAGGGCGATCAGGGCCCCAGCGCTGCCATGGAGGGGTTCCTCGAAGGGGAGATTCAGATGGACGGGTCCGGCCGGCGGTCCCGCCGCCGCCCGCCAGGCCCGCCGGGCGAGGGCCAGCAGCACCGAGGCCTCCATCCCCCCGAGGCCCCCGGGGTCTCCCTGGCCGAACCAACGGCAGCAGCAGGCCAGGAAGTCCTCCTGGTTCACGGTCTGGTTGGCGCCGCAGTTCTTGAGCCGGGCCGGCCGATCGGCGGTGAGCAGCAGCAGTGGGATGGCACCGCGGTCGGCCTCCACCACCGCCGGCAGCAGATTCGCCACCGCCGTGCCGGAGGTGGTGATCACCGCCGCCGCCCGCCCGTCCCCGCGGGCCATGCCGAGGGCGAAGAAGCCGGCCGAGCGCTCATCGATCGCCGTGTGGAGCGACAGGCCCCGGCGGCAGAGCAATCCGGCCGCAATCGCCAGGGGGCCGGAGCGGCTGCCCGGACAGAGAACCAGCCGGCGCAGCCCCTGCTGGGCCAGGCCATCGAGCAGGGCCAGGGCCGCCACCAGGTTGGCTCCGTCCTCGGCCAGCGCCTGTCCCATCCGACCCGTGGCAGTGGAGATGGATCATGGCTAAGTCCAGAGTCCGCACCGCGGCATGACGGCTCCCGCCTCTCCCAACCGCTCCGACCTCGCCCGTCAGGTGGTGGCGCTGTTGTTGTGGCTGGCCCTGGCCCTGCTGCTGCGCTGGCTGGTCATCGAGCCCCGCTGGATTCCCTCGGGTTCCATGCTGCCGACCCTGCAGCTGCAGGACCGGATCCTGGTGGAGAAGATCCGCCCGCGGCTGGGCCGGCCCCTGCCGGTGGGCACCATCGTCGTGTTCCATCCCCCGGAGGCCCTCCTCCAGGCCGGCTATGACCCGGACGCCGCCCTGATCAAGCGGGTGGTGGGGGTGCCCGGTGATGTGATCGAGGTGGCCGATGGGGCCTTGCGCCGCAACGGCCTGGCCGTGAGCGAACCCTGGCGCCGGGACCCGATCGCCTACCGCCTGCCCCCCGTCACCGTGCCGGAGGGGCAGCTTCTGGTGATGGGGGACAACCGCAACGCCAGCCTCGATTCCCACCTGTGGGGTCCGTTGCCAGAGGACCGTCTGATCGGCACGGCGGTGTTCCGCTACTGGCCGCCGGGCCAGTTTGGACCGATCCGGTTCTCCTCACCCCCGGAGAGAGGCAGCACCGAAGACGTGGGTTAAGGTGCATCCCTAAGACGCGGATCATCCCGGAGGGACATGTTCAACCCGGAGTTCCTGACCACCGACAGCGAATCGATCGGCGGCAACTCGTTGATTCAATACCTCCAGGACCAGTCCCCAGATGTGCTGCAGCGGGTGGCCCGCTCGGCCAGCGGTGATATTCAGGACATCATCCGACACAATGTTCAGGGCCTGCTGGGAATGTTGCCCGGCGAACAGTTTGAAGTGAAGATTCAGGCCAGCCGAGACAATCTCGCCGGCCTGCTGGCCTCCGCGATGATGACCGGCTATTTCCTGCGCCAGATGGAACAGCGCATGGAGCTCGAAACCACCCTGTTCGGCGAGGGTGGCGAGGAGGCCGACCCCGGCGAACTGAAGCTCTGAGCCTCAGACCTCGCCGGCAGGTCCCTCTTCCCTGCCCGGGTGAGCCGGCACCAGCCCCCGGTGCAGCAGGGTGTCATCCAGGTCGGCCAGAAACCGCCAGGATCCCTCCGACGGGGCCCACGCCCGCCGCTCCAGCTCGTTGGCCAGGCGCTCCAGATCACCCCCCTCGCAGGGAACCGGAGCGCTGTAGTGGGCGGGGATGACCCAGGCGAGGGTGTCGAGCTCGGCCAGCTGTCGGATCCAGCCCAGCAGCACCCCCCGGGATCGGGGGAACACGAGCCGCTCCAGCACCGGAGCGATCTGCAGCTTCGGATGGCCGTTCGAGAGCAGCGCCTCGAAGGCGACCTCCCAGCCCGAAAGCCAGCGGAACGGATAGACCCCGAAATAGGCCTCGGCCCGCCGGACTCCCGCCCGGCAGGACAGGGCCAGCGCCTCACCCCAGGGGAGGACCCGCAACCCTTCGGGCCGGAAGTAGGTCGCGAACAGCACCAACCGCCACCAGCCGCGGCGGCGGCGCTCCGCCGTGTCCTCCAGGGGCTCGGCGCCGGTCTCCCGGGCATGGAAGAGGAGCGGTCTGGGATCGGCGTCGAACAGGGGCGGCGGCTCCGCCGTGATCGCCACGAGCGCATCGGTCACCAGCAGGGCGCCACTGCGGCGGTGGAACAGGGCCACCTCCAGGAAGGTGCCCACCCCCAGGGAGAGGGGGCCAAGGGGATGCCAGGACAGTTCCTCGCCATGGGGAACGCCGTCCTCCAGCAGCACCCGGGTGCGCCCGGCCGGAAAGCCCAGCCAGGCCAGGGGGAGCCGCAGCGGGAAACTCCACTGGTGGGGGCTGACCCAGACCTGGGCGGTGGGGAAGGCCCGGGCCATGGCCGGGACCGGCAGCTTGTGCTCCAGGCCGGAGCTGGTGGGGAGCACGATCGTGAGCACCGGGCCGTGGGAGCGCTCGAGCTGACGGAGTTCCCGGATCAGCTCGGCGGTGGGGGCCACCGGGGCATAGAGCAGCAGGCCCTCACTCAGGCGCAGCACCGTCATGCGGATCGGCACGGCCACGTAGAGAATCCCCTGCAGCTGCTCGAAACTCCAGAGCAAACCAGGGATCAGCTCCCGCACCAGGGTGCGCCGCCGGCCGTAGGGATACAGCGGCAGCAAGGGCCACCAGGGCCAGCCCTGGTCGGAGGGAGCCGGGGCCGGCCTGCTCACCGGCGCTGCTGGGCCACCAGGCCATGGCGGGGCGCGAACAGGAAGCTGAGCAGGAACAGCCCGGTCTGCACGAGCACGATGCAGCCGGCGCTGGAGGCGTCCATCCAGTAGCTCCAGTAGATGCCCAGCAGGCTGGAGAGCATGGCGGAGGCCATCGCGATCCAGGTCATCCGGTCGAACCGGTCGGTGAGCAGGTAGGCCGTGGCCCCCGGCGTGACCAGCATGGCCACCACCAGGATGATGCCCACCGTCTGCAGACCGGCCACCGCCGCCAGGGAGAGCACCGTGAGGAGCAGGTAGTGCAGGGCTCCGGTGTGAAGACCGATCGAGCGCGCGTGGGTGGGATCGAAGCAGAACAGAATCAGATCGCGCCGGAACAGGAGCAGCAGCACCAGCACCGCCGCACTGATCAGCGACGTCTGGAGGATGTCGGAATCACTGATGCCCAGCACGTTGCCGAAGAGGATGTGGGTGAGATCGATCGAACTCCGCACCTTCGAGACCAGCACGAGGCCGAAGGCGAAGAATCCGGTGAACACCAGACCGATCACGGTGTCCTCCTTGATCCGGGTCATCTGCTTGACATAGCCGATCACGGCCACCGATCCCACCCCGAACACGAAGGCTCCGACGGCGAAGGGCAGGTTGAACGCATAGGCGATCACCACCCCCGGCATCACGGCGTGGGACACTGCGTCCCCCATCAGGGCCCAGCCCTTGAGGGTCATGAAGCAGGAGAGGAGACCGCAGACGGCGGCCACCAGGGCACTGACCAGCAGGGCCCGCACCATGAAATCGTGGCGGAGCGGTTCAAGCAGCCAGCCGGAGAGCTCGCTCATGGTTCGCCGCTGACCAGGCGCTGGGGGGCGCCGAAGGTACGGGCCAGATTCTCCTCGGTGAACACCTCGGTGGTGTCGCCATAGGCCAGCACGGTCTTGTTGATCAGCACCACCTGATCGCAGAACCCGCGCACATGGGAGAGGTCGTGGGTGGAGATCAGCAGGCTGCGACCCTCCTGCCGGAACTGCTCGAACAGATCGATCATCAGCCGCTCGGTGCGGATGTCGACGCCGGCAAAGGGCTCATCCAGCAGCAGCACCGAGGCTCCCTGGGCGAGGGCACGCGCCAGGAAGGCCCGCTTGCGCTGCCCACCGGAGAGTTCACCGATCTGGCGGCGACGCAGCGACCAGAGCTCCACCCGCTCCAGGCTCTGGCGCACCGCCGCATGGTCGGCGGGGCCGGGGATCCGCAGCAGATTCATGCCGCCGTAGCGGCCCATCATCACCACATTTCCGACGTTGACGGGGAAATTCCAGTCGACACTCTCCATCTGGGGCACGTAGGCCACCGCCTGGCGGCGCCGGGCCTGCCGCAGCGGCAGGCCATCAATGGCGATGCTGCCGCTGGAGGGCCGCACAAAGCCCATCAGGGCCTTGAACAACGTGGATTTGCCGGCCCCGTTCATGCCCACCAGTCCGCAGATGCTGCCGGCATTCACCTGAAGTGAGACATCGTGGAGGGCGACCGTGCCGTGGTAATCGACGCAGAGATGGCGCACCCGGATGCGTTCGGCGGGCGCAGCGGTGACGACGACGGCAACCGGGGACGGCAGGGACGGCATCGGCTCAGGTCCCCTGCAGGCCGTTCACCAGCGTGCGCAGATTGTGGCGCTGCAGGTCCAGCAGAGTGGGCGCCGGGCCGCTGGGCGCGGACAGGGAGTCCACGTAGAAGACGCCCCCGAAGCGGGCCCCGCTCTCCTTGGCCACCTGGCGCTGGGGTTCGGCACTCACCGTGCTTTCACAGAACACGGCCGGCACCTCGCGCTGACGCACCAGATCAATCAGCCGGGCCATCCGCTGCGGGGTCACCTGGGATTCGGCATTCACCGGCCAGAGGTAGGCCTCCTGGAGGCCGTAGTCACGGGCTAGATAGGAGAACGCTCCCTCACAGGTGGCCAGCACGCGCTGGGGGGGGGGGATGGCCTCGAGGCCCCGCCGCAGTTCGCGGTCGAGGGTTCGAAGCCGGGCGCGATAGGCCTCGGCGTTGCGCCGGTAGTCGTCCGCATGGTCGGGATCGAGCTGGCTGAAGGCGATCCGCATGTTCTCCACGTAGGTTTCGGCCAGGCGAGGGGACATCCAGGCGTGGGGGTTGGGCTGTCCCCGATAGGCATCCTCGGCGATCGGCAGGGGGGCGATGCCTTCGGTGAGGGTGACCCGGCGGCCTGGCGGCAGGCGGGAGGTGAAGCGCTGGGCCCAGCGCTCAAGGCCGAAGCCGTTCTCCAGCAGGAGATCCGCGCCGCTGGAGCGCTCCAGATCGCTGGGGGTGGGCTCGTAGCCATGGATCTCGGCCCCGAGTCTGGTGATCGATTCCACCCGCAGGTGCTCACCGGCCACCTGGCGGGCCATGTCGGCCAGCACGGTGAAGGTGGTGAGCACGAGGGGGCGGTCGTCCTCACCCGCCCCGGTGGCTGTCGCGTCCAGGGACGGAGGCATCCGGCAGCCGCCGAGGCTGATCAGGCCGGGGACCAGCAGCCCCAGCAGCAGGGGGCCGAGGCTCAGGAGGGGACGCCGCGTCCCCGGGGGGCGGGACGGTGATGGTGGCGGTGGCCGAAAGCCCGATGAGGCCATGCCCGCTGCACCTCCCTGGGGAGCTGAATCTAGGAGCCCGCAGGCCTGGCAGCGGTGCCGGAGTCCGATGGGAGCCGAGCAAAAAGCCCCCACCCTGGGGTGGGGGCCGGTGTGGCGGAGGGTCCCGGCCGGGGAGCCCGGGGGCCGGGCCGGCGATCAGCCGATCGAGGGGGCCAGGAGGGCCACCGGACGGGCTCCACTGGAGGCCAGATCGAGCGGGAAGTTGTGGGCGTTGCGCTCGTGCATCACCTCGAAGCCCAGGTTGGCGCGGTTGAGCACGTCGGCCCAGGTGTTCACCACGCGGCCCTGGCCGTCAAGGATCG
>NZ_JBSJOZ010000040.1:0-1669 GCF_056633155.1 Cryptocyanus atlanticus LEGE 06306
CCCCCTCTGCCAGGAAAGTTGACGCCTCTCCATCCCGACCACTTTTTCCACCAGGGGGCTTGATGGAGCAGAGCAATGCGGCGTTACAGCGAGGCCGTCAAGGCTGATGTGAGAAGGCGGATGAGCCCGCCACATCGGCAGAGCGTGGCCCAGATCTCAGTAGAGCTGGGCATCCACGTGGTCACCCTCTACAACTGGAGGAAGATCTGGCGGTTGCAGGGAGAGGTTGTGCCGGCATCCGAGAAGGATCCTGAGGGCTGGGGCGCCACCGACAAGTTCACGGTGGTGCTTGAGACCGCTGGCCTGAATTCCACCGAGCTCAGTGCCTACTGCCGCCAGCGGGGCCTGTTTCCGGAACAGGTGGAGCGCTGGCGACAGGCCTCCCAGGATGCCAACGAAAAGCCAGTGCTCACCTTGAAGGAGCAGAAGGATCTCGAACGGCTCCGTGCCCAGGACCAGCGGGAGATCAAACGCCTCAAACAGGAGCTGCGCCGCAAGGAGAAGGCCCTGGCGGAGGCCGCAGCGTTGCTGATCGCCTCAAAAAAGATTCAGGCCTTCTGGGGAGAGGACGGGGACGACTGACGTGCCCGGGCGATCGCCGGAAGGCCCTACAGATTCTCGACGAGGGTGTTGCTGATGGTGCCCGTGCCAGTGAGCTGGCTGCGCTCCTGGGCGTTGGCCTCACCACGCTGCAGCGCTGGCGACGCCAGTTCGTCGCTGATGACGACGGCGTAGACCGGCGCAAGGGCAGCCACCGCCATGTGGCTCACCGCCTCAGTGAGGAGGAGCGACAGCGCATCCTGCTCACCTGTAACGAGCCCGAATTCGCCGCGCTGCCGCCGGGGCAGATCGTACCGATCCTGGCGGACCGGGGCCTGTTTCTCGGTTCGGAGCGCAGCTACTACCGGGTGTTGCACGCCCACGGACAAGCCCATCGCCGCGGTCGGGCCCGGCCACCACAGGAGCCCAGACCGGTTCCACGCCTGCGGGCCGCGGGGCCGAGTCAGGTGTGGAGCTGGGATATCACCGATCTCCCCACCACCGTGCGCGGCGTGTGGCTGTACCTGTATCTGGTGGTCGACATCTGGAGCCGCAAGGTGGTGGCCTGGGAGGTCGCCGAACGGGAAGATCCAGCCATCGCAGCGGATCTGGTGAGCAGGGCTTGCCTCAGAGAGCGGATCAGTAAAGGGCGCAAGCAACCGCTGATTCTCCACGCTGACAACGGCAACGCCATGCGTGCCGCAACGCTGGAGAGCCGGCTGGAGGAGCTGGGCGTGCTCAGATCCTTCTCCAGGCCACGGGTATCCAACGACAACCCCTACTCCGAATCCCTGTTCCGCACGGCCAAATACCGGCCTGACTACCCCAGCCGGCCATTCACCAGCAAGGAGGCCGCCTGCCAGTGGGTGACCTCGTTTGTGGACTGGTACAACCACCGACACCGCCACAGCGGGATCCAATTCGTGACGCCCCATCAGCGCCACAACGGTGATGCTGTGGAGATCTGCCGTCACCGGGCTGTCGTCTACGAACAGGCCCGCCAGCGCAATCCAAGGCGGTGGTCACGATCCATACGCTGTTGGCGTCAACCTGAAGTGGTCTGGATCAATCCGCTAACACCGGAAATCCAACACCAACCAGCTACATTTGCCATGGCTGCCTGAACAGC
>NZ_JBSJOZ010000012.1:0-80099 GCF_056633155.1 Cryptocyanus atlanticus LEGE 06306
GAGGACGTCGAACCATCCCCTCGTGGCCGGCGCGCGCCCTAGAGCGATCGTCATGTGGGTATGTCATGAAGCGTTACAACTTCACTCTAAACGGTGACCCTCACTGGTCGTGGGTTCTCAGGATCGCCCACAGCGGACGGCCCAGGCCTGGGCATGACCGGGCAGCAGGTCCCGGCAGCGATAGCCGGCCTCCTCCAGCCGCTGGCGGGAGGTGTCGAAGAGGCGGCGATGCTCCGGGTCTCCGGTGGCGGCCAGGGCCAGGCGCCCGGGCAGGGTCGCGCCCTGACCGTTCAGCACCCCATCGAGCTCGTTGGCCTTGCGCCAGGGGGCCGCCCCGCCGTCGAGGCGTCCTGCCGCGATGAGCACCTGATCGGATGCCTGGAGGTGCCGGCGAGCCCGGGTCGTGTAGCGGAGCGGCTCGGATTCCGTGGCCAGGGAGAGGGCACGGAAATCGCAGCCTTCCCGGCTGCCGCGCGCGGCACCGGCGGGATCGAGGCTGGAGAAGGCGCTCTGCCAGCTCAGAATCAAAGCGGCCGCCAGGATCACCGCCAGGAGGGTCCCGGTGGACCGGTCCCGGGGACGGAGCCGGGCGATGCCCACGGCCAGGCTGCTCACCACGGCGGGCATCAGCACGATGAAGTATCGGGGATGGGCCAGGGGCCTGATCCAGGACACCCCCAGCACCAGGGCCGTCATCATCAGCCCGCCGAGCAGACCACTGAGGTCGAGCCAGCGGCCGCTGCGCCGGCCGGGGGGTGCTCCCCCCGCCGATCCGGATGTCGCCGTCCCGGGGCCGGCCAGGACCAGCAGGTGTCCGCTGCGGATCCACAGGAGGAGTCCGGCTCCGATCAGCACCAGTTTCAGACCGGGGAAGGGACCCAGATAGGCCGCGAGCAGGTCGTTCAGCAAGCGGCCATCCGGCGGCCCCAGCCAGTCCACCGTGCTCCCTCCCACCAGAAACTGCCGCTGGGGCAGGATCCAGCCCAGCACCGGCACCGCCGCCCCGAGTTCCGCGGCGATCAGGGCCAGCCGGCGGCGCCGGCCGGCCGCCCGCCCCAGGGCGATGGCGGCATCCCCGAGAGCCAGGCCGATCAGGGTGAACAGGCCGTAGTAATGGGTGAGGGCAGCCAGGGCCAGGGCGAGGGGACAGCCGAGCCAGAGCCAGCGGCGGCGTGGCGGCAGGGGCGATTCCGTGAGCAGACAGCGCCGGGACCACAACGCCAGGGTGACCAGCAGGGCCAGCAGGGCGTAGCTCCTGCCCTCGATCGAGTAGCGCAGCGGCAGGGGGAGACAGAAGGCCAGCAGCGCCGCGGCCGCGGCCGCCACCCCGGGCGCCGGAGAGCCGAGCGCCAGGGCCAGGCCGCGCCCATGCCCCACCAGAGCCAGGCCACCGGCGCCGTAGGCCAGCCAGGACAGGAACCGCACCCCCCCTGTCGTCTGCGGAACGACGTGGCCGTACAGCCAGAGCAGCCCGTAGTAGAGCGGTGGATGGGAGTCGGTCCGCAGGGATTCCTGCAGCACCTCGAACGAGGGCTGGAACGCCTGCTGAACGGTGGTGAGTTCATCAATCCAAAGACTGGTCGCCTCGACGAGCGAGAGCGACCGGAGGGCGAAGAGGGCGCACACCGCCCCGATCAGCCAGAGCCACCAGGGATGGCGCGGGGGCTCTCTGGAACGCTCGGCTGCAGCCAGGTCCATCCAGGACGGAGCCATACCATCGGAGGCATCACTCTGACGGAATCGCCAGAGTGATGCCTTCCATCCCTCCGCCCCCCGGCGCAGACCATGTACGTCGTCGAGCTCTCCCTCAAGCTCAGTCCCATGCCCATCGCCGTGCAGCGCAAGGAACTCGCCGCGGCCCAGAGCCTGTTCGGCGAGATCCGCACGGCCATGGAAAGCGGCCACCCCCGCGTGCTCGAGCTGACCTGCGAGAAGGCGGAGGAGAAGCGGGTCTGCCTGCTGAGCAGCGAGTTGGTGGGGGTGCAGATGTACGAGAAATCGGCCGTGGGTGGGGGCAGCAAGCGCCCGGGCTTCAGCTTCGAGAGCTGATCCTTGCCAGGCCCTGACGCGTGCCGCAGCGGCCCGACGGGGTCGGAACCAATCCTGACGGCCCAGGGTCTCAGCTTCGCCTGGCCCTCCGGCCAGCGGGCCCTCGACCGTTGTGATCTCCAGGTTCCCGCTGCAGGGCTGTGGATGCTGGTGGGCGGCAACGGCAGCGGTAAGAGCACCCTGCTGCGGCTGCTCGCCGGCCTGCTTCAGGCCCAGACCGGGACCATCCACTGCGCCCTGCGCACGGCCCTGGTGTTCCAGAACCCGGACCACCAGTTGCTGCTGCCCAGCTGCGGCACCGATCTCCAGCTCGGTCTGCCGGCGGATCTCGAGCCCCGGGAGCGCCAGGACCGCATCCGGGCCTGCCTGGCGCTGGTGGGGCTGGGCGGCCTGGAGCGACGACCCATCCACAGCCTCAGCGGCGGTCAGAAACAGCGGCTGGCCATCGCCGGTGCCCTGGCCGGCGAGGCCGGCCTGCTGCTGCTGGATGAACCCACCGCCCTGCTGGATCCGGACAGTCAGCAGGAGGTGCTGGGGCTGATCCAGCGCCTGTGCGCCCGGTCCGAGCAGCCCCTGACCGCCCTCTGGATCACCCACCGCCTCGAGGAACTCGACCGCTGCGACGCCGCCGCCGTGATGGAGCGGGGGCGGCTGGCGCTCTGGCAATCGGGCCCGGCCCTGCGGCGAGCTCTGGAGCGTCGGGAGCCCCCCTTGCCGGGCGGCAGGGCCGGCGGGTAGGTTCAATCCGGTTCAATCCTCGGTAGCTCAGTGGTAGAGCGGTCGGCTGTTAACCGATTGGTCGCAGGTTCGAATCCCGCCCGGGGAGTTGTTGGTTGCATCCGCCCGTCCCACGCCCTGGCAGGGGGGGGCGGGTAGTTGCGCAAGGCGGCCGCTGTCAATGGCCGGGCGGGAAGAGAGTCTGAAGATCTGGCCCCCGGGCCGGCGGCCGTTACCGTCCCTGGCAGGACTGGCGACAATGGCCATGGGTGGAAGGCGTCCGGATCCCCGGGTTCCTGTGACACCACCCTTCAGCACCTCTGTTCAGCACCGCCCATCAGCGCCGCCTCCATGAAGCCCTGCATCCTGCTGATCGAAGACGACCGGGACATGCGGGAGCTGGTGGCGGGGCACCTGGAGCATGGAGGCTTCTCCGTGGAGTGCGCCGAAGATGGCATCCGGGGCCAGGCCCTGGCCCTGCAGGCCAGACCCGACCTGGTCCTGCTGGATCTGATGCTGCCCAAGGTCGACGGGCTGACCCTCTGCCAGCGGCTGCGGCGCGATGAGCGCACGGCCGCCATCCCGATCCTGATGATCACAGCCCTGGGGGGCACCAAAGACAAGGTGAGCGGATTCAATTCCGGCGCCGATGACTACCTCACCAAACCGTTCGATCTTGAAGAGCTGATCGTGCGGGTCAAGGCCCTGCTGCGGCGCAGTGACCGGGCCCCGGTCTCCACCAAGCACAGCGAAATCCTCAGCTACGGCCCGCTCACCCTGGTTCCGGAGCGGTTCGAGGCCATCTGGTTCGACGACCCCGTGCGCCTGACCCACCTGGAGTTCGAGCTGCTCCACTGCCTGCTCCAGCGCCACGGGCAGACGGTGGCCCCCTCGCTGATCCTCAAGGAGGTCTGGGGGTATGAACCTGACGACGACATCGAGACGATCCGGGTTCACGTGCGCCACCTGCGCACCAAGCTCGAACCCGATCCCCGCAAGCCCCGCTTCATCAAGACCGTCTATGGGGCCGGCTACTGCCTGGAGCTCCCCAGCGAGGAGAGGCTCCTGCAGCAGGAGAGCCTCGGCCGAGGCTCCGGGGACGACGCCGATCCCCCCAACCCGGGAGCCCGTGAAAGCGCCTGACCCGTCGCGCCGGCTCAGCCGGTGACCCCGCCGATCTCCAGCAGCGCCACCTCCCAGGCCAGGCGGGGCTGAACGAAGCCCTGCAGCTGGCGACGGAGTCGCTCCAGCCTGATCTGGACGCCGATCTGACGATCCAGGTGCCAGCGCCGCCACTGCCACCAGTTCAGCAGCCAGAGCTGCTGATCGAGTTCGAGTGCCTCGGTGAGATCCCGGGCCAGCCCCAGGGCTTCGAGCGGATCGGCCCCCAGGCGCTCCATCCGCTCCGCCAGGCCCTCGGGCAGCCCCCCCCACTGCCGGCGGTGCTCCAGCAGGGCCCCGGGAGCCCCGGCCGCCAGCTCCAGCAGGGCGGGGGGATCAACCGTCGCGCATCCACCGTCGAGCCTGGCGAGCACGGCGGCCATGGCGGCCGGATCCAGCCGCTGGAAGGGAATCAGCTGGCAGCGGGAGCGGATCGTGGCGAGCAGGCGCTCGGGGGCGGCACTGAGCAGGATCAGCAGCCCCTCACCGGGCTCCTCCAGGGTCTTGAGCAGGGCATTGGCGGCGCCCTCCGCCATCAGCTCCACCGCCTCGATCACCACCAGGCAGCGGGATCCCTCCAGCGGCCGGCCTGCCAGGAAGCGGCTGACCGCACGGATCTGCTCGAGCCGCACCTGGGGGAGCCCCCGTTTCGCCAGCCCCGAGGCCACGGCTTCGGAGGCGGCGATCAGCCTCCCCTGGTGCTGATACGTGGGTTCCATCCAGAGCAGGTCGGGGTGGTTCCCCTGGCGGAGGCGACGCCGGATGGGCACCGACCCGTCCGGCCCGGCCAGCAGCCCCTCGAGAAATCCCACGGCCGCCAGCCGCCGTCCCACCCCGTCGGGGCCAGCGAAGAGATAGGCCGGGGCCAGACGCCCGAGCTTCAGGGCAGAGCGCAACAGCGTCACCGCCGGTGCCTGGGCGATCAGGTCCGCGAAGGGATCAGCCATCGGCGTGGGGGGAAGCGGGCGATCCGAGCCGCTCCAGGATCACCGAGCGGATCCTGGCGGCCACGTGCTCCGGTGGACGGTCAGCCGCGATGGTGACCCAGCTCCGCTGACGGGCCAGCTGGGTGAACCCCTGCCGGACCCGCTCGAGAAAGGGCACACCGCCGGCCTCAAGCCGGTCGGCGGGACGGGAGCCCCGCCGCCGGACGGATTCGAGCGGCGGCAGGTCGAGCCAGAGGGTGAGATCGGCCACCACCCCAGCGGTGGCGATGGTCTCCAGCCGGGCGATCACCTCCCGGGAAAGTCCCCGGCCATGGCCCTGGTAGGCGGCCGTGGAGCCGACGAAGCGGTCGCTCACCACCCAGTGCCCGGCGGCGAGGGCTGGGGCGATGCAGCACTCCACGTGCTGGGCCCGATCGGCGGCGTAGAGGAGCAGCTCGGCGGTGGGGGAGGGGGCGGCCCCGTCGGGGGGGTGCAGCAGCAGCTGGCGCAGGGCCTGGCCCAGTCGCGTTCCCCCGGGCTCCCGGCTGACCACCAGATCGGCGCCGGGGGGGAGCAGGCCGCTGGCGGGAAGCCAGTGGCGCAGCTGCTCCAGCTGGGTGGTCTTGCCGCTGCCGTCGATCCCCTCCAGCACCAGGAAGCGCCCCCGCGGCACGGGGGCCTCAGGCCCGGCCATGGAGCAGCAGCGCGTTCACCACCACCGTCACGGAGCTGAGGGCCATCAACAGGGCCGCCAGCGGCGGCGTCAGCAGCAGGCCATAGCCGGGCAGCAGCAGGCCGGCCGCGATCGGCAGCACGATCAGGTTGTAGCCGAAGGCCCAGGCCAGGTTCTGGCGCACCTTGGCGAGGGTGCGGCGGGCCAGACGCAACGCCTCCACCAGCCCCTCGAGCCGATCGCCCAGGATCACCAGGTCGGCCGTGTCCTGGGCGATCTGGGTGCCGGTGCCCACGGCGATCCCCAGGTCGGCCGCCGCCAGGGCGGGAGCATCGTTAATGCCGTCACCCACCATGGCCAGGGGACCGAGCCGGCGCGCCTCGACGATGCGCTCCAGCTTCTGCTCAGGCCTGAGCTCCCAGGCCAGATCGGCGGCCGCGAGGCCGAGGCGCTCGCCCAGCTGGAGCACCGGCTGGGCACGATCACCGCTGAGCACGCCGAGCCGCAGCCCCTGGGCGGCCAGGGCGGCCAGGGTAGTGGCCGCATCGGAGCGGGGCTGATCCTGCACCGCCACCAGACCCAGCACCGAGGTCTGGGAGGCCACGGCCAGCACCGTGGCCCCCTGAGCTTCCAGCCCGTCGAGGCGGCGGTGCAAGTCCGGGGCCAGGGGCAGACCCAGCTGGGACAGCCAGTCCGGGCGGCCGATGCGGCAGATCCCCGCCTCCGTCCCGACGCGGCCTTCCAGGCCGGCACCGGGGACGGTGAGGCTGTCGCTCACCCCCTGGAGGGACAGCTGACGGCGCTGGGCCTCCTGCAGCAGCGCATGGGCCAGGGGATGGCGGGTCTGCTGCTCAAGGGCGGCGGCAATGCCGATCAACCGATCGGCGGCGGCCCCCTCGGGATCTACGTCCTCGGGATCTACGTCCTCGGGATCTACGTCCCCGGGATCCCCGCCACCGGCCGGCACCACAGCCACCACGAGGGGGCGCCCCAGGGTGAGCGTGCCGGTCTTGTCGAAGAGGATGGCCTGGAGACCGGCGGCCGTCTCGATCGCGTCGCCTCCGCGGAACAGCAGTCCGGAGCGGGCCGCCAGGCCCGAGCCCACCGTGATGGCCGTGGGGGTCGCCAGGCCGAGGGCACAGGGACAGGCCACGACGAGGACGGAGATCGCCAGTTGCAGGGCCAGGGAGAAGGGACTGGAGATCGGAGTGCCCAGCAGTCCCAGCCCCCCATGGCCGCTGTGCCCCCCGGGGGCGGCACTGAAGCTCAGCAGCACCTGGGGCCAGAGCCGGGTGCCCCACTGCCACCAGAACAGGAAGGTGCCCAGGGCCAGGGCCAGCACCGCCAGGCTGAAACGGCCCGCCACCCGATCCGCCAGGCGCTGGATCGGTGCCTTGCGGGCCTGGGCCTGCTCCACCAGGGCGATGATCCTGGCCAGGGTGGTGGCGGCCCCGGTGTGGCGGACCTCCAGCACGAGAGGGGCCTGCAGGTTGAGCATGCCGGCCATCAGCTCCCGGCCAGGCTCGGCCTCCAGGGGCAGGGGCTCTCCGGTGAGACTCGACACATCCACGGCGGAGCGGCCCTCCAGGACCAGGCCATCCACCGGCACCCGATCCCCCGGCAGCAGCCGGACCCGATCCCCGGGCCGCAGGCCACCCACCCGCACCTCGCGAGGGGGACCATCCCCCAGCAGCAGCAGAGCCCGATCCGGCTGCAGCTGGACCAGCCGCTCCAGGGCCTCTCCGGTGCGATGGCGGGCCCGTTCCTCGAGAAAACGGCCCAGCAGCACGAACCCGAGCAGCATCACCGGCTCGTTGAAGAAGCAGGGCCAGCCGGAGGCCGGTCGCAGGAAGGCCACCAGGCTGGCCAGGTAGGCACTGGCCATGCCCAGGCCCACCAGAGTGTCCATGCTGGGAGCCCGGTGCCAGGCGTGGCGGGCACCGCGCACCAGGATCCCCCGCCCGGGGCCGACGAGCGCCAGGGTGGCGACCAGGGCATGGAACCAGAGGGCCGCCAGCACGGACATTCCCGGCAGGGTCAGCAGGGGAGCCGGCAGGCTGCGCGATTCGGCGAGATGGCCGAGCACCGACACCAGCAGCAGGCTGAGGGCCACGATTAGCTGGCGCCAGCCCTGCCACCAGCGCCGCTGGGCCACCCGCTCGGCCCTCGAGAGCACCGAGGGCGCGCCGTCCCGGCGCCGGGCCTCAAAACCCAGGGCAAGCAGGCTGGAAATCAACGGTTCGGCCGCCCCGGCCGGCTCCCCCGCGGTGGGGTCCAGACCGATCCAGGCGGTGCGGGTGAGCAGGCTGACGCTGGCCTGGCAGACCCCGGGCTGCTCCAGCAACCGCTGCTCCACGGCCCGCACGCAACCCCCGCACTTCATCCCATCGACCTCCAGCAGCAGGGGCTCGACCCCGGGGGCCGCCGGGGTCGTCGCCGCGGGGATCCCGGCAGGCATCCGGGCGGACGTCCTGGCCGAGATCCCGGGGGTGGGGGCGGAAGGGGACAGGGGGCTGGCTCCCAGGCAAGGCGGAGGGATCAAGCGTAGGGAGTGCAACGCGGCCTGACCGAGCCGGCGGGCACCCGTCAGGATGGGGGGACCGATCCGGACTCCCGCGCCGTGCCCCGCAGCCAACGCAACGACAACTTCATCGACAAGAGTTTCACGGTGATGGCCGACCTGATTCTCAAGGTCCTGCCCACTAACCGCCGCGCCAAGGAGGCCTTCGCCTACTACCGCGACGGCATGAGTGCCCAGGGGGATGGGGAGTACGCCGAAGCGCTGGAAAACTACGAGGAGGCCCTCAAACTGGAGGACGATCCGCTCGATCGGGCCTTCATCCTCTACAACATGGCCCTCGTCTACACCAGCAATGGCGACCACCAGCGGGCGATCGAGATCTACGAGCAGGCGCTTGAGCTCAACGGCAAGATGCCGCAGGTGCTCAACAACATGGCCGTGATCCATCACCACCTGGGTTCCCTGGCCGAGGAACGGGGCGACACCGACGAGGCCGATCGCCGTTTCGACCAGGCCGCCGGCTACTGGGGCAAGGCGATCCGCATGGCTCCGAACAACTACATCGAAGCCCAGAACTGGCTCAAGACCAGCGGCCGCGGCGCCGTGGACGTCTACTTCTGAGGCTCGGCACCGCTCAGTCCGCGGCGGGATCCACGCCCAATGCCGCCACCATCGCCTCGGACACCCCCGCCGCCTCCAGCAGCTCCAGGCCCATGGCCGCGGCGGCCGGGCCCAGCCCGCTGCCGCGGGGCACCACGGCACGGCGGAATCCGAGCCGGGAGGCTTCCAGAAGCCGCAGTTCCAGCTGCCCCACCGCGCGGATCTGCCCCCCCAGGCCCAGTTCCCCCACCAGGACCGTGCCGGCCGGCAGGGTGAGATCGCGGCAGCTGGCCACCACCGCGGCCGCCACCCCGAGATCCGCCGCCGGTTCCTCCACGGCTAGGCCACCGGCCACGGCCAGATAGCAGTCGAACCGGGAGAGGGGCAGCCCCAGGTGCTTCTCCAGCACCGCCAGGATCTGGTGCAGACGGTTGATGCCGATGCCGGTGGCGGTGCGGCGGGGGCTGGCATAGCTGGTGGGACTCACCAACGCCTGGAGCTCCACCAGCAGGGGGCGGGTGCCCTCGCAGGCCACGATCGTGGCGGTGCCGGGGCTGGGACCCTCCTGGCCCAGGAACAGCTCGCTGGGGTTGCCCACCTCGGCCAGGCCCCGGTCGCGCATCTCGAACACCCCCAGCTCATGGGTGGCCCCGAAGCGGTTCTTGACGGCGCGCAGCAGCCGGTGGCTGGCGAACCGGTCCCCTTCGAAGGTGAGCACGGTGTCCACCAGGTGCTCGAGCACCTTGGGGCCGGCCAGCAGACCCTCCTTGGTGACATGACCCACCAGCAGCATGGCCGTGTCCTGCCGCTTGGCCAGCCGCTGCAGGGCGGCGGCGCACTCCCGGACCTGGGCCACCGAACCGGGAGCGCTGCCGAGCTGGGCGTCGTGGAGGGCCTGAATGCTGTCGATCACCGCCACAGCAGGGCGGAGGGCCTCCAGTTCCTGCAGGACCAGCTCCAGGTCGGTCTCGGCCAGCAGCTGCAACCCGGCCGGGCCCTGGGGTGGGGGCGGGGCGTCCAGCACCCCGTCCAGGCGCCGCCAGCGGAGCTTCACCTGCTGGGCCGACTCCTCGGCACTCACGTAGAGGATGGGACACATGGACGCCAGGGACTGGGCGCACTGCAGCAGCAGGGTGGACTTGCCGATGCCCGGGTCGCCCCCCACCAGCACCAGGGAGCCGGGTACGAGCCCACCACCCAGCACCCGGTCCAGCTCCGGGAAGCCGCTGGGCAGCCGTTGCAGCGGCCGCTCGCCCACCGCCTGGATCGGCTCCGAACGGCGCGGCCGGCCCGCCATCGCCGCCCCGTCCCCGGGGGAGGTGGGCCCACCCCGGCGGCGGCGGCCATCCGGAGGAGGGGCGCTCTGCTCGAGCAGCGTGTTCCAGCTGCCGCAGCCGGGACAACGCCCGAAGAACTGGCGGGAGTGGGCTCCGCAGCTCTGGCAGACGTAGAGGGGTGTAGTCCGGGGCAAGGGAGGAGTAAGAAGGGTGATGGATGATGGCGCTTGATGAACCCTGAGTTCTTTCCGTCAGTTCCCAGGCCCGAACCTTTGTAAATGCGATGGTGTCGCGATGACGACTTCCGCCCCGGCCAAGGAGACCATCCTCGTCGTCGATGACGAGGCCAGCATCCGGCGGATCCTCGACACGCGGTTGTCGATGATCGGCTACCACGTCGTCACCGCCAGTGACGGGGTTGAGGCCCTGGAGGCCTTCCGCCAGTCCCTTCCCGACCTGGTGGTGCTCGACGTGATGATGCCCAAGCTCGATGGCTACGGGGTCTGCCAGGAACTCCGCAAGGAGTCCGACGTGCCGATCGTGATGCTCACGGCCCTGGGCGACGTGGCCGACCGGATCACCGGCCTGGAGCTGGGCGCCGACGACTACGTTGTCAAGCCCTTCAGCCCCAAGGAGCTCGAGGCCCGCATCCGCTGTGTGCTGCGCCGCGTCGAGAAGGAGCAGATCGTGGGGATCCCCAACTCCGGGGTGATCCAGGTGAGCGACCTGCGCATCGACACCAACAAGCGCCAGGTCTACCGGGGAGACGAGCGCATCCGGCTCACCGGCATGGAGTTCAGCCTGCTGGAGCTGCTGGTCAGCCGCTCGGGCGAGCCGTTCAGCCGTGGCGAGATCCTCAAGGAGGTCTGGGGCTATACCCCGGAGCGTCACGTGGATACCCGGGTAGTGGATGTCCACATCTCGCGTCTGCGCTCCAAACTGGAGGATGATCCAGCCAATCCCGAGCTGATCCTCACGGCCAGGGGCACGGGTTACCTGTTCCAGCGCATCGTGGAAGCCGTTGCCACCGAAGGACCCTGACACCGACTCCCGCAGTGTGCGGCGGGCCCGGCCCAGCCGGGCGATCCGGCGGCTGGTGATCTGGTACCGCCGCAACGCCGCGGTCACGAGCCTGGTGGGAACCGCCACCAACTCGGCCAACACCGCCGCCTCCGCGGCCGGGTCGGTGGCGGGCAGCGTGGCCTCGGCCGCCGGATCGGTGGCGGGCAGCATGGCCTCCACGGCAGGGTCGATGCTCCATCCCCTGGTGATCGATCCGCTGCGGCGCCTGCAGCAGGGCGGCGGCGAGCCCCTCGACATCCCCACGGGTCAGCGGCCCTGGCTGGCGGTGGATGGCATGGGTGGCGATGTGGCCCCGGGACCGATCCTGGAAGGCTGCCTTCA
The DNA here is from genome assembly GCF_056633155.1 of Cryptocyanus atlanticus LEGE 06306. Taxonomy (NCBI): domain Bacteria; kingdom Bacillati; phylum Cyanobacteriota; class Cyanophyceae; order Synechococcales; family Prochlorococcaceae; genus Cryptocyanus; species Cryptocyanus atlanticus. The sequence continues at coordinate 11,329 of NZ_JBSJOZ010000012.1, forward strand.
GGCCGTGCGCCGCCTGCCCCTGCGCGTCCGCTTCGTGGCCGAGCCTGATGCCGTGGAACGGGCCGTGGCGGAGCTCGGGCTGGCCGACCCGCTCCGGGAGGCCCAGGCGGATGGCCTGCTGCACCTGGTACCCAGCGGCCCCTCGGTGGGCATGAACGAGGAGGCCACGGTGGTCCGGCGGAAACGGGACGCCAGCATCAACCTGGCCATGGACCTGGTCAAGCGGGGAGAGGCCACGGCGGTCTACTCGGCGGGGAACTCCGGGGCGGTGATGGCGGCGGCGATCTTCCGGCTGGGCCGCCTGAAGGGCATCGACCGGCCCGCGATCGGCGCCCTCTTCCCGACCAAGGATCCGGCCCGGCAGGTGCTGGTGCTCGACGTCGGGGCCAACATGGACTGCAAGCCCGCCTACCTGCACCAGTTCGCCCTGCTCGGCACGATCTACAGCCGCGATGTGCTCGGCGTTCCCGAGCCCCGGATCGGGCTGCTCAACATCGGGGAGGAGGAGTGCAAGGGCAATGAACTCACCCTGCGGACCTTCCCCCTACTGGCGGCGGAATCGCGGATCCACTTCGCGGGCAACTGCGAGGGCCGTGACGTGCTCTCGGGTCAGTTCGACGTGGTGGTCTGTGACGGCTACACCGGCAACGTGCTGCTGAAGTTCCTGGAGTCGGTGGGCGGCGTTCTGCTCGACGTGCTGCGCGCTGAGCTGCCGCGGGGCCGGCGCGGCAAGGTGGGCTCGGCCTTTCTGCGCAGCAATCTGGTGCGCATCAAGAAGCGACTCGACCATGCCGAGCACGGCGGGGCCTTGCTGCTCGGGGTCGACGGGGTCTGCGTGATCGGCCACGGCAGCAGCAAGGCCCTCTCGGTGGTGAGCGCCCTGCGGCTGGCGCAGCTGGCGGCCAGCCATGGGGTGATGGAGGATCTGCACCGGCTCTGCGCCCAGGAAGATGCCGTGTCGACCTGTGGTTGACTGAGCCGACCTGGGGACGGACACGGTGTCGCTCGGCCGGATGGGCGCAGGCATGGCCCTGGTGGGGTGCGGCAGCGCCCTGCCGGCCCTGAGCCTGAGCAACGAGGAGCTGAGCCGCCGGGTCGACACCAACGACGCCTGGATCCGCAGCCGCACGGGCATCGCCGCCCGGCGGGTGGCGGGCCCCGGGGAGACGCTCACGAGCCTGGCGGTGGAGGCCGGCCGTCGGGCCCTCGCCCACGCCGGCTGGGAGCCCACCGAGCTGGATCTGATCCTGCTCGCCACCTCCAGTCCGGATGATCTGTTCGGGACCGCCCCCCGCGTGCAGGGGGAGCTGGGGGCCCGCTCGGCCGTTGCCTTCGATCTCACCGCCGCCTGCAGCGGCTTCCTGTTCGCCCTGATCACCGCCGCCCAGTACATCCGCGCCGGCAGCGCACGGCGCGCCCTGGTGATCGGCGCCGACCAGCTCAGCCGCTGGGTCGACTGGGACGATCGCCGCACCTGCGTGCTGTTCGGTGATGGTGCCGCCGCGGTGGCGGTGGAGGGCTGCGATCCGGCCCGTGACGGCCTGATCGGCTTCCGGATGCATTCCGATGGCCGCCGGAGTGACTGCCTCTCCCTGCGGCAGCGGCCGGAGCGCCAACCCCTGGTGAACGGCCACACGGCCCAGCTCGGCGGCTTCGCGCCGATCCACATGAACGGCCAGGAGGTCTACAAGTTCGCGGTGCGGGAGGTTCCCGCCGTGCTGCAGGAGCTGCTCGAGGGCACGGGAACCCGCGCCGACCAGCTGGACTGGCTGCTGCTGCACCAGGCCAACCAGCGCATCCTCGACGCGGTGGCCGAACGGTTTTCCGTGGCCCCGGAGCGGGTGCTCACGAACCTGGCCCACTACGGCAACACCTCGGCCGCCACCATTCCACTCATGCTCGACGAGGCAGTGCGCGACGGACGAATCCGCCCGGGGGACCTGATCGCCAGCAGCGGTTTTGGGGCCGGTCTGAGCTGGGGAGCGGCCCTGCTGCGCTGGGGCCCGCCCACACCGCGCCAACCGGAGGAGACCGCGACGCCGGCTCCGGGCGGAACGGCACCGCCGTAATCTCCACCAGATCGGTTCATCGTCGCCATGGGAATCGCCTGGGTGTTCCCCGGCCAGGGATCACAGAAACTGGGGATGGCTTCCGCCCTGCTCGATCTCCCCGGCGCCCATGAGCGGTTCGCCCTGGCCTCAGAGCAGCTCGGGCGTGACCTGCTGGCGATCTGCGAGGGCGAGAGCCAGCCCAGTCTCAACGGCCTCTCCGACCTCAACGACACCCGCAACACCCAACCGGCCCTGTTCGTGATCGAAAGCCTGCTGGTGGATGGACTCAGGGGCCAGGGCCTAGCCCCCCAGCTGGTGGCTGGCCACAGCCTGGGGGAACTGGTCGCGCTCTACGCGGCCGGAGTCTTCGACTTCGCGGCCGGCCTGGAGCTGATGCGGGGCCGCAGTGAGCTGATGGCGGCGGCAGGGGGAGGCGCCATGTCCGCCCTGATGGGCTTTGATCGCGCCGGACTCGACGCTCTGGTGGCGGCCACACCGAATGTGGTGATCGCCAACGACAACAGCAGCGCCCAGGTGGTGCTCTCCGGCAGCCCGGAGGCCGTGGCCACCGTGATCGGCCAGCTGCGCTGCAAGCGGGCCATTCCGCTGGCCGTCTCCGGCGCCTTCCACTCGCCGCACATGGCCGCCCCCGCCGCCGCCTTCTCCGATCTGCTGGACCAGGTGCCTTTCGCCGACGCCACCATCCCCGTGCTCAGCAACACCGATCCCACCCCGGAAACCCGGGGTGACGCCCTCAAGCAGCGGCTGCGGAGCCAGATGGTGACCGGGGTGCGCTGGCGCGAAACGATGGAGGAGTTCGCCAGCCAGGGGATCGAAACCGTGGTGGAGATCGGCCCCGGCAATGTGCTCACCGGCCTGATCCGGCGCAGCCTCCAGGGGGTCACCACCTCCCAGGTCGCCAGCAGCGCCGATCTGGGGCTTTGACCAGCCGGAGGGATGGAGTCGAGCCCTCCAGGCAGGGGCGGCGCCTGGGTCGCCGTCGGCGACGGCCCGCCGATCCGCCGGTCCTGCTGACCCCGCGCCCGAGCCTCACCTACCGGCTGATCAGCTATCTGCTGGTGTTTCCGATCTACCGGCTGCTCTTCCGCGGCCGCACCACCGGCAACGACCACGTCCCGATCGAAGGGGCCGTCGTGGTGGTGGCCAATCATGGCTCCCATCTGGATCCGCCCTTGCTCGGCCATGCCCTGGGGCGCCCGGTGGCCTTCATGGCCAAGGCGGAACTGTTCGCGGTGCCGCTGCTGGGACCGATCATCCGCGCCTGCGGCGCTTACCCCGTCTCCAGGGGGGCCAGCGACCGGGAGGCGATCCGCACCGCCACCGACCGACTGCTGGAGGGCTGGGCCACGGGGGTGTTCATCGACGGCACCCGCCAGAGCGACGGCCGGGTGAACGAGCCCAGACCCGGTGCGGCCCTGCTCGCGGCCCGGGCCGGGGTGCCGCTGCTGCCGGTCGCGATCATCAACAGCCATCGGGCCCTTGGCACCGGCCAGTCATGGCCCCGGCTGCTGCCGATCCACATCCGCATCGGGGTGCCCATTCCGCCACCAACGTCCCGGCGCCACGGGGATCTCCACGCGGCGACCCTGGCCTGCCAGCGTCAGATCAACGGGTTGCTGGATCAGGGCCTGCTGGCCCCAGCCAGGTCGGCATCCGCTCTGCCGCCCAGCGGCGCAGATCCCGCCCCGTGAGCACCCAGGCCGCCGCCCGCACCCCATCGCCCCAGACCTTGCGCCGTCCTTCCGAGCGGCACCGATCCCCACAGGACACCGGCACGGGGGAGAGATGAATGCCGCGGCTGCCGGCCACGATCCGGCCCACCAGCAGGGCCCGGTCCATGTGATCGCTGCTGGTCACCAGCAGCACGTGACGCACCCCGGAGCGCTGCAGGTCATCCACCACCGTGGTGAAGTTGCCGAGGGTGTCCCGGGCGCGGTAGTCGAGCTGATACTGACCGCTGCCGAGCCCCTCCTGGCGGAACAGCCACTGGGCGTATTCGGGGTTGCTGCCTCCGCTGACCACCACCGGCAATCCATAGCGATGGGCGAGCTGGCCGGCCAGCTTCTCACGGGCGATGTCGCCCCCGAGCACGAGGATGAGCTGCGGCCGGACCGGCGGCGGCCCCAGCAGCGGACGGCCCAGCAGGAGCAGCCCGCCCGCCGCCAGGCCCAGCAACAGCAGCCGACGCATCAGGCCGGCTCCACGGGGCTGGTGGGGTAGAGGGGCAGGACCCCCTGCCAGGGGGGGGCCAGACCGGCGGCGGCTTCGAGGCCGGCCAGCTCGAGCAGGGCGCCCACATCCGCGGCCGGATCGGTCTGGACCTCCAGCCGTGTCCCCTGGGGGAGATCCGCCAGGGAACGAAACAGGCGGGGCGGCTCCCACTCCCTCAGGCCGCCCAGCGCCCCGGCGTCAGGGCCGTAGCAGCCCGCCACCACCCCGCGTCTGGGCAGCGCCTGGGTCAGCCAGACCCGCTCGCTGCCCACGTCGCCCAGCCGCCAGAGGCGATGGGCCACCAGCAGGAAGCTGCTGCAGCTGTGCAGGGGCAGATCGAGTTGCTGGGCCAGGGTGCGAGCGAACACGACGGTCAGTCGCGTTCCGGTGAACCCTCCCGGACCGGTGACCACGGCCAGGCGGCCCAGGCTGCGCCAGTGCTCGGCCGGCAGCACGCTCTCAATGCAGCCAAGCAGCTCGTTCGAGAGCCGACGCCCCAGCGGGAAGGTGGCGATGCGCGACCGTCCCGCCGCCCCGCCGCCCCCGCAGGGTCCGGGCTGGCCGTCCCGCCATCCCACCCCAAGGACATCACTGGAGCTGTGCAGCGCCAGCAATGCGCTCCCCTGCACACTCATGGGGGCAGAAGCTCACCGGGGCGGAGCCGCCGCCAGCGGCCCTCCTCCCGGCGGAAGCTGCCACAGGCCCGCACATCCCACTCCACCCCCACCTGACTCCGGGGCAGGTCCATCACCTGGACGTGGATCCTCGGCTCCACGGGGCGGAAATCGGGGGCATCACTGAGCGGGACCACACCGTGCTGGCGCTCGACCGCGTGATAGGCCTGACAGCGATCCACCCAGTGGCAATCCACGCAGATGCACATGCCGCCGCGGCCTCCGAACCCGCCCATTCTGGGGTGGCGGACCGCCGCGGGCGAAGCCCGGCTCCTGGCGGCGGCGGCGGCCCTGCGACTGGCCCTGCGGCTGGAGCTCTGGCCCGTGCCCCCGGGCGACCTCCCCCCGGGAACAGCCGTGGTGGGGGGGGCGGTGCGCGATGGCCTGCTGGGCCGGCTCCCGGCGCGACCCGATCTGGACCTGGTGGTGCCCGGGGATGCCATCGCCCTGTGCCATGCGCTGGCCCGCCGCCACGGTGGCCGCACCGTGGTGCTCGATCCCCGCCGATCGATCGCCCGGCTGGTGCTTTCCGGCTGGACCCTCGACGTGGCCCGCCAGGCCGGCGAGGACCTGGCGGAAGACCTCTGGCGCCGCGATTTCCGCCTCAACGCCCTGGCCCTGCCGCTCGACGGGCAGGCGTGCCTGCTGGATCCCACCGGGGGCCTGGAGGATCTGATCGCCGGTCAGCTCACGGCCGTGCGGGAGCGCAATCTGCTGGAGGATCCCCTGCGGCTGCTGCGCGGGGTCCGGCTCGCCGCGGAGCTGGGCTTCCGGCTGGAGCCCGGCACCTGGGAGGGGATCCGGCGCCACCGTTCGCGGCTGCCCCAGGTGGCCCCGGAACGGGTTCTGCTGGAGCTCGAGAAGCTGGCGCACTGCCCCGCGGGTGGGGAAGGACTGGCCCGGGCCCTCGACGGCGGGCTGCTGGATCCCTGGCGGCCCGGGGGGGACCCGGCCAAGGCCGCCGGGCCCTGGTTGCGGCGGCTCGGCCCCCGCCAGGCGGAGGAACGGGGGCTCGTCGCCCCGCTGGCGGGGGCGGCACTGGCCCTGGCGCGGCTGGCGATCCTCTTCGACGCGGAGGGGCTCACCCGGCTGCGCAGCAGCCGGCGGCTGCAGCAGCGCTGTGCCCGCCTGCGTCACTGGCAGCTCCGGCTGCTGGGAGGGGGGGGCCAGGCCGCCGGGCCGGAGGATGGACCGGACTCCCGGATCGGGGACCTGAGTGAACCGGAGCGACTTGGCCTGCACCGGCAGCTGGAGGCCGACCTGCCCGCCCTGCTGCTAATCTTTTCGGCCCCGCTGGCCCACGCCTGGATGGCGCGCTGGCACGACCCCAGTGACCGCCTCTTCCACCCCCGCTCCCCGGTCGATGGCCGCGAGCTGCAGCAGTCCCTGGGGCTGAGCCCCTCCCCGCGGCTGGGGGCCCTGCTGGAGCACCTCCGCCTGGAAGCGGCCTTCGGCCGTCTCCACGATCATGACGAAGCCCTCGCCTCAGCCCGGATCTGGCTTGAGGGCCACTCGGCGTGATTAACTACACCGTGCACAGGCGTCTGTTCAGCCTGATCCGCGCCCGCAGCCTTCCGCTGAATCATCCGACGTTTTGTTCAGGGAACCAGGGGCCGCATCGGCTCAACGGCCATGGGCCGAACCGGTGTACCGGAGCAGTCTGTCGATCGATCAGGCCCTGGCCTGGAGCCCGAGCCATTTCCTTCCCCCCTTTCCTTCCATGAGCGTTCGCCTGTATGTCGGCAACCTGCCGCAGAGCTTCGACGACAAGGAGCTCAACGCTCTGTTCACGGCCGTGGGTGAGGGGGTCCGCTTCAAGACGGTCCAGGACCGAGAAACGGGCGCCTGCCGTGGCTTCGGCTTCGCCAACGTTGATGACGAGGCCCTGGCCGACCGCGTGATCGAGCAGCTCAACGGCCGTGACTTCGGCGGCAACACCCTGCGGATCGAGCGCTCCGAGCGGCGCGAGACCCGCGGCGGCGGCGCAGTCGATCGCCGTCCCGGTTCGGCCCCGACCAGCGTCGCCCGCAAGGCCGTCAACAAGGTGGTCCACAGCGACACCGTCACCGAAGGCGCTCCGGATCCCCGCTGGGCCGGGGAACTGGCCAAGCTGAAGTCTCTCCTCGCCAACCAGACGGCCGCCGTCTGAATTCGGAGGGGCAGGCCGGTCCCCCTTGATGGTTCCCGTGGTTCCAGCGTCGCTCGAGAGCCTGCCGGAGCAGCGATGGCGCTGGGAGGGCCATTCGATCGCCTTCCGTCACCTGGGGCCGTCGCCGGCACGGCCCGGGGCTCCTCCCGTCCTGCTGATCCACGGCTTCGGCGCCTCCTCCGGCCACTGGCGGAGCAATCTGGCGGCCCTGGCCAGCCGCTTCGAGGTCTACGCGATCGATCTGCTCGGGTTCGGCTCCAGCGACAAACCCCGCTCCCGTCTGAGCGGGGAAGCGGAACAGGCCGGGACCGTGCGCTACTGCTTCGATCTCTGGGCCGACCAGGTCATCGCCTTCGCCGCGGCGATCATCCGGCCCCACTCCGGCGGCGGTGGCACCACGCTCCAGTTGGTCGGCAACTCGATCGGCGCCCTGGTGGCCCTGCGCGCGGCGGAACGGCTGCAGACCCAGGGCCAGGCCCCCAGCCAGCTCATCCTGATCGACTGCGCTGAGCGCAGCCTCGACGACAAGCGTCTGGCGGAGCTTCCGGCCCTGCAGCGCTGGGGCCGCCCCGTGGTTCAGGCCCTGGTGCGGCAGCGTCCGGTGATCGGCCCGCTGTTCAGGGCTCTGGCCCGACCCGGCCTGATCCGGCGGGTGCTGCGGCAGGCCTACCCCAGCGGCGCCCATGTGGATGACGAGCTGGTGGAGATTCTCTATCGGCCGAGCACCGACCCCGGGGCCCTCGAAAGCTTTCGGGGCTTCATCAATCTCTTCTCCGATCATCTGGCCCCCGAACTGCTCGCCCGGCTGGGCACCCTGCCGGTGCGGCTGCTCTGGGGCGAGCGGGACCCATGGGAGGACCCGGAGGAGGCCCGGCGCTGGTCGGAGCGCTTTGACGCGGTGCGCGAGCTGCGCGTGCTGCCCGGTCTCGGGCACTGCCCCCACGACGAGGCTCCGGAGCTGGTCAATCCGATCCTGCTCGACTGGCTTGAGCGCGGCGCTGGCCCGTGAAGGGCCGCGGTTCCGGGGCCCCGTTGCCATGGGAGCGGAGCGAGAGTGCCCTCAGCGGGCCTGGGCGATCAGGTAGGAGCGGGGCAGGTCAAGCAGCTTGAAGGCCCGCGGCACGTAGGCCCGGTGGTTGAACACGTCGTAGTCGAGACGCTCGATGCCATCGAGGATGGCCCGATACAGCCGCAGGGAGGCCCAGACGGGCCAGCGGGCATCCGCCGCCAGCCAGCGCACCCCGGCCTCGGAGCGGGCGAACCAGTGGCGGGCCCGGCTGAGCTGAAAGGCCATCAGCGCGCGCCAGTTGTCGTTGACCGTGCCGGCGATCAGCTCGGCCTCGCTGTAGCCGAAACGCTCCAGATCCTCCAGCGGCAAGTAGATCCGTCCGCGGCCGCGGTCCTCTCCCACATCCCGCAGGATGTTGGTGAGCTGGTTGGCGATGCCGAGGGCGACGGCGGCGGCCGAGGTGTCCGGTGGGGCACTCCAGGGGGCCGAGGTGTAAGCGGTGTCCAGCCCCATCACCTCCTGGGTCATCAGCCCCACGGTGCCGGCCACGCGGTAGCAGTAGAGCTCCAGGTCGGCGAAGCTGGCATAGCGATGGCGCTGGAGGTCCATGCGCTGGCCCTCGATCATGTCGAGATAGGCCTGCAGGGGCTGGGGATAGCGCGCCAGGGTGTCATGGAGCACCAGGTCGAGGCCGTCCTGGACCCTGCCGGCGAACAGGGCACGGGTGCGCTCCTCCCAGCAATCCAGCCGCTCCGCCAGCCGGTCCACCGGCAGCCCCTGGGCCTGGGGGCTGTCCATCAGTTCATCGGTGCGCCGGCACCACACGTAGATGGCCCAGATCGCCCGCCGCTTGGCCGGCGGCATCAGCAGGGTGCCGAGGTAGAAGGTCTTGGCCCAGCGGGCTGTTTCGGCGCGACAGGACTCGTAGGCCTCATCCAGACTCGGCAGGACACCGCAGGGGACCGTGGGGGGGGCACTCAGCACACTCAGAGCGCCACGGGGGCGGGAGAGCACCGTCGGCTCACGGCGTCCGCACAGAGCTTGCCGCTGAGCACGGCCCCCTCCATCGAAGCCAGGTAGCGCTGCATGGTGTAGTCACCGGCCAGAAAGAAGTTGGGGATCGGCGTGTCCTGCGACGGCCTGAGCTGCTGGCAGCCTGGCACCGTCTTGTAAACGGATTGCGGCGTCTTCACAACCCGTGCCTTGCGCAGGCGGGCCTGGTCGTCGCCGGTGAAATGGTCGGGGAAGAGCCGCTGCAGCTCCTGGAGGGTGGCCTCCACGATGGCGTCGTCGCTGCGACCGATCCACTCGGCGGCCGGCGCGAAGACCAGCTCCAGCATGGAGCGCTCCGGGTCGGCGTACTCCCGGCAGGTGTTGCTCATGTCGGCGTAGACGCTGAGCAGCGCGGAGCGGCTGAACAGGAGATGGTCGATGGCGGTGAGCTTGCGGTCGAACCAGAGATGGATGTTGATCACCGGAACCCCGTTCAGGCCATCCAGCTTGCGGAAAAAGGGGAGCTGTCTCCAGGGCTCGGGCAGCAGCCGCTTGAACGGGTCGACCGGCAGGGCGCTGACGTAGGCATCGGCCACGATCTCCCGGGGCTCCTGGCCCTTGATGCCGGCGATGCGGAACCCGACCACGGCCCCATCGTCCCCCAGCTGGATCTCCCGCAGCGGGCTGTCGAGATGGACCTCCCCGCCCCTGGAGCGGATGGACTCCACGATGGGCTCGCAGAGACGCTGGGGGGGATTGCCGTCCAGGAAGGCCATCTGCGAGCCGTTCTTCTCCTGGAGAAAACGGTTCAGGGCAGTGAGAACCACCGTGCTGGAGATCTCATCAGGATTGATGAAGTTCAGGGCCTTGCTCATGGCCATGAACACCTCATCATTCACCCGCTCCGGAATGTTGTGCAACTGCAGCCACTCGGTCCAGGAGTACTGGTCGCAGTCTTCGACGTAGGCCTGGCCGCGCAGCATGGCGGGCACGAGGCCGAGGCCGAAGCGGATCTTCTCGGGCCAGCTCAACATGTCGTTGTTGCCCAAGATGGCCGCCACGCCGTTGAGGGGGGCGGGGAGATCCGGGAAGTCGAAGCGGCTGTAGGTTCCGGGCACGTCCGTCTGGTTGAAGATCATGGCGTGCTCCTTCCACTGCAACCGGTCTTCGATGCCCAGCTCGGCGAAGAGCTGGAGCATGTTGGGATAGGCGCCAAAGAAGATATGGAGACCGGTCTCGTACCAATCACCGTCCTCATCCTGCCAGGCGGCCACTTTGCCGCCGAGCACGCCGCGGGCCTCGACGACCACGGGGGTATGGCCCGCATCGCAGAGGTACTTGGCGCAGGAGAGACCGGACAGGCCAGCTCCGGCGATGGCGACGCGCATGGGGGTGAACGGGGAGAGGGGCAACCTTAAAAGGGCCGGCCCAGCCAGCGCCGGCCGGGGAGTTCCTAAAGTCGGTTCCAGCGTGATCCCCCCTCTCCCGCACCCCCTCCCCATGGCCGCCGACAGCCTGCTCAAGTCCACCACCCGCCACGTGCGGATCTTCACCGCCCGGGTCGAAGACGGTGAGCTGCTGGCCGATCCTGGCCGCCTCACCCTGGATCTTGACCCCGATAACGAGTTCCTCTGGAACGAGGCGGTGCTGGGCACGGTGCAGCAGCGCTTCCGGGAGCTGGTGGCCTCCTTCGCCGGGGAAGAGCTCAGCGAATACAACCTGCGCCGCATCGGCTCCGAGCTCGAGGGAACGATTCGCCAGCTCCTGCAGGCCGGGTCACTCCGCTACAACCCAACGGCCCGGGTCCTGAATTATTCGATGGGTCTGCCCCGCAACCCCGACGCCTCGTGAGCCGCTCCCGCTTCGACCCCCCGGGCCGCAAGGCCCCACGCGGGCGGACCGGAACCGGTTACGCCACCAACGGCCGTGATCGCTACCTCAGCGACGAGCGCTTCGGCGATGACCCCTACGACGACGGCCCCCGCGGCCGCAGGCCCAACGGCCGCACCGCCGGCTCCGGCAACGGCGGCAATGGGGGGGGCGGCGGCAAGGGAGGGGGCGGCAACGGCGGCGGCGGCGCTCCGATTCAGATGAACGTGGCCACCATCGCCGTTCTGGCCGGCGTGCTGGTGCTGGGCATCGGCATCGGCACAGCCCTGTCGACGAACACCCCCGGCAACCAGGGCAACATCGCCAGCAGCCAGCAGCTGGATCTGGCCGTGCCGGACCCGGAATTCTGCAAGCAATGGGGAGCCAGCGCCTTCGTGATGGACGTGGAGCTCTACACGACCATGAACCCGAGCAGCAGTTTCGTGACCCAGCCCACCCTGCAACCCGGCTGTGTGATCCGGCGGGAGAACTGGAGCGTGCTGCAGAAGGAGGGCGCCGTGACTTCCGAGCAGATGCGCCAGTGCAAGCAACGCATGAATACCTTCGCCTACATCGGCTCCATCCGTGACAGACCGATCGTGCGCTGTGTCTATCAGACCGACATCAGTGGCAACAAGTTCCAGACCAGGGGCATCGCCGGCGCCGCCGATGACTCGGTGGGCATCACCCCGGAAGCCGATCAGTTCTGAGCGCCGGCCACGGCCTCGCTGCTGACGGGCACCCGGATCTGGGGCTGCCTCAGGGGGCTGTCCGGGCTGGCGAACACGGGCAGCACCTCTCGGCGGAAGGCTTCGGAGGCCCGGGAGCAGTAGCGGGCGGGATGGGAGATCAGCTTGAGCTGGCGCCGCACCAGCAGATCCGCCACGACCGGGCGGTGCAGGCTGCCGGTCGCCAGTTCCCGCTCGATCGACACCACCGGCAGGAAGGCCGCACCGAGGGCGCTCTGCACGGCGTTCTTGATCGCCTCGAAGGAATTCAGCTCCATCTCGATCTTGAGCCGTCCCACATCCAGCCCGGAGCGGGCCAGCAGCTGGTCCACCATCTTGCGGGTGGTGGACTGGGCATCGAGGCAGACGAACCCGAGCCGATAGAGATCATCCTTGTGCAGTTCGCTCAGCCGGGACAGCGGATGCTTGACCGGAAGCACCAGGGCCAGCTCGTCACTGGCGTAGGGCACCACCTGCAGCAGATCTCCCAGATCGGATGGCAGCTCACCACCGATGATGGCCAGGTCCACCTGGCCGTTGGCCACGCTCCAGCTGGTGCGGCGGGTGCTGTGCACCTGCAGCTGCACCGCCACATCGGGATACTTCTGGCGGAACAGGCCGATCATCCTGGGCATCAGGTAGGTGCCCGTGGTCTGGCTGGCCCCCACGATCAGGGAGCCACCCCGGAGGTTGTGGAGATCATCGAGGGCCCGGCAGGCCTCCTGGCACTGGCTGAGGATCCGGTCGCAGTAGCTGAGCAGCAGATGGCCCGCCTCGGTGAGCTGCGCCTTGCGACCGCCCCGATCGAACAGGGAGACATCCAGCTGTTTCTCGAGGTTCTGGATCTGCAGACTCACCGCCGGCTGGGTGACGTAGAGGCTGTCGGCAGCCTTTTTGAAGCTGCCCTCGCTGGCGATGGCCCGCAGGATTCGAAGCTGATCGAGGGTGAAGGGCAAATCAGCCATGGGGTGGGCTCGGCAGGGCCTGGCTCCGGCTGGATCCGTGGACTCTAGAAGGAAACCCTCTGCACCACTGGCTCCCCAGCCCAGCCGTCACAGGCGCTCCGCCAGACTCTGCCCCTGCCGAGGCCGCCCGTTGCCGTTGCCCCTTCCCGGCCTAGCCCTGTTGATCCCCGCCTTCGCCGGCAGCGGGGGAGAACCCCTGCGGCTGGCCCTGGCCCCCCATCGCTCCAGCCTGATGATGCTGGCCCTGCTGCTGGGGTTCGCCGTGCTCCACAGCGGCGGCGCCGCCCTGAGGCCCTGGGCCGAAGCGCGGGTGGGGGCACGGGCCTGGCGGCTGCTGTTCGCGGCGGTGAGCATTCCGGCGGCGGTGGTCCTGGTGGGCTTCTTCATCGCCCACCGCTACGAGGGCCTCCGGCTCTGGAACCTGCAGGGCACTCCGGGGTTGATTCCGCTGATCTGGGTGGGCACGGCGATCAGCTTCTTCTTTCTCTACCCCGCCACCTACAACCTGCTGGAGATCCCCGCGCTGCTCCGGCCCCAGGTGCGCCTCTACGCCAGCGGCATCATCCGGATCAGCCGCCATCCCCAGGCGGTGGGCCAGGTGCTCTGGTGCGCCACCCACCTGCTCTGGATCGGCAGCAGCTTCATGCTGGTCACCTGCGCGGGGCTGATCGGGCACCATCTCTTCGCCATCTGGCACGGTGACCGGAGGCTGCGCGCCCGCTTCGGGGCGGCCTTCGAGGAGCTGAACGCCAGCACCTCCGTCCTGCCCTTCCGCGCCGTCCTCGACGGTCGCCAGCAGCTGGTCTGGGCCGAGTTCCTGAGGCCCGCCCAACTGGGCATCGCCATCGCCATCGCCCTGATCTGGTGGAGCCACCGCTTCCTCGGCCTGGCCGCTCAGGCCTTCCTGGCCGGACCACTGGGCGCCTGGCTGGGCTGAGCCAGTGTGCTGACAGGCGCACAGGCCGGGCGGATGGCCCCTGATCTCGGTCCCACACAGAGTGCGACCGGCCGGGGGAGGCTGCCTACACTCCGTGGGCCCGTAACCGGAGCTGGATGACGTCGGCTGCTGAACTCGCCTGGTTGATTCCCGTGCTGCCCCTGGCGGGGGCCGCGATCACCGGCCTCGGCCTGATCAGCTTCAACCGCACCGTCAACCGGCTGCGCAAGCCGGTGGCCCTGCTGCTGATCAGTTGTGTCGGGGCGGCGGCGGTGCTGAGCTTCGCGGTGCTGGCCGAACAGCTGGCCGGTGCTCCCGCCACCGAGATGTTGTTCAACTGGGCCAGCGCCGGCAGCTTCAACCTGCAGATGGGCTTCCGTGTCGACGCCCTCGGGGCCGTGATGCTGGCGCTCGTCACTACCATCGCCCTGCTGGTGATGGTCTATTCCGATGGCTACATGGCCCACGACAAGGGCTATGTGCGCTTCTTCACCTATCTGGCCCTGTTCAGCAGCTCGATGCTGGGGTTGGTGATCAGCCCCAACCTGCTGGAGATCTACGTCTTCTGGGAGCTGGTGGGCATGTGCTCCTACCTGCTGGTGGGCTTCTGGTACGACCGCGACGGCGCCGCCAACGCCGCCCAGAAGGCCTTCGTGGTGAACCGGGTGGGAGATTTCGGGCTCCTGCTCGGAATTCTTGGTCTCTTCTGGGCCACCGGAAGCTTCGGCTTCGAGGAGATCGGCACTGGCCTGGCCGAAGCGGTGGCGGGGGGAAGCGTGCCCAATGCCGCCGCCGTGCTCCTCTGCCTGCTGGTGTTCATGGGCCCGATGGCCAAATCGGCCCAGTTCCCCCTGCACGTGTGGCTGCCCGACGCCATGGAAGGCCCCACACCGATCTCCGCCCTGATCCACGCTGCCACCATGGTGGCGGCCGGCGTGTTCCTGGTGGCCCGGCTGCAGCCCCTGTACCACCTGTTCCCCCAGGTTCAGGTGGTGATCGCCGTGATCGGCACCATCACCTGCTTTCTGGGGGCTTCGGTGGCCCTCACCCAGATGGATCTGAAAAAGGGGCTGGCCTACAGCACCGTGTCGCAGCTCGGCTACATGATGCTGGCCATGGGCTGCGGGGCCCCGGTGGCCGGCATGTTCCACCTGGTGACCCACGCCTTCTTCAAGGCGATGCTGTTCCTCTGCTCCGGTTCGGTGATCCACGCGATGGAGGAGGTGGTGGGCCATGAGCCCGTCCTGGCCCAGGACATGCGGCTGATGGGCGGCCTGCGCCAGTTCATGCCCGTCACGGCGATCACCTTCCTGGTGGGCTGCGTGGCGATCAGCGGCATCCCTCCCCTGGCGGGCTTCTGGAGCAAGGACGAGATCCTCGGTCAGGCCTTCAACACCTATCCGCTGCTCTGGGCCGTCGGCTTTCTCACCGCCGGCATGACCGCCTTCTACATGTTCCGGCTCTATTTCCTCACCTTCGAAGGGCCCTTCCGCGGCACCGACCTGGCGGTCCGCACCGAACTGCTCGCCGCGGCCGGGCGGGGATCGGCCGACTCCGGCGAGGCGGAGCCTGGGGATCACGCCTCCCACCCCCACGAATCCGGCTGGCAGATGGCGGTCCCACTGGTGGTGCTGGCCGTCCCCTCGGCCCTGATCGGCCTGCTCGGAACCCCCTGGAACAGCCGCTTCGGAGCGCTGCTCGATCCGGCCGAGGCCGCGGAGATGGCCGGCGCCTTCAGCTGGGGCGAGTTTCTGCCCCTGGCGGGGGCTTCGGTGGCGATCTCCACCACCGGCATCGTGGTGGCGGTGCTGGCCTACGCGCTCCACCGGCTCGATCTGGCCACCCTGGTGGCCGGGCGGTTTCCCACGATCAACGCCTTTCTGGCCAACAAGTGGTATCTCGACGCGATCAACGACGCCCTGTTCGTCAAGGGCAGCCGCCGGCTGGCCCGCCAGGTGCTGGAGGTGGACGCCAAGGTGGTCGACGGGGTGGTGAACCTCACCGGCCTGCTGACCCTGGGCAGCGGCGAGGGCCTCAAATACTTCGAAACCGGCCGGGCCCAGTTCTATGCGCTGATCGTGTTCGGGGGGGTGATCTCCCTGGTGGTGCTCTTCAGCAGTTTCTGATCAGGCCTCCCGCGCGGCCCGCTGTGTGTGTCATCCCTTATCTGGGAGCGATCCAGGCAGACCGTATTTCTACACTCCGCCCAGAACCGCTTCCCACCAGTGCCGCTCGACCCAGCCGTTGCAACGGGCGCCCTGACCGCTGCCGGTGCCGCCACCCCCTTCCCCTGGCTGAGTGTCTCGATCCTGCTGCCGATCGCGGCGGCCCTGCTGATCCCCTTCATTCCCGATCCGGGTGATGGCAAGACGATCCGCTGGTATGCCCTCGGGGTGGCGCTCACCACCTTCCTGGTCACCGCCGGCGCCTACCTGAACGGCTACGACCCGTCGGTGGCCGGGCTGCAGCTGATCGAGCGGGTGGAGTGGGTGCCCGATCTGGGCCTGGCCTGGTCGGTGGGGGCCGACGGGCTCTCGATGCCCCTGATCCTGCTCACCAGCTTCATCACCGCCCTGGCGGTTCTGGCCGCCTGGCCCGTCACCTTCAAGCCCCGGCTGTTCTATTTCCTGATCCTGGCCATGGACGGCGGCCAGATCGCCGTCTTCGCCGTGCAGGACATGCTCCTGTTCTTCCTGGCCTGGGAGCTGGAGCTGCTGCCGGTCTACCTGCTGCTGGCGATCTGGGGGGCCAAGAAGCGTCAGTACGCCGCCACCAAGTTCATTCTGTACACGGCGGGCGGCTCGGTCTTCATCCTGCTGGCGGCCCTGGCCATGGGCTTCCAGGGGGGCGGCACCCCCAGCTTCGAGTTCACCACCCTGGCGGCCAAGGAGTTCTCCACCCGCTTCCAGCTGCTGGCCTACGCCGGCCTGCTGATCGCCTTCGGGGTCAAACTTCCGATCGTGCCGTTGCACACCTGGCTGCCGGATGCCCACGGCGAAGCCACCGCACCGGTGCACATGCTGCTGGCCGGCATCCTGCTGAAGATGGGGGGCTACGCCCTGCTGCGCTTCAACGTGCAACTGCTGCCGGAGGCCCACGCCCAGTTCGCGCCCCTGCTGGTGGTGCTGGGGGTGGTGAACATCATCTATGCCGCGCTCACCTCCTTCGCCCAGCGCAACCTGAAGCGCAAGATCGCCTACAGCTCGATCAGCCACATGGGCTTCGTGCTGATCGGCATCGGCAGCTTCAGTGCCCTCGGCACCAGCGGCGCCATGCTGCAGATGGTGAGTCATGGGCTGATCGGCGCCAGCCTCTTCTTCCTGGTGGGCGCCACCTACGACCGCACCCACACCCTGCAGCTCGATGAGATGGGCGGTGTGGGCCAGAAGATGCGCAAGATGTTCGCCCTCTGGACCGTGTGCTCCCTGGCCTCCCTGGCCCTGCCCGGCATGAGCGGTTTCGTCAGCGAGCTGATGGTCTTCGCCGGTTTCGTCACCAGCGAGGCCTACGCCCTCAGCTTCCGCATCGTGATCGCGGCCCTGGCGGCCGTGGGGGTGATCCTCACCCCGATCTACCTCCTCTCGATGCTGCGCGAGATCTTCTTCGGCAAGGAGAACCCGGAGCTGGCCGCCCACACCAAACTGGTGGATGCCGAGCCGCGCGAAATCTACGTGATCTCCTGCCTGCTGGTGCCGATCATCGGCATCGGCCTCTACCCCCGGCTGATGACCGACAGCTACCGCGCCTCGATCGAGGCCCTGGTGCTTCGGGAGGATGCCGCCATGGCCCGTGTGCTCGGACCCAACCCCAACGGTCCGATCCGCCAGCCTCTCCCGGCCGACTGGCTCTCCCCGGCCGTGCTGAAACCGCCGGCCCCGCTTCTCGCCCCCCTGAGTGCCCCCCGCCTGCGCTGAGCCGGCGAGCGGTTACGAAACCCTGCGGTTGCCCGGCCGCCTGTGGAGAAGCCAAGCACCATGCGTACGCTCCCAGCCACCACCCCCGCGGACTCCGCGACCGGTTCCCCTTCCCCGCCAGGATCCATGCGTCAGCTGAACTTCCTGCTGATCTTCAGCTTCGGTCTGGCCACGGTGATGTTCACCCTGGAGAACACCGCCCCCACCACCGTTCGGTTCCTGCCGGGCGTCTGCGCCACCCTCCCCCTGGCCGCCATGCTCCTGGTGGTGGGCGGCATCGGCGCCACCGCCGCCTGGGTGTTCGCCGTCTGGACGGGTGTGGTCCGCAAGGTGGAGCAGCTGCAGGAGCAGACGGAGCTGGAAGCCCAGCAGGTGCGCATCCGTGAACTCGAGGCCGATGTGCAGCGCTACCGGGCCACGGTGGATGCCCAGCTCAGCCTCCTGCCCGCGGCGGGTGAGAGTTCTGCCCCCGGCGGCCCGATCGCGTCGGGCGGCTGAGGCGCCTGCCCCTGGCTGGCACCGGCCGGACCAGGTACGTTGCGGCCAGAGTGGGAGACCCCGTGTCCGAAGCCGGCGCCCGCCTGGCGATCCGTCTGCTCCAGGATGCCGCCGTGCGAGGCGATCTCGATCCCTGGGACGTCGATGTGATTGCCGTGGTCGATGGCTTTCTCGACCAGCTGCGCCAGCGCATCGCCCTGGCACCTGCCCTGACGGCCTCCGCCGCCCGGGCAGCGGCAGGTGGCAGCTATGAGCATGACCTGGCGGCCACCAGCGAAGCCTTTCTGGCCGCCTCGGTGCTGGTGAGCCTCAAGGCGGAAGTGCTGGAGCGGCAGACCTTCCCCGTCGAGGTCCTGCTGGAGGACCCCTTCGAGGAGGAGGCCCCCGAAACCGAGGGGGTCGGCGGCGGTCTCGAACTCCCCCACCGGCCAGAGCGGCACCTGCTGCGGCGTCCGGTGGCGCCACCCCCGCTGCAACGGCCCGTCACGCTCGGGGAACTGATCCGGCAGCTCGAGACCATCGCTGAGCGCCTGGAGCAGGACGATGGCACGGCCCGGCATCGCCCCAGGCCGCGCCGCTACAGCGAGCGGGCCGCGATCGAACAGGTGGCGGCCCTGGCCCACCGGGAGAAACTGCCCGAAACCACGGCGGCCCTCAGCCGGTTTCTGCTGCACTGGAACGAATCCGGCGACTGGGTCAGTTTCGAGCTACTGGTGGAGGCCTGGTCCGCCGCCGCGCCGGCGGACCTGGACCAGGACCGGGTGGGGGTGTTCTGGGCCCTGCTCTTCCTCTGCTCCCAGGGCCGGGTGGACCTCCGCCAGGAGGGGGACCTGTTCGGCCCCCTGGACCTGCGGAGCCACCGGGAGGCCCAGGTCGAACCCTCGCCCTCCCTCGCGGCGGTGCCGGTGCCAGCTTCCCCGCCGGCTCGGCAAGCGTGGGCGGCCTGAAGGGCTTCATTAGGGTGTAAGGCACCGTTCTGAAGCAGACTGGCGCCCATGAAGGCGATGATCCTTGCGGCGGGCAAGGGAACACGGGTGCGTCCCATCACGCACACGATTCCCAAGCCGATGATCCCGATCCTGCAGAAACCCGTGATGGAGTTCCTGCTGGAGTTGCTGCGGGAGCACGGCTTCACCGAAGTCATGGTCAACGTCTCCCATCTGGCCGCAGAGATTGAGAATTACTTCCGCGATGGCCAGCGCTTCGGCGTCGAAATCGCCTACAGCTTCGAAGGCCGGATTGAAGACGGCGAACTGATCGGCGAAGCGCTCGGTTCCGCCGGTGGTCTCAAAAAGGTTCAGACCTTTCAGCCTTTCTTTGACGACACCTTCGTGGTGCTCTGCGGCGATGCCCTGATTGATCTTGATCTCACCGAAGCGGTGCGTCGCCATAAGGAGAAAGGGGCACTTGCCAGCCTTGTCACCAAACGGGTGCCCAAGGATCAGGTCAGCAGCTATGGTGTGGTGGTAACGGATGCTGATTCAAGGGTGCTCAGCTTCCAGGAGAAGCCGTCCCTCAAGGATGCCGCCAGCGACATGATCAACACCGGCATCTACATCTTCGAGCCGGAAGTGCTCGATCACATTCCCGCTGGTATTCCTTTCGATATCGGAGCCGACCTGTTCCCGAGGCTGGTGGCTGCAGGTGCACCGTTCTATGCCCTGCCGATGGATTTCGAATGGGTGGACATCGGCAAGGTGCCCGATTACTGGCAGGCAATCCGCAGTGTGCTGCTGGGCAAGGTCCGCCAGGTCAAGACCCCGGGACGCGAGGTGCGCCCGGGCGTGTTCGCCGGCCTGAATGTGGCGGCCGACTGGGACCGCATCAACGTCACAGGCCCGATCTATGTGGGAGGCATGAGCCGGATCGAACCGGGCGTCACCCTCATCGGACCGGCGATGATCGGGCCGAGTTGTCACATCTGTGAAGGAGCCACGATCGACAACTCGATCATCTTCGATTACTCCCGCATCGGCCAGGGAGTCCGGCTGGTGGAGAAGCTGGTGTTCGGCCGCTACTGCGTCGATCGCAACGGTGACCACTTCGATCTGCAGGAAGCCGCCCTCGACTGGCTGATCACCGATGTGCGGCGTCAGGACGTCGCCCAGCCATCCCCGGAACAGAAGGCCCTGGCGGAACTGCTGGGCACCGATTTCGCCGTCAGCAAGGGCCCGCTCTGAGCGCGGGGCGCGGCAGCTCCTGCCCACGGCCGCTCAGCACCGGCTCAATCCCGGCCCTGGACAGGATCTGGGGAATGCGCTCTTCGGCCTTCACCGCCATCAGATGCACCCCCTGGGCGATACCGCGGTAGAGGCTCACCTGTTCCGCCGCGATGGCCACCCCCTCCGCGGCGGGGTCGGCGGCGGCGGCGAGACGATCGATCACGGCCTGGGGGATCGAAGCCCCCGGCACCACCCGGTTGATGAACAGGGCATTGCGGGCCGATTTGAGCAGAAACACCCCGGCCAGCACCGGCAGACCCAGCGGGGCCGTGATCTCGTCGCAGAAGCGCCGCAGGGCATCGGCATCCATCACCATCTGGGTCTGCAGAAAGCGGGCCCCCGCCTCCTGCTTGCGCCGCACCCGCTCCCGCAGGCCGCTCCAGCTGGGGGACTGGGGGTCGGCGGCCGCCCCGGGGAAGAGGGCCGTGGGGCCATCGGGAAGCCGGCCCTCCACGGGGTCGAGGCCGCGGTTGCAGCGATCCACCAGCTGCAACAGGCGCACCGACTCCAGATCGTTGACCGGCCGGGCTCCGGGTTGATCGCCCGCCTGCACCGGATCCCCGGTGAGGCAGAGCACGTTCCTGATCCCAAGCGCATGGGCACCGAGCAGCTCGGCCTGGAGTGCTATGCGGTTGCGATCCCGGCAAGCGAGCTGGAGCACCGGTTCGAGCTCGTTGTCCAGCAGCAGGCGGCAGAGGGCCAGGCTGCTCATGCGCATCACGGCCCGACTGCCGTCGGTGACATTGACCGCATGGACCAGGCCCTTGAGCCGGCGGGCGACCGTGAGGGTGCGAGACGGATCGCCACCCCGGGGCGGGGTGACCTCGGCCGTGACCGCGAACTGATCGCTCCGCAGAGCCTGTTGCAGCAGCAATGGGGAAGGGGCTGGGGCCGGCCCCATCATGCGGCAGCGCTCGCTGATTACAGTGGGAATCCAAGGACTGGGTGCCTGGATGTCCGATCGATACGATCTCGGCGAGTTGCGCTCCAGCCTGTCCGAACGCGAACTGGAGATCATCGAATTGGTGGCCACTGGCCTGACCAATCAGGAGATTGCCCTCAAACTGATGATCAGCAAGCGGACGGTAGACAATCACGTCAGCAATATCTTCACCAAAACAGGGGCGAAGAACCGCGTGGGTCTGCTGAACTGGGCGATGGACAACGGCAAGATCTGCCGGGACGGCTTCAATTGCTGCCACCTGCCGGCCAGCGAGCCCTGATCGGCCGCTAGCGGCTGTGGAACGGATCCAGCAGCGCCCCCAGGGGAGCATGCCGCTGGAGCTGGGAATCCTCCGGACTGAGCGCTTCCAGGCTGTAAATCTCAGGGCTGAGACCGAACAGATCGGCATAGTCGAGGCAGTCGGCCCGATCACGGCCGGCGAAGCGAAGCACGCCCTGGTGGTCGTAGAGGCCAATCACAGCAAGGGACCCGTGGCGAGGGGGAACAGAAAGGGAAGAAATCCTGAAATATCCTAGGGGTTGCCTGGCCCGCCCCCGTCCCCGGGACGCATCAGGTCATCGATCAGATGCTGGCGCTCGGCGGCGGGCCAGTGGCTCAGGGGCCGGCGGGCCAGGGCCGCATTGCTGAGCTCCGGGCGGTCGGTGATCTCGCGCCCGCACCAGGGGGGCACCACCACGGCCTGATCCTCGCTCTCCAGTTCCACTTCGACCAGCTGCAGTGGCGCGTTCTCCGCTTCGAATCGGTCCAGAACCCAGTCACCACCCGGAAGATCGAGGCCATACCGCCACTTGCGCAGTTGATGGGAGGCGAGCTCCAGCAGGCCCTCCGCATCGGCCGGTGGAATCAGGTATTCGAACTCATGACGGGCGAAGCCGCCGGCGTCAGCTTTGAGGGTGAGCCAGCCTTGGCGCCCCTCCTCCGGGCTGGTTTCCAGGTCAGAGGAGGGGCTGGCCTCCCGCAGCCGGACCCGCACGGTGACCCCTTCGGGGGAGGCCGCCAGATAGCCCTGGCGCAGCCGGCTGCACCGGCGGACATGGGGCCGCCAGCCCTCACCCGTGACCAGAAACCTCCGCTCGATCTCCAGCGCCACCGTCGATCCGCCGTGTTCCTGAGCCATCCTCGCCTGACCGATCTTCGCCTGCTGGCGCAGGCCTACCTGAACCAGCCGCTCGGGTCGCCCCAGCAGCCCCTGATCCTGGATCCACGCCGCTTCCGTCGCCACTGGCGGGTTGAGCGCCTGGAGCATTGCCACCGGCTCAGTTGGGAGAAGGCTCAGCGGCCGTGAGGTCACCGGCCCAGTGGAGCTTGTGGCTGAGGGTGCGGTAGTAGGAGGGATTCTGTTCCAGCCGCACCATCAGGGCGTAATGGCGGGATCGCTGGACAACGCAGCGCTCACCCGGCTCGATCACGGTGGCGTGGGCCCCATCCTTCCAGAGCTTCACCCGGCGGCTGGGATCCCCGAGGGGCCAGACCGCCAGCCTGGAGCGGGGCGGCACCACCACGGGGCGGCTGGACAGGCTCATCGGGCAGATCGGGTTCACCACGATGGCATCGATGCCGGGGTGAAGAATCGGCCCCCCTGCCGCCATGGCATAGCCCGTGGAGCCGGTGGAGGTGGCGATGATCAATCCGTCACCGCGGAACTGATCGACCACCTCGCCGTCGATCTCCAGTTCCAGGAGGCAGGTGGGGGAGAGCTCATCGAAGCAGGGCCGAAAATAGAAGTCGTTGAGGGCGCGGTGCACGGTCTCAGCGTTGGGGCCGGCGTCCCAGCTTTCGCCATCGAGGAGGCCGTCCCCCCGATCGACGGCGGCGGCCAGCATCATGCGCCGCTCCAGGGCGAAGCGATCATCCCGCAGGCGCTGCCAGAGATTGTCCTCGGCGCTGGCGGAGGCGAGGACGAGGAGCTTGCGTTCATGGGTGAGGAAACCGAGGTGTCCTCCCACGTTGAAGCTGAGAATCGGCACATCCAGGGGACCGAGGTGTCGGGCGGCGCCGAGCACGGTGCCATCCCCGCCGAGCACCACGGTGAGATCGGGCAAGCCGGCTTCGCTGGCCAGCAGGCCCGGAAACGGATTGGAGCCCGCGCCAGAGGTCGCGGATGTCACCCTCACGCCCTGGGCGCGCAGATCCTCCGCACAGCGCCTGGATTGACGGTGGGCCGCCTGGCTGCCGGCCCGCACGATCAACCAGACCGTCTCAAGCTGCATGAACGGGACGAGCGGTCACCAACGCAGCAGATTGAACTGCTCCATATCCACGGTTTCGCGGTTGCGATAGAGGGAGAGCAGGATCGCCAGACCGACGGCCGCCTCCGCCGCTGCCACGGTGATCACGAAGATGGCGAACACCTGGCCACGGATCTGGATCCCATCGAGATAACTTGAGAACGCCATCAGGTTGATGTTCACGGCATTGAGCATCAGCTCGATGCTCATCAGCACCCGCACGGCGTTCCGGCTGTTGATCAGGCCCCATACCCCTGTGCAGAACAGGATTGCCGCCAGAACGAGGTAGGCCTGGAGGGACACCTGGAAACCATCGGCGGCAGTCATCGGCTGGTCTCCACAAGGGCGGGGGGGTCGGAATCGGTGTCCAGTAGCAAAGGGGTGCGGGCCTTCTCGATCAGGCCCTGATCGGCGGATTCGCCGGTGATCACATCACTGCTGAAGACATCTCGGCGGGCCAGCACAATGGCACCGATCATCGCCATCAGCAGCAACACGGAGGCCAGCTCAAAGGGGAGAAGGTAATCCGTGAACAGATGCACGCCGATGGTGACCGTGGCGTCGTCGCCGATGGGGGTGGGCCCGGGCAGGGCCCAGGGCGTGGTGAGGTCCACCCTCAGGAGCAGCAGGAACAGGCCGAGGCAGACCCCACCGGAAAGAATCCGCCTGAGGCCGAGGCCAGGAATCTCGGCGAGGGTCTCCTTCTTGTTCACGAGCATGATCGCAAACAGGATCAGCACATTCACCGCACCGACGTAGACGAGCACCTGGGCCGCCGCCACGAAGCTGGCGTTGAGCAGCAGGTACAGGCCGGCCACCGAGAGAAAGACCCCGGCCAGCAGGAAGGCGGAATAGACGATGTTGGGGAGCAGCACGACCCCCAACGCCCCGATCACCATGGTGGCCGACAGGGCGAGGAAGCAGATCAGCTGGGTGGTGGAGGCGATCGTCATGAGGAGGACCCGGCTGAACCGGGGGCCTGGGTGGCGTCGGGCGCCACCTGCTCGGGCAGCCGGCCCGCCCGGGGACGGGCGGGATCGATGCCATGGGGGTCGACCTCTCCCTTGGGGAGATAGCCCAGCTCCCGCAGGGGCACCACCGCCGGATCGTCGCTGACACTGGTGGGCAGGCGGCCGAGGGCGACATTGTCGTAGTTGAGGCTGTGGCGATCAAAGGCCGCCAGCTCATATTCCTCGGTCATGGACAGGCAGTTGGTCGGGCAGTATTCAACGCAATTGCCACAGAAGATACACACCCCAAAATCGATCGAGTAGTTGCTCAACTCCTTCTTCTTCGTCTGCTTGTTCATGGTCCAATCCACCACCGGCAGGTTGATGGGACAGACCCGCACGCACACCTCACAGGCGATGCACTTGTCGAACTCGAAATGGATCCGACCGCGGTACCGCTCGGAGGGGATCAATTTCTCGTAGGGGTACTGAACCGTGACAGGGCGGCGGCGCAGATGGTCGAAGGTGACCGACAGGCCCTGGGTGATGTAAGAGGCGGCGCCAACGGCGTCCTTCGTGTAGTCACCGACCTTCTGGAGGAATCCGAACATGGCTGGGGAAGTCGGAAGGGTGGATGGGCGGGAGGTGGAGCATGGGGCCGGGGAGTGGGGTAGGAGCCGTGCTCCCGGCTGGGCAGGGGTTGAGGGAGTGGTACTTCTACTCACTCATGATGGCCGAATGGCGCTTCAACCGCCGAAATAGAATGGGAAGGCCAGCTTCAGCCCGGCGGTGACGAGCAGATTGACCAGGGCGATCGGAAGCAGGAACTTCCAGCCCAGGTCGAGCAGCTGGTCGATCCGCACCCGGGGCAGCGTCCAGCGCAGCAGGATGGCGATGAACACCAGCAGGTAGGCCTTCAGCACGGTCATCACGATGCCGAGGGAACCGGTGATCACCTGCACGAGGGGCGCATCCACGGACTGGCCGAGGGCTCCGGCCAGCCATTCCACCGGCAGCGGGAAGCCCCAGCCACCGAGGTAGAGCACCGCCACCAGCAGGGCGGAGAGCACCAGATTGATGTAGCTGCCCAGGTAGAACAGGGCGAACTTCATGCCGGCGTACTCGGTCTGGTAGCCGGCCACCAGCTCCTCCTCGGCCTCGGGAAGATCAAAGGGCAGGCGTTCGCACTCGGCCAGGGCGCAGATCCAGAAGATCAGAAAGCCCACGGGCTGGCGCCAGATGTTCCAGCTGAGAATCCCGGCGCCGCTCTGCTGATTGACGATGTCGACGGTGCTGAGCGAGTTGCTCATCATCACCACCGCCAGCACCGCCAGGGCGAGCGGAATCTCATAGCTGATCGACTGGGCTGCGGCCCTGAGCCCCCCGAGCAGGGAGTACTTGTTGTTGCTGGCGTAGCCGCTCATCAGCAGGCCGATCGGCTGGATGCTGCTGAGGGCGATCCAGAGGAAGACGCCGATGCCCACATCGCTGATCAGCAGGTTCTGACCGAAGGGCACCACCAGCCAGGAGAGGATGACCGGTACCAGCACCAGCACCGGGCCAAGGGTGAACAGCAGGCCGTCGGCCCGCTTGGGGATCACGTCTTCCTTGAACAGCAGCTTGAGACCATCGGCCATCGGCTGCAGCACCCCGAGGGCACCGGCGTACTCCGGACCGATCCGCTGCTGCACGGCGGCCGAGATCTTGCGCTCCAGCCAGACATTGACCAGCACGCCGATCACCGCCGCCACCAGCACAAGCAGCATGGGCAGGGGCAGCCAGAGCAGGTGGGCCGTTTCCTGGCTGAGTCCAAGGCCCTCCAGGGTGCTTGTGAAACTGGTCTGGAGGTCAAGGCCCACCCCCACGCTGGCCAGGGCGGGGGCGGGGGAGTGGAGAGGGGCTGGTGCCGTGAACATCAACACCGTGTCGGCTCCCGGTTCGGCGGAGGTAGGGGCAACTTAAACGCCTGCGCCGGGGATGCGGGTATCCAGAGGCATCCAGCGGCGGCCACAGGATCCGGTATAGATCTGCGTCGGCCGGTAGATGCGGTTGGCGCCGAGCTGCTCCTTCCAATGGGCCAGCCAGCCGGCCACCCGGGCGATGGCGAAGATCGGCGTGAACAGGTCGCGCGGAATGCCGAGCTTCCTGTACACCAGACCGGAGTAGAAATCCACGTTGGGGTAGATCCCCTTCGGGCCCAGACGCACCGAGGCCACCTCCTCCAGCCGACGGGCCACGTCGTACATGGCGTCGTGGCCGAAGCGATCGAAGAGCTGCTCGGCAAGACCCTGCAGGATCACGGCGCGGGGATCCTTCACCCGGTATTCCCGGTGGCCGAAACCCATGATCTTCTGCTTTTCGGCGATGGCCCGCTCCAGGTAGGACTCGACCCGTTCCGCGCTGCCGATCTGCTCGAGCATGGCCAGCACATCCTCGTTGGCGCCGCCGTGCAGGGGCCCGGCCAGGGTCCCCACGGCCGAGGCCACCACCGCATAGGGATCGGTGAGGGTGCTGGCGGTGACGCGGGCGCTGAAGGTGCTGGCGTTGAGGCTGTGCTCGGCGTGAAGGATCAGACAGGCATCGAAGATGCGCGCCGCCAGGGGATCGGGCTCCCGCTCGGTGAGCATGTAGAGGAAGTTGGCCGAATAGGGAAGATCGTCGCGGGGCTGAATCGGGTCCTGACCTTTGCGGATCAGCTGGAAGGCCGCCACCATGGTCGGGATCTTGGCGATCAGCCTCACCACGGCGTCAAAGATATAGCCGGGGTCATCGAGGGCCCGGCGGGAATAGAAGAGGCCGAGGGACGCGGCGCTCGACTGCAGGGCGTCCATCGGATGCCCGTCGGCCGGGAAGCATTTCATCATGTCCCGGATGCGGAAGCTGACCCGGCGATGCATCTGCACCTCCTGCTCGAAGGCCCGCAACTGCTCGGCGGTCGGGAGCTCGCCCCAGATCAGCAGGTGGGTGGTTTCGAGGAAGCTGCTCTGGGCGGCCAGTTCCTCGACGGGATAGCCCCGGTAGGTGAGCACCCCCCCGCGGCCGTCGATGTCGCAGATGGCTGACTGGGTGGCCGGGACCCCTTCGAGGCCCGGCCGGAAGATGGCCGCGGCCTCGCCGGTGGCATCAACGGTGACCTCCCCGGCCGCCCCGGCAGGGGCAGCGGCGGTCGCCCGGGTTGCATCCACCACCATGGCCTACGGATCCAGCACGACTCCCCAACCTAGGTCCGCTCCCCGGGGGCCCGCCGTAGCCCTGCCGACCGCGCTCAGCGGTCCCCCAACAGGCTGCGGGGCGTGAGCAGCAGGGTGAGACAGCCGTGGCCGGTGGCGGGTACCGCCATCAGAGCCGCCCCCGCCTTCTTGAGCCGCAGGGATCCCGGGGGCATCCCGCAGAGCCTGGCCGCCAGCAGGCTGAGGTCGGGTTCATGTCCCACGAGGCCGATCCGTCCGCTCCGCCGGGGGGTTCCATCGCCCAGCCAGGCGCCGAGCCGGGGCAGGGGGTCACCTCCCGGCTCCAGCGCGGACTCCTGGTCCAGGGCCGGGGCCAGCCCGCCATCGCGGGCGATCCGCGCCGTCTGTCGGGCCCGCAGCAACGGGCTGGTGAGCAGCAGGTCACAGCAGAGTTCGAGCCGCACCAGTGCCTCCACCACCAGGGCGGTGCGTCGGACCCCCTCCGGCGTCAGCGGCCGCCGGTGATCGGCCAGGCCCTCGGCGGCCGCCACGTCGCGATCGAGGGCAAGCCCATGGCGCAGCAGCAACACCTCCGGCGGTGGCATGGTCTCAGCCCAGCTCCAGGCGAGCGCGAAGCACCAGAGCGGCCGCGGCCGGGTCCGCCCCCATGGCCGTGGGGGGCGCCTCCCCGGCAAGGGGCCTGGCGTCGAGGCTGAGCGCCAGCCCCTGCACCCGGGATCCGATCGGGCTGGCGGCCAGGCCCGTCAGCAGCTGCCAGGGCTGCCAGGGGGTCAGCAGGGCCCGGGCCGTCTCGGAATCCATCGCCCACTGGAGCGGGGCGGACGGCGTTTCGAGGGAGCGGAGCTGGGCCAGACGCCGACGCGGCGGCGGCCGGTCCTCCAGTTGGTCGGCCAGAGCCCCCAGTCCCTTGCCCCACCAGGCCGTGCCCTCATGCTCGAGCCGCGCCCCCGCCACATCCGCCACGAGCCGATCGGGATCCCCCCGGCCGGTGCGGGCCTGAAGCCGCGTCCAGACCTCGAGGGTGCGCCCCGAGCGCTCCAGCGGGGCCAGGATGAAGCCCAATCGGCTGAGCTCAGGCTCCAGCCGCTGGGCCGACGGCTGATCCGCTCCAGTGGCCATCACCCAGCCGTCGGGGTGCTCCCCCCAGAGCAGGGGGCCCGGATCGGCGGCCGCCACCAGGGGGGGAAGGGGGCCGCCGAGTCGGAGCAGCATCCGCTCCAGTGGGACACCCACCAGGGCTCGCCAGCGCTCCAGATCCCCCTGCCCGGACTCCGCTTCTGCGAGCAGGGCGGCGGGGTTCTGCACCAGCGCCAGGCTGCGGAGGGGGCCGCGCAGCCCATCCTCCAGCCGGTCCGACGAGGCCTCCAGGCTGGGCACGGAGAGGGGCTCCCGCAGGGTCAGCTCGGCCTCCAGATCCAGGGCAGAACCGGCGGGAGCGAGGGCCGCCACCAGGGTGACCGCCTCCTCGGGACCGATCAGGGCCTCCGGGCTGTCGAACCAGTCGCTCAGGGTCTGGGGGCGGGCGGTGATCAGGGCGATCCCCGGGCCCAACCGGCCCACCGAGGCCCGCAGGGCGGGGCTGCCCGCCTGATTGAGTTCATCGATCTGGGACACATCCAGGGCCTGCTCCAGCACTCCGCGGCCGGAGGCGATCAGCACCAGCCGGTCTTCGATCAGGGCCGTGGCCAGGGGCGTGGAGGGCTGACCCAGCAGGGCGCCCCGCCCACTGATCAGACCCATGCCCCGGTAGCTGCTGATCTGCAGGGAGGAGCCGGCCAGGCTCCGGCTCTGCCAGAAGCGCTGCAGGAACCGGCGGGCTCCCTCCGCATCCCGGCTGCGCAGCGCCAGCAGCCAGCCGGTGGGGCCGCCGAGGCCCTCGGGGGCCAGCACGGCCAGGCTGGTTTCGGATCCCAGCCAGCCGGCCAGTTCAGTGGTGTAATCCAGGCCGGCGCTGGCGAAGGCACCATCCCGCAGGCGGGTCAGGGCCGCGCCCGCCTGCCGCCGCTGGCGCGGAGGGGCCACGACGCGCGCGTAGGCGGCCAGCCGGTCGGGCGGCACCAGCAGATGGACGCTCAGGGAGGCGGTGCGGGGGACGAACCGGGCCGCAAGCGGCAACTGCAGACTGTGATCCTGCAGGCGCCGTGGGCTCTGGCGCAGCGCCACCCACCAGCCGGCCGCCCCCAGTCCGACCAGGAGCAGTGCCATCGTCAGCACGACCGCAAGAAAGGGGCGGGCCTTCATGCGCCGCACGCAGGAGTGGCCTCATCTTTATGCATGGCGGCCCCCATTGACATCCCACCGAAGCCCCCACCCGATGCCTGAGCCGGCCCCGACCCATCCCGCCCAGGGCCCCAGCACGCTGCGGGCCACCCATCTCGAGCAGCGCCTGGCCGCCGGCGAGCCCCTCCAGCTGGTGGACGTGCGGGAACCGGCCGAACTGTCCCTGGCGGCCCTGCCCCATCCGGTGATCCACCTGCCCCTGAGCGGTTCGGCGGAGTGGGCGGGGCAGATCGACACCCTGCTCAGGCGGGATCAACCGGTGGTGGTGCTCTGTCACGCCGGCATCCGCAGCTGGCAGTTCGGGTGCTGGCTGATCGAGGCCCAGGGCTTCGCCGACGTGGCCAATCTTCACGGCGGCATCGACGCCTGGAGCGTGGAGGTGGACCCATCCGTGCCGCGTTACTGACCCCGGGGCCTGGACCGGATCGGTGACCCGCTGCGTCGGGATCGGCCCCGTTCCCCCTTTTCTCCGTACGATCACGGCCAGTCCCCCCCGGCCCGTCGCGGTTGATCACCCTGCCCCACCGTCAACAGCAGGTGCTGCAGGCCACCGTGCAGCACTACGTCGACACGATGGAACCGGTGGGCAGCCTCACCCTGGTGCGGCGCTTCGGCTTTCCCGCCAGTCCGGCCACCGTCCGCTCCGCCATGGGAGCGCTGGAGCAGCTGGGGCTGCTGGTGCAGCCCCATCCGTCGGCGGGCCGGATCCCGAGCCAGCAGGGCTACCGCCTCTTCGTGGACGCGCTGCTGCCCTCCCCCGGGGCCGGCGCCCTGCAGCTGGAGCGGGAACTGCTCGGCCTCAGCCTGCAGTGGGCCGCCCTCGACGACCTGCTGCTGCACCTGGCCCGCCGTCTGGCCGATCTCACCGGTCTATTGAGCCTAATCACCCGGCCGCAGTGCGCCGAACCCCGATTGCAGGCGATCCGGCTGGTGCCCAACGGTGACAGGCTGCTGGTGGTGCTGGTGGAGAACGCGCTGCTCACCAGCAGCCTCAATCTCCACCTCCCTGCCGGGATCGCCCCCGAGATGGCGGCCCTGGAGCGCTGGCTGCTCGCGGAGCTGCTGCAGACCCCGGCCGGCACGATCCGCTGGGAGGGGCTCCCCTCCCAGCTGAGCGGCAGTGCCACCCTGGTGCGACAGGCCCTGCGCAGCCATCGCCAGGCCAGCGCCGAGGCCAGGGGCGGCGCCATGGCCCTGGGACTGGGGGGTCTGCTGGCCCAGCCCGAATTCAGCCGCACCGCCGCCCTGCGCCCCCTGCTGCAGCTGGTGGAGGAGGAGCCCCAGCGGGTCCTGCAGCCGGAGGACGACCTGGCCACTGACAGCATCTGGATCGGCGCCGAGCATCCCCATCCGGCACTGCGGCACTGTGCGGTGGTGAAAGCCGCCTACCGCACCGGAGACGGCAGCCAGGGCCACGTGGCCCTCGTGGGTCCGATGCGGATGGCCTACGCCACGGCGCGGGCGGCCGTGCGCTCGGTGGCCACTAACCTTCAGCGGCTGCTCAGCTGAGGCCCGCGGGATGACCTATTGCGTCGGGTTTCTGCTCGAGGGCGGGCTAGTGATGGCCTCCGACTCCCGCACCAATGCCGGAGTGGACTACATCTCCTCCTACCGGAAACTGCACCGCTTCAAACCGGCCCCTGACCGGTTGTTCATGCTGCAGACCGCCGGCAATCTGGCCACGACCCAGGCGGTGGTCAACCGGATTCACCGCGATCTGAACCAGGCCCGCCGGGAGGGCATGTACACCCCGGGGGGATCGGCGGGGCCGGGTCTGGTGCTGGCTCCGGAGGACCCCACCGCCCATGACCTGCTGAGCGCCCGTTATCTGTTCGAGGTGGCCGCCTACATCGGCCGGCTGAGCGTGGCCGTGCAGAACGAGAACCACTCGGCCCTTCATCAGGTGGGCGCGAGCGGCGAAGCCTCCTTCATCCTCGGTGGCCAGATCGCCGGCAAACCCCACGGGCTCTATCTGATCTATCCCCAGGGGAACGCGATCATGGCCACCCCCGAAACGCCATTCCTGCAGATCGGCGAGAGCAAATACGGCAAACCCCCGCTTGATGGGGTAGGCCACTGGCGACTCTCCCTCGAGGACGCGGCCCGCCTGTGCCTGGTCTCCCAGGTGATCACCCGCCGCTCGAATCTCACGGTGGGCCCCCCGTTCGAGGTGGCTCTCTACCCGCGCGACAGCCTGGCGATCTCCCACCACCAGACCCTGGAGCGGGGAGCGCCGGTGATCGCGGAGATCAACCGGGTCTGGATTGAAAGCCAGCGGGAAGCCCTCCGGAGACTGCCCCGCTTCGCCTGGGAGGGAAAGGACGCCGGCGACACCGAGACAGCCTCCTGACCGGCTCGGGGTTCATCCCGCCAGCTGATCCCCGAGCCGGTCGGCCACGGTGGCCACGTCCTTGTCGCCTCGGCCGGAGAGGTTGATCACCACCTCGGTTCCGGGGGCCAGGGTGGGGCAGAGCGACTCAAGCAGGGCGAAGGCGTGGGCGGTTTCCAGCGCCGGAATGATGCCCTCCAGCTCGCTGACCCGGCGCAGGGCGTCGAGGGCCTGCTGATCGGTGACGGCGGCGTACTCGGCCCGGCCCAGTTCCTGGAGATAGCTGTGCTCCGGGCCCACGCCTGGGTAGTCGAGGCCGGCGCTGATCGAATGGGCCTCCTGCACCTGGCCGTCGCCGTCCTGGAGCAGCAGGCTCATCGCACCGTGCAGCACGCCGATGCGGCCCTCGGTGATCGTGGCGGCGTGGCGCCCCGTGGCCACCCCCTCCCCGGCCGCCTCCACGCCGATCAGGCGCACCCCAGTGTCCTGAACGAAGGGATGGAACAGACCCATGGCGTTGGAACCGCCACCCACACAGGCCAGCAGCACATCGGGCAGACGACCGAAGGCCTCGGCGCACTGGCGCTTCGTCTCCTGGCCGATCACGGCGTGGAAGTCGCGCACCAGCATCGGGTAGGGGTGGGGGCCCGCCACCGAGCCCAGGATGTAGTGGGTGCTCTCCACGTTGGTGACCCAGTCGCGGATGGCTTCGCTGGTGGCATCTTTCAAGGTGGCGCTGCCGGCGGTGACCGGCTGCACCGTGGCCCCCAGCAGGCGCATGCGGAACACGTTGAGGGCCTGGCGGCGCATGTCCTCGGCGCCCATGTAGACCACGCACTCGAGGCCGAAGCGGGCGCACACGGTGGCTGTGGCCACGCCGTGCTGGCCGGCGCCGGTCTCGGCGATCACCCGCTGCTTGCCCATGCGCAGGGCCAGCAGGGCCTGGCCAAGAGCGTTGTTGATCTTGTGGGCGCCGGTGTGGTTGAGGTCCTCGCGCTTCAGCCACAGGCGGGGACCGCCCTCGGGGCGGGCGTAGTGGGCGGTGAGCCGCTCGGCCTCATACAGCGGTGTCGGCCGGCCCACGTAGGTGCGCAGCAGGTGGTTGAGCCGGCCGGTGAAGGCGGGATCGGCCCAGGCCTCGGCGGCGGCAGCCTCCAGCTCCGCCAGGGCCGGCATCAGGGTTTCCGGCACGTACTGGCCGCCGAAGCGGCCGAAGCGGCCCAGCGCATTGGGGCGGGCCCCCTCCTCCAGGGCGGCGGCACCGGTCAGGGGGGAGGACCCCGGCGGGATCGGGGGGAGGGTGCTCGTCACCGGTGATCAATCGGGGTGCTTCAGCCTAGGAAGCGGGTCGCGGCGGCACCGGCGGGGGCGGCAGGGTCCAGACTTTCCCACCGTCCGGGCGGGCCGGCAGGGGGGACCAGCCCGGCGGCATGTCGATGCGAAGGCGCGCGGCGGGATCCGGGCATGGGGGCGCCTCCACCATCGACAAGCGCAGGCTGTCCCCGTCGGGGGCCGACCGCGGAATGCAGGCGGGAGGCACCGGGCGGGGGTTCAGGTCGAGGCGCAGCATCTCAACGCGGAGGGGCGGCAGATCCACGGGCTCACCGATGCGCTGTGATAGGAGGCGTAGCGGCAATGGGCGGCATGGGCAAGGGAGGCTGGCGGGAGTTCAGCCCCGAGGCGAGCACTGCCCGGCCCGAGAACCCGGAGGCCCCGGCCACCCCCCGACCCCGGCAGCGGGTCCGCGTGCAGCGCACCAAGGCCGGCAAGGGCGGCAAGACCGTGACCCTCATCACCGGCCTGGAGCTCAGTGAGTCCGACGCCCGGGCCCTGCTCAAGCGGCTCAAGGCCACCGCCGGAAGCGGGGGCACGTTGAAAGCGGGCGTGATCGAACTCCAGGGCGATCAGCGGGCTCCCTGCCTGGAAGCCCTCACGGCGGAGGGCTTCCGGCCCAGAGAGGCGGGGGGCTGACCCTCCCCGCCTGTCTGGGCGACCTAGGACAATGGTCCCGAGTTTCCACCGACCCCCAGCGCGATGACAAGCCCCTCCGCCGACAGCAAGGCTTCCAACATCGTCTGGCACGACGCTTCGATCGACCGGGCCGCCCGGGCCCGCCAGCGCGGCCACCGCAGCGCGATCCTCTGGTTCACCGGCCTCTCCGGGGCGGGCAAGAGCACCCTGGCCAACGCCGTCAACGTGGAGCTGTTCCGGCGGGGACTGGCCACCTATCTGCTCGATGGTGACAACGTGCGGCATGGCCTCTGCCACGACCTGGGCTTCTCCGACGCCGACCGGGAGGAGAACATCCGTCGCATCGGGGAGGTGGCCAAGCTCTTCCTCGATGCCGGCGTGATCACCCTCACCGCCTTCGTCTCGCCGTTCCGGGCCGACCGGGAGCGGGCCCGGGCCCTGGTGGAGCCCGGCGACTTCATCGAGATCCACTGCGCCGCCGACCTGGCGGTCTGCGAACAGCGGGATCCCAAGGGGCTCTATGCCAAGGCCCGCGCCGGGGTGATCAAGGAGTTCACGGGCATCTCCAGCCCCTACGAGGCCCCCGAGGCCCCGGAGCTGCGGGTTGATACCGGGGGGCGGAGCCTGGAGGAGGCGGCCCGTCAGGTGATCAGTTACCTGGAGCGTCAGGAGCTGATCGCGGCGGGGTGATCAGCGGCGGCTCCGGCAGGCCCAGGCGCCGGGCCAGTTCATCGAGAAAGGTCTTGAGGCAACTGGCCACCGGCACCGCCAGCAGCAGACCCAGCAGGTCTCCCAGCCCCAGCAGGCTGCCGACCCGGGCCCCCACCGGCAGGCTGAGCAGCAGCCAGGCCGGCTGCAGTCCGACGATCTGGCCCATCAACCGCGGCTGGATCCCCTGATCCACCACCTGGCCGACGCTGATTGAGGCCGCCAGCACCTTCACTCCGGTGCCGGGATCCTCCAGGGCCAGCAGCAGGCTCACCGCCACGATCGTCAGGGCGCTGGCATAGGGAATCAAGGTGGTGAAGCCGATCGCCACCCCGAACAGCACGCCGTAGGGGATCCCCAGCAGGGTGAACACCACGATCTGGGCGGCGCTGAGAATCAGGGCGAGGATCACCTGCCCGCCGAAGTAACCGCGAAAGGTGCGCACCGTGGTGGCGAGCACCAGGGCCCGCCAGCTCTCGGGCAACCAGCGGGCCAGCCCCTGGCTGATCGATTCGCCCCCGAGCAACAGGAAGATGGCCAGCACGATCACGATCAGGGTGTTGAGGGTGAGGGTGACCGTGGTGCCAAGCAAGCCAAGCAGCCGCTGAC
The DNA here is from genome assembly GCF_056633155.1 of Cryptocyanus atlanticus LEGE 06306. Taxonomy (NCBI): domain Bacteria; kingdom Bacillati; phylum Cyanobacteriota; class Cyanophyceae; order Synechococcales; family Prochlorococcaceae; genus Cryptocyanus; species Cryptocyanus atlanticus. The sequence continues at coordinate 46,800 of NZ_JBSJOZ010000012.1, forward strand.
TGATCTGGGCGGCCAGCTGGGTGGAGCGGGTGAGCAGGGCGCTGCTCGGGTCGCCGAAATCCGCCGGCAGGCCGCGCTCAGCGGCCCAGGCCTGGGCCCGGTCCAGCAGCACCTCCCCCTCGGCGAGCCAGGAGGGCAGGGTGTTGAGCAGATCGCCCAGCTGCTGCACCAGCCGCGGCAGCAACCAGACAGCCACCAGCACCAGCAGCCCGAAGGCCAGACCCAGCACGAGCGTCAGGGCCAGCAGCGATGGAACCCCCCGTCCCCGCAACCAGCGGCTGGGCAGATCGAGCAGGAAAGCGATCAGGGCCGCCGTCAGGAACAGGGCGGGGAACGGCGCCAGCGGCAGCAGCAGCTGGCGCAGCACCCACAGATTGAGCACCAGCAGTGGCAGGGCCAGACCCAGCCGCTGCCAGGGCGCCAGGCCCGGGGCGAGGCTCATGGCTCCATGCCCCGCAGGTAGGCGGCGCTGCCGAGCTGACGCAGGCGAGCGTCCTTGCCGCAGATCTGGTCATGCAGCTGGCGCCGATACTCCACCAGGCGGGCGTTCAGGGCGGGATCGGCGAGGGCGAGGATCTGAACCGCCAGCAGAGCGGCATTGATCCCATTGCCGATGGCAATGGTGGCGACAGGGATCCCGGCCGGCATCTGGACGATCGAGTGGAGCGAGTCCACCCCCGAGAGCGCGCGGCTGAGCACCGGCACGCCGATCACCGGCAACGTCGTCAGAGCCGCCAGCATGCCGGGCAGGTGGGCCGCGCCTCCGGCGCCGGCGATGAGCACGCGCAACCCCCTGGGGGAGGCGCCTTCGGCGAAGGCCACCATCTCCAGCGGCGTGCGATGGGCGGAGAGCACCCGCACCTCCACTGGCACCTCGAAGTCCTCGAGCAGCTGCACGGCCGGCTGCATGGTGGGCAGATCGGAGTCGCTGCCCATCACCACGGCCACCCGGGCAAGGGCGCGGCCGTCGCCCGGTTGGGCCGGCGGAGGGGCGAACTCGGTGGAGGACGGCTCAACGATCACGACCGGGGGGCGGCGAGGATGGCATTCTCACGCTCGCCGCGTCCCCCTGCCGATGTCCCTGCGCTGGCTCAGCGACGTGCGGCTTCCCGAGGCCGGCCCCTGCACCCACCGGGCGAACCGCCGCTGGCGCGTCGGAGTCGACGGCGAGGGACGGATCGCCCGAGTCGAACCGCTGCCACCCGGCACGGTGGCGGCCGGGGAGCGCTGGGGGGGGGACTGGCTCAGTCCGCCCGCCGTTGATCTGCAGATCAACGGCGGACTGGGCCTGGCCTTCCCCGAGCTCACACCCCAGGATCTGCCCCGGTTGCTGCAGCTGCTGGAGCGGCTCTGGAACGACGGGGTCGAGGCCATCTGCCCGACCCTGGTGACCTGCGGAGTCGGCCAGCTCCGCCAGGCACTGGCGGTGCTGGAGCAGGCCCGGCTGCGGCACGAGCCGGGTCGCTGCCGCCTGCTGGGGGCCCACCTGGAGGGGCCGTTCCTCGCCCCCGAGCGGCGGGGTGCCCACAGCATCGCCCACCTCTGTCCACCGACTCTGGACGCCCTGCGCGAGCGCATCGCCGGCTTCGAGCGCTCGATCGCCCTGGTCACCCTCGCCCCCGAACTGGAAGGAGCCGGCGCGGTGATCGCCGCCCTGCGCTCCGCCGGCATCGTCGTCAGCCTGGGCCACAGCCGTGCCGACGCCGCGGCGGCCGAGCAGGCCTTCCAGGCCGGAGTGGGGATGCTCACCCATGCGTTCAACGCCATGGCCGGCCTGGGGCACCGCGCCCCGGGGCCGCTGGCGGTGGCGGCCCTGCGCGGCGATGTGGCGCTCGGTCTGATCGCCGACGGGATCCATGTGGCGCCGGCGATGGCCGTGCTGCTCCAGCGGCTGGCCCCCGGCCAGGTGGTGCTGGTCAGCGACGCCCTCGCCCCCTATGGCCTGGGCGCCGGGAGGCATCGCTGGGACCAGCGGGGGCTGCTGGTGGAAGACGGCAGCTGCCGGCTGGAGGACGGCACCCTGGCCGGCACCACCCTGCCCCTGCTGGAGGGGGTCAGCCGGCTGGCCGGCTGGAGTGCCAGGCCGGGCCAGGCGATCGCGGCGGCCACCGTCACACCACGCCGAGTGCTGGGGGCGCGCCAGCCGGTGGCGCCGATGCTGGTGGGTCGGTCCCTGCCCGAGACCCTGCGCTGGAGTCAGGACGGGGATGGGGCGGCTGGAGCACCCCTGCACTGGCGGAGGCCCCGCTGAGGCTCCGTAGGATCCGCCCCCACCCCACCCGAGCTCCCGATGAAGGCAGATCCGCCCCTGGACCCGAGCCGGACGGGCCCAACGGCCGACCGGCCGACAAGCCCGCTTTCCGGCCCCGCGGCGACCTGTCCGAAGCGGGCCGAGAAAGACGAGGTACGCGCCTACTTCAACAGCACGGGATTCGAGCGCTGGACGCGCATCTACAGCGACAGCGACGAGGTCAACAAGGTGCAGCGGAACATCCGCATCGGCCACCAGAAAACCGTGGATCAGGTGCTGGCCTGGCTGCAGGAGGAGGGCGATCTCCCGGCACGGAGCTTCTGCGACGCGGGCTGCGGCGTGGGCAGCCTCTGTCTGCCGCTGGCCCAACTGGGGGCCGGCCCGATCGCCGCCAGCGATCTCTCCGACGCGATGGTGGCCGAGGCGTGCCGCCGCGCCGGGGAGGCGGGGGTGCCCCCTACCCGACTGAACATCACGAGCTCGGACCTGGAGAGCCTCGAGGGCCGCTACGACACGGTGATCTGCCTGGACGTGTTCATCCACTACCCCCAGCAGGCCGCCGAGGAGATGGTGGCCCATCTGGCCGGCCTGGCGGAGCGCCGTCTGATCGTGAGCTTCGCCCCCTACACGCCCCTGCTGGCCCTGCTGAAGTCGATCGGCCAGCTCTTTCCCGGACCGAGCCGCACGACCAGGGCCTACACCTTGCGTGAGGACGGCATCGTGGCCGCCGCCGCCGCCGCCGGATTCCGGCCCCTGCGCCGCAGCCTCAACCAGGCCCCCTTCTACTTCTCCCGGCTGATCGCCTTCGAGCGGGTCTGAGCCCCCCGCCAGCCCCACCGGGGAAAGCAGCCTCAGGAGACGGCCGCCAGGGCCTCCCGCTCGCTCAGGCCCAGGTTGGCTTTCTCGCTGGGGGGGACCAGTACCTTGAAACGGCTGCGCCACTGGGGCCAGTGGGCCAGGATCTCGGCCGCCTTCCGACTGCCGGTGACCTCGAGATGGCATTCCAGCAGGGGCTTGAGCAGGGCTTCCTGCTCGGGGGTGTCCAGCCCGTGCATGGTCACGATCTCCGGGTTGAGGCGGGCAGCCAGGCCGTCGGCCTCATCGAGCAGGAAGGCGACCCCGCCAGTCATGCCAGCGGCCACGTTGCGGCCGGTGCTGCCGAGCACCACCACCACACCGCCGGTCATGTATTCGCAGCAATGGTCGCCGCAGCCCTCCACCACGGCCCGGGCTCCGCTGTTGCGCACGGCGAACCGTTCTCCGGAGCGGCCCAGGGCGAAGAGCTCTCCTCCGGTGGCGCCATACAGGCAGGTGTTGCCGAGGATCACCTGGCCCCCGGGGTCATGGCCGCCGGGGTGGGGCACCACGGTGAGGCGACCACCGTTCATGCCCTTGCCGACGTAATCGTTGGCATCGCCTTCCAGCCTGATGTCCATGCCACGGAGCAGGAAGGCGCCGAAGCTCTGGCCCGCTGCGCCCTCGAAACGCAGATCGAGCTCCCCCCGGAAACCGGCATTGCCATGGCGGGCAGCGATCTCGCCGGCGAGCCGGGCTCCCACGCTGCGGTCGGTGTTGACGATGGTCAGACGGCGGCTGATGCACCCGTGCTGCTCCATCGCCTCGAGCACGTCGGGATCGGCCAGGAGCCCATCTTCGAGGATGGCTCCGTTGCCATGGGCCTGCGGGTCGTGGCGCAGCCAGGTGCGATCGGCCTGCCGGGGCAGCGGGGCCAGCAGACAGGAGAGATCAAGGGGCCCGGTCTTGGCCAGGGACACCTCCCGGGCCTGCAGCAGCTCGTTGCGGCCGATCAGATCCTCGAGCCGGGCCACACCCAGCACGCTGAGCAGCTGCCGGACCTCTTCGGCCACGTAGAGGAAGAAGTTGACCACATGCTCGGGCAGGCCGGTGAAGCGTCGGCGCAGAGCCTCCTTCTGGGTGGCCACTCCCACCGGGCAGTTGTTGGTGTGGCAGACCCGGGCCATGATGCATCCCTCGGCGATCATCGCCACCGAGCCGAAGCCGAATTCCTCGGCCCCGAGCAGGGCGGCCATCACCACATCCCAGCCGGTCTTGAGGCCGCCGTCAGCCCGGAGCAGCACCCGGTCGCGCAGGCTGTTCTCCAGCAGACTGCGGTGCACCTCCGACAGACCCAGTTCCCAGGGACTGCCGGCGTGTTTGATCGAACTCAGCGGTGAGGCCCCGGTTCCCCCGTCGTGGCCCGAGATCTGGATCACATCGGCGTTGGCCTTGGCCACCCCGGCGGCGATCGTGCCGATGCCGATCTCGGCCACCAGCTTCACTGACACCTTCGCGGCCGGATGCACCTGGTGCAGGTCGTGGATCAGCTGGGCCAGATCCTCGATCGAATAGATGTCATGGTGGGGGGGGGGAGAAATCAGGGCCACCCCGGGCTTGCTGTTGCGCAGCCAGCCGATGTAGGCGTCAACCTTCGGGCCGGGCAGCTGCCCCCCCTCCCCCGGCTTGGCCCCCTGGGCCACCTTGATCTCAAGCTGGCGGCCACTGCGCAGATATTCGGGAGTGACCCCGAAGCGACCTGAGGCCACCTGCTTGATGGCGGAGCAGGCGCTATCGCCGCGGCGCAGGCCGCCGATGGTGGGGAGCGTGGCGGACCGGCCCGCGTCGTCCACGTCGGTGAGGGGGTGGTAGCGGGCCGGATCCTCCCCCCCCTCCCCGCTGTTGCTCTTGCCGCCGATCCGGTTCATCGCGACGGCCAGCACCTCATGGGCCTCCCTGGAGAGGGCCCCCAGGCTCATGCCGCCGGTGCAGAACCGGCTGCAGATGCTCTCCACGCTCTCCACCTGGTCGATCGGCAGGGGCGTGGGGGCCGCCCGGAGATCGAGCAAATCCCGCAGGGAGGTGACGGGACGGTGCTCCAGCAGGGTGCGGTAAGTGGCGAAGTGGTCGTAGCCGGGGCCGGCGGCCACGGCGGCATGGAGGGCCTTGGCCATCTCGGGGCTGTTGAGATGGAACTCACCGCCGGTGCGGTACTGCACGAAGCCCATGAATTCGAGCCGGTTGCGATTCAGCTCGGGGAACGCCTTGCTGTGGAAGGCCAGGGTCTCGCTGGCCAGGTCATCGAGGCTGAGACCCGCCACCCGGCTGGTGGTGCCCCGGAAGGCCAGCTCGATCAGATCGGCGCCGATGCCGATCGCCTCGAAGATCTGGGCGCCGTGATAGCTGGCCAGCAGGGAGATGCCGATCTTGGAGAGGATCTTGCGCAGACCCGCTTCGAGGGCCTTGCGCACGTTGGCCTGGGCCGTGGCGGCATCGATCGCCGGCAGTTTGCCCCGCTCCATCAGGGTGCGGGTGCGGGGGTGGGCCTGCCAATGGCGGGTGGTTTCCCAGCTGAGCCAGGGGCAGACGGCACTCGCCCCGAAGCCGATCAGGCAGGCCAGATGGTGGGTGCTCCAGCACTGGGCGGTGTCGACGACCAGGGAGCAGTGGAGCCGCAGACCCAGGGAGAGCAGGTGCTGGTGCACCGCCCCCACCGCGAGCAGGGGCGGAATGTAGGTGGTGCCGGCACTGAGGCCGGAGGCGGCGCGATCGGAGAGCACCAGGATTTGCAGTCCATCCCGCACGGCGTCCTCGGCCGTGCGACAGAGCCGCTCCAGGGCCTGGCGGAGCCCGTCGGGGCCCTGCTCCATGGCGTAGAGGGTGGAGAGGGTGGTGGTGGGCAGGCCCTGCAGGGGCAGGGCCGCCAGGTCCAGCTCATTGAGAACGGGGGTGTCGAGGTGCAGAACCGAGGCCGCCGAGGGCTCCGGTCGCAGGGCGGAGCCCCGCCGGCCCAGATGCATCTCCAGGCTCATCACCAGTTCCTCGCGCAGGGGGTCGATCGGCGGGTTGGTGACCTGGGCGAATCGCTGCTTGAAGTAGTCGTAGAGGAGGTGGGGCTTGCCGGAGAGCACCGCCAGGGGAATGTCGTCGCCCATGCAGTAGGTGGGCTCCTTGCCCTGGCCGGCCATCTCCTCGATCACCAGATCAAGATCCTCGGAGGTGAGGCCGAAGGCGATCTGGTGACGCAGCAGGTCCCGCTCATCCATGCAGCGCTCCCCCTGCCAGGGCTGGCCGGGCAGGCTGCGGCGATGCTCCTGGAGCCAGGCGCCGTAGGGATGGCGGGCGGCCACCTCCTCCTTGACCTGCCAGTTCTGCAGCAGCCTGCCGTTCTCCAGATCAACGGCGAGCATCTGGCCAGGGCCGAGGCGACCTTTCTCCACGATGCGGCTCTCCTCGATCTCCATCACGCCCGTTTCCGAACCCATCACCACGAGTCCGTCACTGGTGATGCAGTAACGGGCGGGGCGGAGGCCGTTGCGGTCGAGGGTGGCCCCGACGCTGCGACCATCGCTGAACACCAGCAGGGCCGGGCCATCCCAGGGTTCCTGCAGGCAGGCGGAGTACTCATAGAAGGCCTGCACCTCCGGCCGGGATTCGAGCTCCGGCTGATTCCGGAAGGCCTCCGGCACCAGGGTCAGCAGGCTGTCGGTGATCGGCCGGCCGCTGCGCACCATCAGCTCGAGCATGGCGTCGAGGTTGGCGGAATCGCTGAAGGCTGCATTCACCACCGGCTTGAGATCATCGGCGGCTGGCCCCCAGACCGCATCCAGATGGGACTCCGCCGCATGGGCCCAGTTCAGGTTCCCCAGCAGGGTGTTGATCTCGCCGTTGTGGCCGAGCAGCCGCATCGGCTGGGCCAGGGGCCAGCGGGGCAGGGTGTTGGTGCTGAAGCGACGGTGGTAGACCGCGAAGCTGACCGCGAAGCGATCATCGGCCAGGTCGCGGTAGAACGGGCCCAGAACGGCCGAGCGCACCATGCCCTTGTAGACAAGGGTGCGGCCGCTGAAGGACGCGAAGTAGAGCGCCCCCGCCCCCGCGCCCCAGGCTTCCCGCGCCAGGTCGCCGACCCGGCGGCGGCACCGGAACAGCAGGGATTCGAGAGCGTCCCCGGGCTCGGGGCCCTCCACCAGCCACTGCTCGATCACCGGCGCCGTCTCGCGGGCGAGCGGACCGAGCACGGACGCGTCCACCGGCACCGCCCGCCAGCCGACGCTGCGGAGACCCACCAGGGCCGCTCCTTCCTCGCAGAAGCGGCGGGCCAGGGCCCGTTTCTCGGCATCGGCCGGCAGGAAGAGCATGGCCAGGCCCCGGCGGCCGGGTTCCGCCTGGGCCGCCTCCGGCCAGACCGCCTCCAGGTAGCTCCAGGGGATCCCGCAGAGGATGCCGGCACCGTCGCCGGAGTCACCGTCGCCGCCGCAGCCGCCCCGGTGCTCCATGCAGCCCAGCCCCCTCAGGGCCTGGAGCAGCAGCCAGTGGCTGGCCTCGCCGCTCAGCTGAGCCAGAAAGCCAACCCCGCAGGCGTCCTTTTCACCGGCCACGGCCATCGGGGCCGGTGAGTCGCGGTGGGGCCATTCGGAGCGGGAGGGGAGAGGCATGGCCCGGGAACAACCTGCGGTATCCGGCAGCAACCCCGATCTACGGAGCCAACCGCCCTCTAGGGACATGAAATCCTAGGGACTGGCCCCCAGCGTTAGCGTTCACCATCAACGGATCTGGGGCGATGCCGGGACCGAACAGCTCCTTGCCGGGGCCATGGCTGAGTCCGGCCATCGCTCTGGCCCTGCTGCCCGCGCTGACCAGCCTGGTCAGTCCCGTGGCCGTGGAGGCCTCCGCCGGTGGAGCGCCCTCCAGCCCGCCGCCCCGTTCAGGGGAGCTGGCCCAGCGGGGGGCGGCGGCGCAGGAGGGCCAGGCCCTGCAGATCAACGGGCGACGGCAACAGGCCCGCTGGTTGTGGAGACCGGCCGAGCGGAGCGGGCCGGCCCAGCTCTGGATCCCCCTGGAGGTGCTCCGGGGCCAACTGGGCATCGCCAGTGACAGCAAGCCCGACGGCAGCATCGATCTCGAGTGGTTCGGCTCCACCCTGCGGGTGCCGCCGGCCGGCCAGCGCAGCCTGGACGACGAGGTGGCCCTGGAGGTGAGTCAGCTGCTGCAATCCGCCGGTGTCCGCAGCGAACCCGCGGCCGGCGGCCTGCTGCGTCTCGAGCTGCCGCCACCGGCCCTGCTGCGGGTGCGCACGTCTCCGCCGGGGCCGGTCCGGCAGGTGGTTCTGGATCTCTCCGGCGCCGCGGTGGTGCGGCAGGGCGACGATGACCTGCTGTTCGGCCTGAACAGCACCGCCGCGCAGCGCGCCGAACTCCAGGCCCTGGGCCTGACCGTGCGCACCGGTCCGGAGGGCCTGCTCATCGGTCGCAGCGGCGCCCCCGGGCGGGTGCTCACCCTCGGCGGTCCGGCCCGGCTGGTGTTCGATCTGCAGGGCAGCGGGGCCCTCTCCGGCTCCGACCCGGTGGCACCCCCACCGCTGGATCCCCGCCTCCAGGCGCTGCTCAACCGCAGCGTGGTGGTGGAGCGCCAGGTGCGCGCCCTGGGAAGCCGGCGGATGCTGATCAACAGCGTGCGGCTCGACCCCCGCACCAGTCCCCTGGATCTGCGGCTGCTCACCCGGGCCGATGGCATGGAAGGCCTGAGCCTTCTGCCCACCCTGGCCCGGGGCGAACAGGCCCTGGTGGCCATCAACGGTGGCTTCTTCAACCGGGTGCGGCGCCTGCCACTGGGGGCCCTCAAGGAGGAGGGGCGCTGGCTGTCCGGACCGATCCTCAACCGGGGAGCCGTGGCCTGGCGGCCGGGCACCCTGCCCCGCTTCGGCCGGCTGGCGCTGCGGGAGTGGCTGATCGAAGGCAACGGGCGCCGCTGGCCGGTGCTGGCCGTGAACAGCGGCTATGTGCAGCGCGGGCTGGCCCGCTACACGGCCGACTGGGGCCGGGGCTACCGGGCCCTGAGCGGCAGCGAAACGGGGGTGATCGTCGGCGACGGCCTGGTGAGGGAGCAGCTGGACAGCGGACAGCTGGCGCGGGGAGTGCCCCTGACCCCTGGCCAGACCCTGGTGGTGGGACGGGCCGGCGTGGCGGCGGCCTGGCCGGTGGGCACGCCGCTCGCACTCTCGAGCCGTCCCAGCGATCCACTCGGGGACGAACCCTTCGTGATGGGAGGGGGGCCGTTGCTGCTGCAGAACGGACGGATGGTGCTCAATGGGACGGCCGAAGGCTTCAGCGCCGCCTTCCAGCGACAGGGGGCTCCCCGCACCGTGATCGGCAGCGACGGACAGCAGCTCTGGCTGGTGACGCTGCAGGGGGTGGAGCACCCCGGCCCCACGCTCTCGGAAACGGCGGCCCTGCTGGGTCAGCTCGGCCTGCGCGACGCCCTCAACCTGGATGGGGGAAGCTCCACCGGGCTGATGGTGGGCACAGCCGTGACCGTCAACGGAAGGGGGGTGGCGGCCTCGATCCACAACGGACTGGGGCTCGTGCCCCGCGATGGGCGCGCCGCCGCGGCGCTGCCAGAGTGAGGGGCCCCGTCACCGGATCCGCCCGACCATGCCGAAGGGCCACACCCTCCGCCTGAGCGCCACGGCCGCCGCTGAGCTTGGTCGCCAGGCCGCCGTGGCCGGCACCCCGGGGCTGATGCACCTTGATCTGGTCGGCGGCAGCTGCGAGCGCTGGGTGATCCGGATCCGCCCCGGCCATCTCGCCGGCGTCCCGGTGGCCCGTGCCGACGGGATCACCCTGCACGCCCCCGCAGAGCAGACCTCCCTCCTGGCCGGGCTGAGCCTCGACTACCGGGGCGATCTCAGCGGCGGCGGTTTCCTGATCCGGGAGGCGGAGGGGCTGACCTGCTGCGCCTGCGGGGCCTCCTTCACCCCTGGAACCAGCGGCGGGACCACGACGACGTAAGGTGACGGATTGTCGATAACGGTCGGACGTCCGACCCCCACGCCGGCCCTCGATGCCCACGATTCAGCAGCTGATCCGCACCGAGCGGCAGCACCTCACCCGCAAGACCAAGTCCCCGGCGCTTCGCGCCTGCCCGGAGAGGCGCGGCGTGTGCACACGGGTGTACACCTCCACGCCCAAGAAGCCGAACTCGGCACTGCGCAAGGTGGCCCGCGTCCGCCTCACCTCGGGATTCGAGGTCACCGCCTATATCCCGGGGATCGGCCACAACCTGCAGGAGCACTCGGTGGTGCTGATCCGCGGTGGCCGGGTCAAGGACCTGCCCGGTGTGCGATATCACATCATCCGCGGCACCCTCGACACCGCCGGCGTGAAGGATCGGCGCAAGAGCCGCTCCAAGTACGGCGCCAAAACCCCCAAGAGCTGATCCCGCCTTCCCACCCCTCCCCGCTCCGATCCCCTCAGGTTTATGTCCCGCCGCAACGCTGCTGAGAAGCGCCCGATCCTTCCCGATCCTCAGTTCAACAGCCGCCTCGCCTCGATGATCGTGGCGAGACTGATGAAGCACGGCAAGAAGTCCACCGCCCAGCGGATCCTCTCCGACGCCTTCGGCCTGATCAACGACCGCACCGGTACCGATCCCCTCGAGGTGTTCGAGACCGCCGTTCGCAACGCCACCCCCCTGGTGGAGGTCCGGGCAAGGCGGGTGGGTGGCGCCACCTACCAGGTGCCCATGGAAGTGCGCCAGGAACGCGGCACGGCGATGGCCCTGCGCTGGCTCGTGAATTTCTCTCGGGTCCGCAACGGCCGCAGCATGGCCCAGAAACTGGCCGGTGAACTGATGGATGCCGCCAACGAAGCGGGCAGCGCGGTTCGCAAACGGGAGGAAACCCACAAGATGGCCGAAGCCAACAAGGCCTTCGCCCACTACCGCTACTGAGCGGACCAGCACGCTGGAGCGCGGGCGCTGCCAGCCGTCACCGAGCCAGCGCCTAAGCTGACGCCCGCCTTTTCGTCGATCAACCTCCGGAGACCCACCCCGTGGCCCGCGCCTACCCCCTGGACCGCGTCAGAAACATCGGCATCGCCGCCCACATTGACGCGGGAAAGACCACCACAACCGAGCGGATCCTCTTCTATTCCGGGGTGGTCCACAAGATGGGCGAGGTCCACGACGGCGCCGCCGTCACCGACTGGATGGCCCAGGAACGGGAGCGCGGCATCACCATCACCGCCGCGGCGATCTCCACCAGCTGGAAGGATCATCGGATCAACATCATCGACACCCCCGGCCACGTCGATTTCACGATCGAAGTGGAGCGCTCCATGCGCGTGCTCGATGGCGTGGTGGCCGTGTTCTGCGCCGTCGGTGGTGTCCAGCCCCAGTCGGAAACGGTCTGGAGGCAGGCGGATCGCTACAACGTGCCCCGGATTGTATTCGTCAACAAGATGGATCGCACCGGGGCCAACTTCCTGAAGGTCTACGAGCAGATCAAGGACCGCCTCAAGGCCAACGCCGCCCCGATTCAATTGCCGATCGGCGCCGAAGGCGACCTCAAGGGCATCATCGATCTGGTTCGTCAGAAGGCGATTCTTTACACCAATGATCTCGGCACGGACATTCTCGAAGGGGAGATTCCCGACGAGATGAAGCAGGAAGCGGCCGAGTGGCGCGGCAAGCTGATGGAATCGGTGGCCGAAACCGATGAAGAACTGCTGGAAACCTACCTGGAGAACGGTGAGCTGAGCGAGGAGCAGCTGATCCGCGGCATCCGCATTGGGGTCGTCAAGCACGGCCTGGTGCCGATCCTCTGCGGCTCCGCCTTCAAGAACAAAGGGGTGCAGCTGGTGCTCGACGCCGTGGTCGACTACCTCCCGGCCCCGGTGGATGTCCCCCCGATCACCGGTCTGCTGCCCGACGGCACCGAGTCCAATCGCCCCTGCGACGATGGTGCTCCCTTCAGCGCGCTGGCCTTCAAGGTGATGGCCGATCCCTACGGCAAGCTCACCTTCGTGCGCATGTATTCGGGTGTGCTCAAGAAGGGAAGCTACGTGCTCAACAGCACCAAGGACAAGAAAGAGCGGATTTCACGCCTGATCCTGCTCAAGGCTGACGACCGGGAGGAAGTGGATGAACTCCGTTCCGGCGATCTGGGCGCGGTGCTGGGCCTCAAAGACACCACCACCGGCGACACCCTTTGTGTTGAGAGCGATCCGATCATCCTGGAGTCGCTCTTCATCCCGGAACCGGTGATCTCCGTGGCCGTGGAACCCAAGACCAAGGGCGACATGGAGAAACTCTCCAAGGCCCTGCAATCCCTCTCCGAAGAAGATCCCACCTTCCGGGTCTCCACCGATCCAGAAACCAGCCAGACGGTGATCGCCGGCATGGGGGAACTCCACCTCGAGATCCTGGTGGACCGGATGCTTCGCGAGTTCAAGGTGGAAGCCAACATCGGTGCTCCACAGGTTTCCTATCGCGAAACCATCCGCAGCCGCGCCAAGGGGGAAGGCAAGTTCGCTCGCCAGACCGGCGGCAAAGGCCAGTACGGCCATGTCGTGATCGAGATGGAGCCCGGCGAGCCAGGCTCGGGCTTTGAGTTCGTCAACAAGATCGTTGGCGGCATCGTTCCGAAGGAATACATCGGACCGGCCGAGAACGGCATGAAGGAAACCTGCCAGTCCGGTGTGATCGCCGGGTTCCCGATGATCGACATCAAGGTCACGATGGTGGATGGGTCCTACCACGATGTCGACTCGTCGGAGATGGCGTTCAAGATCGCCGGCTCCATGGCCTTCAAAGACGGCGTCAAGAAGTGCAATCCAGTGCTGCTTGAACCGATGATGAAGGTGGAGGTCGAGATCCCCGAGGATTTCCTCGGTTCGGTCATCGGTGACCTCTCCTCCCGACGTGGCCAGGTGGAGGGGCAGTCCGTCGACAACGGACAGTCCAAAGTCCAGGCCAAGGTGCCTCTGGCCGAAATGTTCGGCTACGCCACCCAGCTCCGATCCATGACCCAGGGTCGGGGTATTTTCTCGATGGAGTTCAGCCACTACGAGGAAGTTCCTCGCAATGTGGCTGAAGCCATCATTTCCAAGAATCAGGGCAACTCCTGATCTTTCAACCCAACCTCAACCCCCCGATTCTTTCCTTCAATGGCCCGCGAGAAGTTCGAGAGGAACAAACCTCACGTCAACATCGGCACCATCGGCCACGTTGACCACGGCAAGACCACCCTGACGGCCGCCATCACCAATGTGCTGGCCTCCCTCGGTCAGGCCAAAGCTCAGGCCTACGACGATATTGATGGTGCCCCCGAGGAAAAGGAGCGGGGGATCACGATCAACACCGCCCACGTCGAGTATGAGACCGGCAATCGGCACTATGCCCACGTCGACTGCCCCGGTCACGCCGACTACGTCAAGAACATGATTACCGGTGCCGCCCAGATGGATGGCGGCATCCTGGTCGTGGCGGCCACCGATGGCCCGATGGCCCAGACCAAGGAGCACATCCTGCTGGCCAAGCAGGTGGGTGTGCCGGCCCTGGTGGTGTTCCTCAACAAGAAGGACATGGTCGACGACGAGGAAATCCTCGAGCTCGTTGAACTGGAGATGCGGGAACTGCTCAGCAGTTACGACTTCCCCGGTGACGACATCCCCATCGTGGCTGGTTCGGCCCTCAAGGCCCTTGAGCACATCCAGGGAGGCGGGAAGGGCATCCGTGGTGAAGATGAGTGGGTCGACAAAATCCTTGATCTGATGGAAGCGGTCGACGAGTCGATCCCCGAACCGGAGCGCGAGATCGACAAGCCGTTCCTGATGGCGGTCGAAGACGTGTTCTCGATCACCGGCCGCGGCACCGTGGCCACCGGACGAATCGAGCGTGGCAAGGTGAAAGTCGGCGAAACTGTCCAGATCGTTGGCATCAAGGACACCCGTGAAACCACAGTCACAGGTGTGGAGATGTTCCGCAAGCTGCTGGACGAAGGCATGGCCGGTGACAACGTCGGCCTGCTGCTCCGCGGCATTCAGAAGGAGGACATCGAGCGCGGCATGGTGCTGGTGAAGCCCAACTCCATCAAGCCCCACACCAAGTTCGAGGGTGAGGTCTACGTGCTGAAGAAGGAAGAGGGCGGACGGCACACCCCTTTCTTCGCCGGCTACCGGCCCCAGTTCTACATCCGTACCACGGATGTGACCGGCCAGATCACCGCCTTCACGGCCGATGACGGCTCCAACGTGGAGATGGTGATGCCGGGTGACCGCATCAAGATGTCGGCCGAACTGATCTGCCCAGTGGCAATCGAGCAGGGCATGCGCTTCGCCATCCGCGAGGGTGGCCGCACCATCGGTGCTGGCGTGGTCTCCAAGATCGTGGCCTGATCTACTCTGATCGGACCGATCGAACCTGACGGGGGTGGGGCACCAGCCCCCCCCCTGCGCACCTCGACAATCCCGGGACATTCTCCGATGCCTCCGGTTCACCATCCAACGTCCGCGGGACCTTCTTCGGCCCGCGTCCTCTGAAGCCCTCCCATGTCAGCCGCCCTCTCCCAGCAGAAGATCCGCATCCGTCTCAAGGCGTTCGACCGCCGCATGCTGGATCTATCCTGCGAAAAGATCATCGAAACGGCCGATCACACCGCTGCCACGGCCATTGGTCCGATTCCTTTGCCCACCAAGCGCAAGATTTACTGCGTGCTGCGCTCCCCCCACGTGGACAAAGATTCGCGTGAACACTTTGAAACACGCACGCATCGTCGCATCATCGATATTTACAACCCCTCCTCCAAGACCATTGATGCCCTGATGAAGCTGGATCTTCCCAGTGGCGTCGATATTGAAGTCAAGCTCTGAGAGCGGCCCCAGGGCCGTCCACCCCAGCCGCCTGTCGATTCTCGGACCTGCCTTCGCGGTGGGTCCTTTTTTTTCTAGGATCCAGAGCCAACGCGGCGGCCCCCAGCCCCAGTCCATTTCCACCCCCACTTCGCCGCTCCGCAGGACGTCCGTGACTGATCTGGCCGTGAGGGAACTCCCACTCTTCCCCCTGCCGGATGTGGTGCTGTTCCCGCAGGAGGTGCTTCCCCTCCATATTTTCGAGCCGCGCTACCGCATGATGCTGCGCACGGTGCTCGAAACCGACCGTCGCTTCGGGGTGGTCCGCTGGGATCCACAGCAGAAGCGCATGGCGTCGGTGGGCTGCTGCGCCGAGATCCTGCAGTGTCAGACCCAGGACGACGATCGCAGCAACATCGTCACCCTCGGCCAGCAGCGGTTCCGGGTGCTTGACGTGGTGCGGGAGGCTCCATTCCGGGTCGCCATGGTGAGCTGGATCGAAGACAGCAGTCCTGATGAGGGCGAGGTCCTCCGGGAGCTCTCGGAAGATGTCACCCGCGCCCTTCGCGACGTGGTGGATCTCACCGGCAAACTGATCGGAAAACCCACTTCCCTGCCCACCGATCTTCCTGATCTGCCCCGGGAGCTCTCCTTCTGGATCGGCTCCCATCTGGGGGGGCCCGTGGCGGATCACCAACAGGCCCTGCTGGAGCTCACCGACACGGGCGAACGGCTGCGGCAGGAGTTCACCCTGCTTGACCAGACCCGACGCCAGCTGGCCGCCCGCACCGTGCTCAAGGACACCTTCAAGGATCTGGGGGAGCCCAGGCAGGAACCCGGTTGATCGCCCTGGCCCCCTGGCTGACGGCCCTGCTGGCGTCGGCCCTCGCCGTGGCCCTGCTGGCCCTGGCCCTGGCCCTCTGGCAGCGCAGGGATCGTCGATACCGCTCCGGCGCCAGCGTCGCCGACGCCTACGACCGCTGGACCTCCGACCGCCTGCTGGAGCGACTCTGGGGTGAGCACGTCCACCTGGGTCATTACGGCGCCCCACCGGTTCCGACCGATTTCCGCGCCGCCAAGGAAGCCTTCGTGCATGAACTGGTGCGCTGGGGCAGCCTCGATCAGCTGCCGCCCGGCACCACTCTGTTGGACGTGGGCTGCGGCATTGGCGGCAGCGCCAGGCTCCTGGCCCGCCACTACGGTTTCGACGTGCTCGGCATCAGCATCAGCCCGGCCCAGATCGAGCGGGCTCGCCAGCTCACCCCCGCCGGCCTCTCCTGCCGGTTCGAGCTGATGGACGCCCTGGATCTGCAGCTGCCGGCCGCGAGCTTCGCGGTCGTCTGGAGCGTGGAGGCCGGTCCCCACATGCCTGACAAGCAGCGCTATGCCGACGAGCTGCTGCGGGTGCTGGCCCCGGGGGGCCGGCTGGTGGTGGCCGACTGGAACCGTCGCGATCCCACCCAGGCTCCACCCACCGCTCTGGAGCGCTGGGTGATGCGTCAGCTGCTCGACCAGTGGGCCCATCCCGAGTTCTCCAGCATCCCGTCGTTCCGGCGCAATCTGGAGCGCAGTCCATGGAGTGACCAGCTGACGGTGGAGAGCGACGACTGGACCACCGCCACCCTGCCCTCCTGGATCGACTCCATCCTCGAGGGGTTCAGGCGCCCCGGAGCCGTGCTGGGGCTGGGGCCCGCCGCAGTCCTCCAGGGTCTGCGCGAGACCCCCACCCTGCTGCTGATGCACTGGGCCTTCCGCACCGGTCTGATGGCCTTCGGCGTCTTCCGCTGCCGGACGACCCCCCTCCGGTCGGATCAGGCCGTCGGGTCCTCCTCCTCCGACAGGTTGGTGAGGGGGTAGGTGCCGAACAGGGCCAGGTGGCGGCTGTGCCCCCTGAGCTCCTCGATCGCCGGCTCCAGCAGGGCAGGGTCGGCGGGCAGCTCCAGATCCACGAAGAAGATGTATTCGCCCATCTCCCGCTTGGAGGGCCGCGATTCAATCCGGCTCATGTTCAGCTGGCGGCGCGCGAAGCAGCCCAGGGCCTCCAGCAGGGCTCCGGGGCTGTTGGCGTGGAGCGAGAAGGCCAGGCTGCAGAGGGTGGGATCCGCCGCCGTGGTGGTGTCCTGGCGCTGGAGCAGCAGGAAGCGGGTGCAGTTGCCCGGCACGTCATTGATCGGGTAGGCCAGCACCTCCAGGCCATGCTCCGCCGCCGCCCGGCGTGAGGCCACGGCGGCCCGGAAGCGGCTGCCGGCCACCAGCCGGGCCGCCTCGGCGGTGGAGCTCGTCGGCAGCTGCAACGCCGCAGGACGACGCTCACTCAGCCAGAGGCTGCACTGGGCCAGGGCCTGGGGATGGGAGAGCACTTCGCTGACCCGCTCGATCGGACCACTGCCGAGCAGGGCATGGCGAATGGGCAAGACCAGACCCCGCCGGATGCGCAGCTCGGGGTGTTCCCAGAGCCCGTCGAGGCAAGCGGTGACGCCCCCCTCCACCGAGTTCTCCACCGGCACCACCGCCCCGTCGCAACGCGCCTCCGCCAGCGCCTTGACCACCGCCCGGATGCCGCTCTGGGGGAGGAGTTCGGGAGCCTCGACCCCTTCGAGAGTGGCGAGCTGCCACGCCGCCTGCTCCCCATAGGTGCCGCTGGGACCAAGAAACGCAAGGCGCATGGGGAACCGGGTGGGCATCGCTCGATAGGATCATCCCCCGCCGCCCCCCGGAACGAGGCGATGACCCTGGCCTTCGGTGCCAGCCAGCAGCTCAGCCTCCCGGTGTGCGGCGACCAGGCCGGACAATTGGCGACCTATCTCGACGACGAGGAGCGGGTGATCCAGGCGCTGCTGGATCCCAGCCAACTGCACCGGCTGGGCCCGGGGCAGTACCGCTACGAGGTGACACGGTTCCAGGTCTTCCAGCTGCAGATCCAGCCGGTGGTCCAGCTCCAGACCCAGCGGCAGCCTGGCCGCCTGGAGCTGGAGGCCCTCGATTGCGATCTCGAGGGGCTGGAGCTGGTGGACGACTTCCGGCTGACCCTGGAGTCCTGGCTGGAGGCGGGCGCAACGGGCCTGGAGGGGGAAGCGCGGCTTGCGGTGAGCGTGAGCCGGCCGGCGGTGCTGTCCCTGATTCCGCCCAGGGTGCTGGAGGCCACCGGCAGATCCCTGCTGGGTGGGGTGCTGCTGGGCATCCGCACCCGGGTGCGTCAGCACCTGCTCAGGGATTTCCAGCACTGGTGCGAGCACCGCTGAGCTGCCGGCCCAGGAAGCTGTGGCGGTGCAGCGGGGTCGTGCCCAGGCGCCGCAGGGCGTCGCCGTGGACGGCGGTGCCGTAGCCCACGTGGTGTTCCAGGCCGTAGCCGGGGTGATGGGCCGCCAGCCGCAGGAGCAGGGCGTCCCGGGTCTGCTTTGCCAGCACGCTGGCCGCGGCGATCGCGAGACAGTGACGATCCCCCCGCACGAGGGTGCGCTGGGGGTCCCGCCAGGGCCGCAGCGGCAGAATCCCATCCACGAGCACCAGCGCCGGCGTGGCAGGTAACCGCTGCAGGGCCCGCAGCATGGCGGATTCCGTCGCGGCGCGGATTCCATCGCGGTCGATCTCGCGGGCGGAGGCCTGGCCCAGGCCCCAGGCCCGGGCCAGGCCCGTGATCAACGGCAGCAACCGCTGACGCCTCCGGGCCGACAGCGCCTTGCTGTCGGTGAGGCCCGCGGCGGCGAGGGGGGCCAGGGCGGAGCCGGGCAACACAACGGCCGCGGCGAAGACGGGACCGAACAGGGCCCCGCGGCCCACTTCATCCACTCCCGCGCAGACGCCGGGATCGAAGCCGGCAAAGGGAGTGCGGAGCTGGGCCTCCAGGGGGTCGCCCCCCATTCAGACGGCGGACGAGCGGCGACGGCGACGGCGCGGTTCGGCGCCATCCTCCAACCCATCGATGGCCGCTTCGGCTAGGTCCGGGGCCTCCGGCGCAGTGCTGTCGCGCAGCGGGGCGACCTCGACCAGGTCGAGCTCCAGGGTCGTGGCCCGGCCGGTGACGGTGCGCGAGCGGGAGGTACGGCCGCGAGGCACCTGCACGAGCGGGGCCTCGACGACCGCGGGGAACACGGGCACCGGGGTCTCGGGGCCGGCGGCCAGGGGGGTGATCTCCACCGCGACGGCCGCCGGGATCTCCGCGCCCAACCCGGGGGCGGTGATGGTGGCGGTAACGGGGGCAGTGCCAGTGGCGGGGGCTGCATCTTCGCGGCTGGAGCCGTCCTCCTGGCCCGAGCGGCCACCGCCGTCGCCCCCACCGCGGGATCCGCGGCGGCGGCGGCGGGAGCCGGAGGACGCCAGCTGCTGGCGCGCATTCTCCAGCACGGTGGTGCTGTCTTCGCCGGGTCGGACCACCCGCACGATCAGATTCTCCCCAGCGGGGGGGGGATCCAGCAGCAGGGCGGGGCTCAGACCCATCCAGCCATAGACGAGCTCCTGCTCGGAATCCATGGGAACCGCCACGAGATCGGGGTCCTGGCGTCGGCTGACGCCTTCGGGGGCAACGCCATTGGAAACGCTGGCCAGATCCAGCGGCAGGGAGGACTGTGCCGGCTCGGAGGCGGCAGCGGTCATCGGCTGGGATTCGACGGCAGCCGTCTCGCTGGAGCGGCCTCCACGGCCACCGCGGCCACCACGGCGACGCCCACTGGATTCCACCCCATTGGGGCTGGCGACCTCGGCGCGGGCCGAAGCGGCCGAGCGCACCAGACCGGTGACGGTGGCCAGCGGCTGCAGGGTGTCCTTGCCGGGAAGCACGGCCACATGGCCCAGGCCGCCACAACTGGGACAGGCCCGGCCGAACAGTTCGTAGATGTTCTGCCCCTGGCGCTTGCGGGTGAGTTCAACCAGGCCGAGTTCAGTGATCTGGGCGATCTGGGGCCTGGCCGCATCGTCGCGTGCGGACTGGGTGAAATGCTCCAGGAGCATCAGTTGATCGCGACGGGACTCCATGTCGATGAAGTCGATGATCACGACACCACCGATGTTGCGGAGCTTGAGCTGGCGAGCGATCTCGGCGGCCGCTTCACAGTTGGTCCAGAGCACCGTTTCGCGGGCGTTGGCCGAACGGGTGAACGAACCGGAGTTCACGTCGATCACCGTGAGCGCCTCGGTGGGCTCGATGATCACGTAGCCACCGGACGGAAGATCCACCCGGGGCTTGAGGGCATCCCGGATCGCGGCGTTGACCCGGAAATGCTCCAGGATGTCCGTCGGTTCATCGTGGTGGTCGACCAGCAGGTTGGCCTGATCGGCGCCCAGGAAGGCGTTGACCCGGGCCACCGCCGCCGGGGTGTCAACCACCACCCGCAGCACATCCGGGGTGTAGAGGTCACGCAGCACCCGGTGAACGAAATCCTCATCCCGGTTGAGCAGCACCGGCGGTGTGGCCGTCTCGGCGGCCTCCTGGATGCCCTCCCACTGGCGCAGGAGCATCTCCAGGTCGTCGATCAGCAGGTCTTCGCTGATGCCCTCCGCCTCGGTGCGCACCAGCAGACCGGCGCCGGGGGGTTTGATCAGCACGCCCAGCGCCCGCAGCCGGTTGCGCTCGTTCTCGCCGTTGATGCGGCGGGAGATGTTCACCCCCTGGCCATGGGGCTGCAGCACCAGGAAGCGACCCGGCAGGGTGAGATTGCCGGTGAGGCGCGGTCCCTTGGTGCCGGTGGGCTCCTTCATCACCTGAACCAGCACCTTCTGGCGTGGTTCAAGCAGCTCGGTGATGCCGGCGGCCCCCTTTCTCAGCCGCAGCGGACCGAGATCGGTGACATGGATGAAGCCGTTCTTCTCACTTTCGCCGATATTGACGAAGGCGGCATCGATGCCGGGGAGGACGTTCTCGACCCGGCCGACATAGACATCACCAATCTGGTAGCGGCCCTGAGCGACAACCAGTTGTTCAACACGTTCGTCGTTGAGCACCGCGGCGATGCGCAGTTGCTCCGCAATGACGATCTGCTGGGGCATGGAGGATAGGGGGGTGGCTCAGTGGAGCCCTGCCTTGGTAGGGGAATGGATCCCTGAGGGAAGACCCGTCGCGCAGAGCGTGCCGCAAAGCCGCTCGACTGCTGCAACAGCGGGGATGAAGACGGAAGAGAAAACCTGATGGGGACCATCCTCAGGAGGATCAACCTCCCTTGACGTCGAATCTGCCGGAACGCGATGACCGGCCGGATGTCGCAACAGTGTCTACGGGCAAGTGGGCCGTAGGGGCCTACGGAGCGGTGGGCCGTAGGGCGGCGTCTGCAGATTGAAAACCACAGACGGATCTGCCGTCTTGAAGCGACGTTAGCACGCAGACACCGACGGATCGGGCCGCCGGGCGGAGCAGCAGCCGCTCCCGACGCACCCGGCCAAGGTCGAGCGGTCGGCCCAGCCTCTGCTCCATCCAGTGGCGGAGCTGGTCGGGCCGCAGGCCGCGGCCCTGGGCATCGATGGCGGCACGCATCCGCAGGCCGCAGGAGCCCCCCGCTTCCCGGTGGGCCTCCAGGGCCAGGAGGTAGGGGCGGCAGTCGCGCCGTCGCGGCCGCCCCTTCTTGTCGGTGTCCTCCCAGGGCAGGCTGCCGGCGGCGAGCAGATCGTCCACGGCGGCGCTCCAGGCCTCCGCCGGGAGCGCCGCCCCGCCCGGCGCCGGACGCAGCTCCACGCTCCACTCAGCCGCCTCCAGCTCCTGGGCCAGGCTCGGACCCTGGACGGGCACCTCCAGCACGGACAGCAGGCGGAACTCCGCCGGCAGCTGGGCGTTCAGCCCCTCCAGGGCCAGAGCGGGATCCACCGGTGCCGAAAACTCCAGGTCCAGCCAGTCGCCGCTGGCCTCCACCCCCAGGGGCAGGGCCAGGGCCAGCTGGAGCCGCGGCAGGGGATGGAAGCCGCCGCTGAAGCTCACCGGCAGGGCGCTGCGGCGCAGGGCCCGCTCCAGCAGGCGCACCGTGTCGAGGTGGCTGAGCAGGGCGAAGGAGCCGGTCTTGGCGAACCCAAACCGGAGCCGCTGGCTCCGCTCACTGGCCGGGGCCCGGGGGGGAGCGGGGGCTGGAACGGGCGGCGGGGGCACCACCACGTTGTGGCCGAAGTCCGGGCCGCAGACCCCGCAGTGGCTGCAGCCATCGAAGGAACAGTCGGGAACCGGTGCTGCGGCCAGCGCCCGGGCCAGATCCTCGGCCAGCCACTCCTTGTCGACCCCGGAATCGATGTGATCCCAGGGCAACGGCTGGCGGCAGAAGGCGGCCAGCTCGGCGCCCTGCATCGCTTCGGCGGCGCTCCAGGCCCCCATCTCCAGGGCCCGGTAGCGCCCCCCCAGCCCCGCCGCCTCGATCGCACCTCTCCAGGCCGCATCGGTGGCCTCGATGGTCTCGAACCAGGCGTCCCGTCCGGCGCCGGCTCGCCAGGCCGCTTCCAGCACGGTGGCGAGACGCCGGTCCCCCCGGCCGACGAAGTCCTCCATCGCCGAGAGGCGCACGTCGGTGGTGTTGACCTTGAGACCCCGCAGCGGCCGCAGAGCCCCGCGCAGGAGCTCCTGCCGCCGCAGGAACTCCGCGGTGGACACGCTGTGCCACTGGAACGGGGTATGGGGCTTGGGGGTGAAATTGCTGATCGTGAGGTTCAGCTCCAGCCGGCCGAGATCGTTGCACTGCTGCTGAAGACGGCGGCAGGTGTCGGCGATGCCGATCACGTCGGCGTCGGTTTCCCCCGGCAGACCGATCATGAAATAGAGCTTGACCTTGCGGTAGCCGCTCTCCATGGCGGTGCGGATGCCCCGCAGCAGCTCGGCATCGCTGAGGCCCTTGTTGACGATGTCGCGCAGGCGCTGGGTGCCCGCCTCCGGGGCAAAGGTGAGCCCGGCCTTGCGGGTGCCTCCCAGGATGTGGGCGATGTTGGCGTCGAAGCGATCCACCCGCTGGCTGGGCAGGGTGAGGCTCACGTTGTGCTCCGCCAGACGGTTGCGCAGCTCCACCCCCACCGCCGGCAGGGCGAGGTAATCGGAGCAGCTCAGCGAGAGCAGGGAGAAATCGGAGTAGCCGGTGCGCTCCATTCCCGTTTCCACCGCCTCGATCACCGCCTCGGGTTCGACGTCGCGGGCCGGGCGGGTGAGCATGCCCGGCTGGCAGAAGCGGCAGCCGCGGGTGCAGCCCCGGCGGATCTCGATCGTGAGCCGGTCGTGGACGGTTTCGATGTGGGGCACCAGGCCCATGCCGTAGTGGGGCATGGGGGTGGCCACCCGGCGCAGCACCCGCTGCGGCAGCTCCGGCAGCAGCGGCGCCAGGGTGACGCCATCGGGCCCGGGGGCGTAGAGCGCCGGCACGTAGACCCCCGGCACCTGGCCCAGATCCCGCAGCAGGTCCGATCGGCTCAGACCGGCCGCCTTGCCTTCGGCCACCACCAGACCGATCTCGGGCAGCAACTCCTCGCCGTCCCCGAGGGCGATGAAATCGAAGAACGCGGCATAGGGCTCGGGGTTGCTGGTGGCGGTGGGGCCACCGGCGAAGATCAGCGGCGGCGCGCCCGGATCGGCCAGGGGGAGATCACGCCGGGCAGCGGCGTGGATCGGCACTCGGGCCAGATCCAGCATCTCCAGGATGTTGGTGGCGCCCAGCTCATAGCTGAGGCTGAATCCCAGCAGATCGAAGGCCGCCAGGGGCCGGCGGCTCTCCACACCGAACAGGGACTCCCCGCTCTGCCTGAGCCGGGCGGAGAGGTCGGCCGCCGGTAGATAGGCCCGATCGCAGAGCTGCCCGGGAACCGTGTTGAGGATGGAATAGAGAATGATGTGACCCAGGTTGCTGGCGCCCACCTCATAGAGATCGGGGTAGGTGAGTGCCCAGCGCACGGCGGCGGCCTGCCAGTCGCGGGGTTCCACCCCCCGCTCATGGCCCAGGTAGCGCCCCGGCCGGGCGATGTCGCGGCCCACCAGCCGATCAAAGGCGACGGGCCGGTGCCCGATCGGCTCGCTCGCGGGGGCGACGGTCACGGCGGCAGGGGCAGGGGCTCATCCCGATCGTATGCAGGGCGGATCCTGCCGGCCGCCCAACCGCCACCCGACCCGGCGCCATAGGAGGATGCCCGGCAGCAGAAGCAGCGGGCGCGGCAGTGGTCCAGATCAACGGCAACTATCGGAAGCTCAGGGCGGGCTACCTCTTTCCCGAGATCGCCCGCCGGGTGACGACCTTCGCGGAGGCCCATCCCGAGGCCCGGCTGATCCGCCTGGGCATCGGGGATGTGACCGAACCCCTGCCGGCCGCCTGCCGGACGGCGATGGCGGAGGCGATCGAGGCGATGGGGAGCCGGGAGGGGTTCCACGGCTACGGCCCCGAGCAGGGGTACCCCTGGCTGCGGGAAGCGGTCGCCCGCCATGACTTCCAGGACCGCGGCTGCCCGATCAGCGCCGACGAGATCTTCATCTCCGACGGTTCGAAGTGCGACAGCAGCAACATCCTCGACATCCTCGGGCCGGACAACCGCATCGCTGTGACCGATCCGGTCTACCCGGTGTACGTGGACAGCAATGTGATGGCGGGGCACACCGGCGAGGCCGACGACGCCGGCCGCTACGGCGGTCTCACCTACCTGCCGATCACCGCCGCCAATGGGTTCGAAGCTCCGCTGCCCGAGGGCCGGGTCGACCTGATCTATCTCTGCTTCCCGAACAACCCAACCGGAGCCGTGGCCACCCGGGCCCAGCTCCACCGCTGGGTCACCTACGCCCTCGCGCATGATGCCCTGATCCTCTTCGACGCGGCCTACGAAGCCTTCATCCGCGATCCCGAGCTCCCCCATTCGATCTACGAGATCGAGGGAGCCCGCCGCTGCGCGATCGAATTCCGCTCCTTCTCCAAGACTGCGGGATTCACCGGAACCCGCTGCGCCTTCACCGTGGTGCCGCGGGGGCTGAGCGGCACGACCGCCGACGGAGAGGCGGTGGAGCTGTGGGGGCTGTGGAACCGTCGGCAGAGCACCAAGTTCAACGGCGTGAGCTACATCGTGCAGCGGGGTGCCGAAGCCGTCTACTCGGAGGCAGGCCGGGCCCAGGTGAAGGCGCTGACCAGGTTCTACATGGAGAACGCCGCGATCATGCGCCGGGAGCTGAGCGCAGCGGGGCTGGAGGTCTACGGAGGGGAGCACGCCCCCTACGTGTGGCTGCGCACGCCGGCCGGCCTCGATTCCTGGGCCTTCTTCGATCGTCTCCTCGCCGAGGCCCACGTGGTGGGAACCCCCGGCAGCGGCTTCGGCTCCGCCGGGGAGGGGTACTTCCGTCTCTCGGCCTTCAACAGCCGGCTCAACGTGGAGGAGGCCATGGCCCGGATCGCCCGGGGCTCGCTGCTGCCTACCACCCCGGGGAGGGCCGCGTAATTTGGCTACGCTCCTGAGCGATCGGGCCCTGTCGACAGCGACACCCATGCCTGTTCCGGCGCCAACGGCTGTTTCCACCCCAACCCGCTCCCCGGGGGGGGCCGCGGTGATCGAGAAGGAGGTGCAGCGGGTCCGCAAGCCCTCCCCCCGCTACCGGGTCCTGCTGCACAACGACCCGGTCAACTCGATGGAGTATGTGGTCACCACCCTGCGCCAGGTGGTGCCGTCCCTCAGTGAGCAGGACGCCATCGCCGTGATGCTCGAAGCCCATAACACGGGCGTGGGTCTGGTGATCGTCTGCGATCTGGAGCCCGCTGAGTTCTACAGCGAGACGCTCAAGGCCAAGGGGCTCACGAGCACGATCGAGCCGGAGAGCTGAGTGCCAAGGCGGGCCTGGCTGGGCTGGATCGGCACCTTGCTCTATCTGCCGCTGCTCTACGGCCTCGGCTGGTTGGCCGTGCAACCTGTCGCTGCGGTCGGAGTGCTGGGCGGCTGGCGAGCCGATCAGATCGCCCTGCTGGGCACGGTCGTGTCCTTCGCCCTGCTGCTCCTGACCCTGCCGCTGCGCCTGGGGACGGTCTGGGGTGAGCCCCGGCCCTGGCGGGCGCTCGGCGTGGCCGTGGGCTGGGCTGTCGGCCTGCGCTCCCTGCTGCGGGGATTGATCATGGCCCTGCTGCTGCTCCTGCTGGTGGCGGGCCTGCTGCTGATCCGTGGTCAGGCCCGCTGGAGCGGCGGACTGACGCCGGCCGAAGTGGGCAATGCCGTCCTGCTGATCCTGGGGGTCGGCTTCGCGGAAGAACTGGTGTTCCGAGGCTGGCTCTGGGGCGAGCTGAGCCTGCGCCTGGGGGGAGGCCGCCTGGGCGATCAACGGGCCCTGATCGCCCAGGCGGTGGTGTTCAGCCTGGCCCACACCCGCTTCAACCTGGGCTTCGCGCCGATGGCCGGCTTGCTGGTGGGCCTGCTGCTGCTGGGGCTGGCCCTGGGGCTGCAACGCCGGGCCGATCGCGGCTCCCTGTGGGGGGCCGTCGGTCTGCATGGTGGTCTGGTGGGGGGATGGTTCTCGCTGCTGGCCGGTCCGCTCCAGATCGACCCCACCGTGCCGCTCTGGCTGGCCGGACCGGGCGGAGCGGATCCCAATCCGATCGGAGGCCTGCTGGGCTGGGCCGGTCTTGGGGCCCTGCTCTGGGTGCGGCGGCGGTCGCTGGCCGGGGGCGGGGCAGCTGCCGGGGCCGGCCCGGGCTAGGGCTGCAGCAGGAAGCGCCCCTTGCGGAGCAGAAACTGCAGCACGGTCTCCTGCCGGGTGGTGATGTCAGCCGTGATCGCCATGCCGGGGCGCACGAGGCAGCGGCGTGTGGGGGTCTCCAGGCTGGTGGCCTGGGGCTGCAGGGTCACCTCAAAGCCCGGCGAGCCGGCGGCGGGCAGGCCCGGGGAGCCCGGATCGGTGCTCACCCCACCATTGCCCCCCTCAACCGGCACCACATCGGGAGAGACCGAGGACACCCTCGCCCGGAGGGTGCCGAAATCGGGATAGGGACAACCATCGATCCGCAGATCGGCCCGCTGGCCATCCGCGAGGTTGTCGATGTTCTGGGAGCTGACCCGCACCTTCGCCACCAGCTCCCGGCCGCTGGGCGCCACCCGGGCCAGCTCTTCGCCGGTGGCCACCACCTGCTGGGGGTTGCGCAGGGAAAGCGAGAGGATCACCCCCTCTCCAGGTGAGCGGATCGTCGAGCTGCCCAGATCGCGGCGGATCTGGGAGCTTTCACCGCGGTTGGCCGCGAACTGCTGAACCATCCGCGACAGATCCGCTTCGCTCTTGGAGCGCAGCTCCTCCACGGCCCGCTGGGCCTGATCGAGGTTCGAGCGGGCGACCGCCGCACTGGCCAGGCGCTCATCGAGCTGCTGGGCCGAGACGGCTCCACTGGAGGCGAGCTGCTGGTAGCGGCGGGCCTCGGTCTCGGCCAGGGTGAGGGCGGCTTCGGCTTTGCGCACCTCGAGCTGGGCCCCCTGAAGGGCCGCCTCATTCTGGCGTCCCAGGGCCGCCTTCTCCTGCTCCAGGGCCGTGCGAGTCGAATCGAGCTGGGCCTCCTTGCCGACCAGATCGGCCGGATTGAGCACGGCGATCACCTGGCCGCGGGCGACCGTCTCATTGAGGCGGACGTTGATCGAGCGGACCCGGCCGGAGAAGGGAGCGTGGATCACGCTGGTTTCCCCACTGGGGCGGATCAGGCCCACCCCCCGCACCACCACCCGGTAGGGCCACACGGCCATCAGAGCGATCCCGCCGGCGAAACTGCCCACCATCACCAGCCCCAGCGCCCGGACCCAGGGGCTCACCGAGGGCAGGAATTCCTCAGCGGTGCTGGCGTTGAGCACCAGGCCGGCATCGATCGGCCGCACGGCCAGCCGCCCCGGCGGCTGCGCCGGCGGGGTCACCGCCAGCAGGGACTCACCGGAGGGTTGATCGGCGGGGGGAAGGTCACTCATGCCGGCAGGAGATAGGGGGTGAGCGGTTCGAAATCCTGCAGTTCCTGGGGCGGGCCCTGGAACTTGACCTGGCCCTGCTCCAGGTAGACCACCCAGTCACAGCGGAGGATCACGCTGGGCCTGTGGCTGATCATCACCGTGGTGAGGCCCTGGCGCAGGGGCAGGAGCCGATCCAGCAGCCGCCGTTCCAGGCCGGGATCGAGGGCCGCCGTGGACTCATCGAGGATCAGCACCGGGGGCCGCGCCACCAGGGCCCGGGCGATCGCCAGGCGCTGCCGCTGGCCTCCGGAGAGGTTGGCGCCGAATTCCCCGAGCACGGTCTGATAGCCGTCGGGGAGGTCCCGGATGAATCCGTCGGCGAGGGCCAGATCACAGGCGGCCACCACCTGGTCGAAGCCGGCATCGGGATAGGTGAAGCGAAAGTTCTCCAGGATCGTTCGATTGAAGAACTGGGGGTCCTGGGGAATCAGCGCCACCTGCTGGCGCAGGCACTCCAGCGAGATGTCCTTGAGGCCATAGGGGCCGTAATGGATGGTTCCGCTCTGCGGCGGATAGAGGCCTGCCAGCAGCTTCACCAGTGTGCTCTTGCCACACCCCGATTCCCCGATCAGGGCGGTCATGCAGCCGCCCGGGATCGTGAGGTTGAACTCCTTGAGCAGGTCGAGACGACCGGCATGGTGAAAGCTGAGATTGCGGCAGCGGATCTCGCTGCCCAGTGGGAGGGCCACCCAGGGTTTCTTGGCGGCGTTCGGATCCTCCACCGTTCCATCGAGCACCTCCGAGAGGCGATGGAACACCACCTGGGCGGTGATGAAGTCCCCGGCAAAGCCCACCAGGTCCCCGAGGAAGCCCAGCACGTTGAAGCCCATGCCGTTGAAGGCGAGCAACTGGCCGATGCTGAGCTTGCCGGCAATCACGAAGCTGCTCCCATACCACAACATCGCCAGGGTGGTGGCATTAGAGAGGAGATCGGTGGTGGTGGAGCCGAACAGCTCCAGCTGCAGGGTCTTCCAGCGCAGATGGGACAACGTTCCAAAATTGCGCTGGTACTCATCCCAGACCTGCGGCGTGGCCTCGGTGGTCTTGAGCACCTGGGCGCCGCGGAAAGCTTCAACCAGAAAGCCCTGGTTCTCCGCGGATTTCACGATCAGGCGGCGGGTCTTCTGCCGCAGCGCCGGCAGGAAGACCAGATTGGCGCTCACCACCAGGAGAAAGGCCAGCAGCGACACGGCCGTGAGCGCCGGGCTGTAGGTGAGCATCACCAGCAACGACACCAGGGCGACGAACAGCTGGCTGGGCAGGCCGAGCACCACATCGCCGATCAGGCCGTTGATGTGGTTCACATCGCTGATCCGACTGACCACCTCACCGCTGCGGTGGCTGTCGAAATAGGTCATCGGCAGCCGCAGCAGCTGGTGGCCGTATTCCTGCAGCATCCCCAGTTGCAGCCGCTGGGCGAAATGGCCCACCAGGTGGCCCTGCAGCAACGAGATCAGATTGCGGAAGAGGAACAGCACCAACATGCCCAGCCCGAGGCTGGTGAGCAGCTGGGTGTCGCGCCGGACCAGCACATCGTCGGTGAGCAGCTGCATCAGCAACGGCATCGCCAGGGCCAGCAGGCCGATCACTCCATTGATCGCCAGGGCCTGGAGCAGCAGCCCCCGGTAGGGCAGCACCAGCCGGAGGAAACGCAGGAACGGGGCCTTCGGGGCCTCCTCCTGCTCGGCCAGTCGGTGCCGATCGGGCTCAAGCAGCAGCATCACGCCGTTGCTCCAACCCTCCAGAAACTCCTTCTCGGAGAGCCGGCGCAGCCCGACCGCCGGATCCGCGATCACATAGTGCCGCCGGCGGCGCCCATGCAGCACCACCCAGTGGTTGCCCTTCCAATGACAGATGGCGGGCAATGGGATGGCATCCAGGTGCTCAAGCAGATCGGGCTGGGCTCGCACCGCCCGGGCCTGGAAGCCGATGGCATCCGCACCGCGGCGAAGCCCGAGCAGGGTGGTACCCAGGGAACCGGTGCCCACCAGCTCCCGCACCCGGGAGAGGGGCAGGTTGCGGCCATGCTGCCGGGCCACGATGGCAACGCAGGCGGCACCGCAATCCTCCTCGGAATGCTGCTCGACGAAGGCGTAACGGGGCATGGGCAGCGGGAAGCCCCAACAGGAATAGCGGTGTGGTTAACCCTAAGCCGCGCCGCCAACAAAACGTCGTAAATGAAGCGAAACACATCGCCCGCCGCCCTAGACTTTCGTAAGAGATTCTTACAATTCTCTGAGTTCTGGTCGAAAGAGTTGGCTGAGCGCAGGCCAGCAGAGAGGTCAATCGCCGCTTCACTCAAGACAGCGAAACAGGCCGATGCAGCGCGCAATCAATAATCCGTCACACTCACGAGCCCTTGCCTCAAACATGCCAAATGGGAGGTATCGCGCATAACAGCGAGACGGTTCATGCCTAACACCGCCTACAGCAAACTGTAAACAAACCTGAAGTTTATTTCAGTTTTGATCGCCAGGTTGGGGCTCACCAGTTTTGTACCTAGTGTTCAGACATGGTGAGCCGAGGCCTCCAGTTCAAGCCTGCAGATCCTGCCTGGATCCCATCGGATCCTGCACCGGTGCCTATGGAGAACCATCTCCGCACCTGCCCATGGGGATCTTCCCGTTGACCTGGTGCCTCAGTCCCATAACCACAGCCCAGCTTCACTTTTTCTTCTCTTGCAACCATGGCTTACTTCACCCTGATTGACGACGCGGCTACCCAGAGCATCTCGGGTGGCTTCCTGAACCGCTCGTTCAACCGCAGCAGGACCACCACGACCACCACAACCACCACGGACAACTCCGACAACTCCGACAACCGCAAGCAGAGCGCCAATCGCATCTCGAACCGTGGCTTCTCCGGCAACGGCGCCACGGTCAGCTTCAGCTCCTGAATCAGGTTCTGGACCCAGGGCCAAGAAATTCTCAACGCAAAGCTGGGAATGGCCTGGCCACAACCCAATCCTTTGATCTACCCAGGCGCCGATCGCTCGGCGCCTTTTTTTTACCAAGGTCCTGGAGAGATAAGCCCTGGCAGATCGTCCTGCTTGTTGCCGATGTTGGTGATTGCAACAGTCTGATCGTGCCGATCTTGACCCCAAATGACCGATCAATGACTGGACGTGGACCCGACGTGTCTTCCGAAGCAAGAGTGATTCAGAGCCCTGCGGGGTAGCCCCCGCAGGGCTCTGAATCACTCCCCGGCATCTTCAATGGGTGAATCAGGCAGGAGCCTGGGCAGCAGCGAGGAACTGCCGGATCACACTGATACTGAGCATATTGCCGGAAATCCCACGATTCCGAAGCGAGTTGACGGTCGTTTGCGAGTTGTCACTATTATCAATCGAAACATTGAGCTCCACGTTATACGTGACCTCCCGATTGGAGTTAAATGATCGATTGAGAATGCCCCCTGAAACACCCTCGGCCAGGTCGTCAGCGATGGGCGTGAAATAAGTCACTGTTCTGTTCGTGCATAGAGGACGGCAATCTCAAAAGGCTTGTGATCGGTAAAGAAGGCGGCATGAACCGCTCATTTTCTTTACAAATCCTCACCCCATGGATTGTTCCTTCTTTCTACTGTCCAGTTCACGGCGATGATCGTTCTGGAGGAAGAGAAGTCATAGAAATCAATGTTCCGTTGCCTGGTCCCATCCCCAGCCTTGCTGAGCTCGGCGAGGGAGGCGGTGACGTCCCCCGATCACTCCCGACGCTCGAATGGATCCAGGGGCAAGGGGGTGCGTCCAGGCTCAGCAGAGCAGGGCCTCAGCGCACCGCCGTGGCCAGGGCACCACGGCCCTCCACCGGCGCATGCAGAGCCTCCTGGAGGGGGGCCCGGCCGTAGTCGCGCTCCAGGAGATCCATCACGGTGCGGCCGAAGTCCTTCGGGTTGCGCTCAAAAGCCTCCAGGCAGATCCGTCCGAAGGTGCTCCCCATCGGCTCGGGGTTCCAGAGCAGCTTGCGGGCCGTCCAGGGCATCATGCTCATCGGGTTGTACCCGGGCTCCAGCAAGCCCTGGTCGAAGCCGTACTGCTCCAGATGGGTGTGGGGCTGGAGGCCGATAAAGAAGATCGCCGGCTCCACCTTGTCGGCCCCGAAGATGCGCTCCAGCTCGCGGTGGTAGGCGATGGTCTGGCGGATCGTCTCGGGCCGCTCGTCGATCACGTTGAACGAGTAGTTCACCGAGACGTGCTCACGGAAGCCGGCCCCGGCCAGCCGGCGGCAGTTCTCCAGCACGGTGCGCAGGTTGTAACCCATGCGCATCTTGCGCACCAGCTCCTGACTGCCGGAGGTGATGCCGATCTCGAAGTAGTCCATGCCGGTGGCCACCATCAGCTCGGCCAGCTCGGTGTCGAGATTGTCGGCCCGGATATAGGCGGCCCAGCGGATATCGCCCATGCCGGCGGCCTGGATAGCGCGCAGCAGCTGCTTGGCATCCTCAATATAGCGGCGGGCCGGAATGAACTGAGCATCGGTGAACCAGAACCCCCGCACGCCCCGATCGTAGAGCTGGCGCATCTCCGCCACCACATCTTCCACCGGATTCACCCGCACCGCCTTGCCCTCCACCACGGTGTAGACGCAATAGCAGCAGTTATGGGGGCAGCCGCGTTTGGTCTGCACGCCCACGTAGAAATCACCCCCTTCGAGATACCAGTCGAGCTGGGGCCAGATCGAGGCGATGTAGGTGTAGTCGCAGGCGGTTTTGCTCACCCCCGCCGGCTGTTCGTGGATCAGCCCCGCCCGGGGGGGGGCGCCCACCACATAGCAGCGTTCAGCGGCCAGGGATTGGCCGCTGATCAGTTTCTCCAGCAGGGGCTCCCCCTCCCCCACCGACACCACCGTGCCCGCCGGCAGGCTCTGGCCCAGTTGCTCGTAGAACACGCTCACCGCCCCGCCGCCGATCACCACCCGGGCGGCGGTGTGGTGCTTCCGGGCCCGGCGCAGCCCCCGACGCACCAGGCGCAGATTGCGCCGGAGTTCCCCGTAGAAAGCGCCCATCAGCCTCAGGCCCCCCAGGGCACCGCGCAGGCGGTGGAGCGGATTGGCGGCGTAGAACACCTCGAAGGAGTTCTGCAGCGGGTTGCCGCCCCGGCCGTCCACCGGGGCATAGATCTGGATGTCACGCCAGGAGAACACCAGGAGCGTGGGGCGGAAGGCGTCCACCGTGCGCAGCAGCACGCGCTCCACATCAAGACTGGGCACTGCCGCCAGATCGAGAATGCGCTGGGGCAAGCGTGGAAAGCGCTTGTGCAGGTGATCGGCCAGGTAGATCGGTCCGATCGGAAAGATCGGATTGCAGGGGAGGCGGATCAGCAGCACCCGCTGGGCGTCGCCGTGATCGGTCGATGGCGGCGGCGGCTGCCGCGGCGACGGGTCAGCCCCCATCGTGAGCTCTGCTGGCGGGCTTGGACGCTAACGAAGCGGACCCGGGGCCGGCCTGCCCCGGGTCCGGGTCCGGGTCCGGGTCCCACACACCACCCGGGCCGCCCACCACCCGCAGCAATCCTTAAGCCCCGCA
>NZ_JBSJOZ010000041.1:0-1451 GCF_056633155.1 Cryptocyanus atlanticus LEGE 06306
CCATACCGATCCTCAAAGCGGACGATGTCGTCCTCGCCCAGATAGGGGCCGCTCTGCACCTCGATCATCTCCACCGCGATCTTGCCCGGGTTGCTGAGCCGGTGTTTCGTCCCCAGTGGAATGTAGGTGCTCTGGTTCTCCCCCACCAGCTCCTGCACGCCGTCCTTCTCCACCACCGCCGTGCCCTTCACCACCACCCAGTGCTCGCTGCGGTGGTGGTGCATCTGCAGTGAGAGCGAGGCGCCGGGGTTCACCACGATTGTCTTGACCTGCCAGCGCTCCCCCTCCACCACGCCGTCGTAGGAGCCCCAGGGGCGGTAGATGCGCCGGTGGGCCCGACCCTCGGAGGCACCCGCCGCCTCAAGGCGGCCCACGATCGTCTTGACCTCCTGGGCCCGCTCCCGGTGGGCCACCAGCACGGCGTCGTCGGTTTCGACCACCACCAGGTCCTCCACCCCCAGCCCCACCACCAGCCGGTGTTCGCTGCGCAGGTAGCAGTTGCGGGAGCCCTCGCTGATCACCCGACCCCGCAGCACGTTGCCGTCGACATCGCGGGATCCGGTGTCCCACAGGGCGCTCCAGCTGCCCACATCGCTCCAGCCCGCCGCCAGCGGCAGAACCACCCCCAGCCCGGTGCGCTCCATCACCGCCACGTCGATCGCCACGCTGGGGCAGCTCGCGAAGGACTCGCGCTCCAGCCGGAGGAAATCCAGATCGGCGCTGTCCTGCTCCAGGGCGGACCGGCAGCTGCTCACCACCTCCGGCACCAGCCGCTCCAGCTCCGAGAGGATGGCGCTGGCGCGGAACAGGAACATGCCGCTGTTCCAGGTGAATCGGCCGCTGGCCAGAAAGGCCTCGGCCGTGGCCGCATCGGGTTTCTCCACGAAGCGCGCGATCGGCACCGGCGCCGGAATCCCTGAGCCGCTGGGGGCCCCGGATCCGGCCGCCGCCGCATCGGCCTCGATGTAGCCGTAGCCGGTTTCCGCCGCGGTGGGCACGATCCCGAAGGTCACCAGCAGGCCCGATTCGGCGGCGCCGCGGCCCGCCTCTACCGTGGAGCGGAACCGGGGGGCGTCGCGGATCACATGGTCGGCGGCGAGCACCAGCAGCAGCGGATCCTGGCCCCGGCTGGTGGCCTGCAGGGCGGCCACGGCGATGGCCGGGGCGGTGTTGCGGCCCATCGGCTCCAGCAGGATCGCCGCCGGCTCCACATCGATCTGCCGCATCTGCTCGGCCACGATGAAGCGGTGGTCCTCATTGCAGATCAGCAGGGGGGGGGCCAGCCCCTCCAGCCCCTCCAGCCGTTGCTGCGTCTGCTGCAGCAGGGTCTCCTCGCCGCTGTCCCCCAGCGGCCAGTACTGCTTGGGATAGCTCGCCCGCGACAGCGGCCACAGGCGGGTGCCGGTGCC
Source organism: Cryptocyanus atlanticus LEGE 06306 (assembly GCF_056633155.1). Classification (NCBI taxonomy): domain Bacteria; kingdom Bacillati; phylum Cyanobacteriota; class Cyanophyceae; order Synechococcales; family Prochlorococcaceae; genus Cryptocyanus; species Cryptocyanus atlanticus. Next base: position 1,410 of record NZ_JBSJOZ010000041.1, read on the forward strand.
GCCGCAGAGAATCACGGGCACCAGGGGCGTGGCTGGGCTCAT